>JBGATZ010000393.1:0-4561 GCA_044228905.1 Cyclobacteriaceae bacterium | reverse complement strand
GTATCTTTTGTAGGAATTACCTCAAACAACTTCAGGTAACGGGGAGGATTGAAAAAGTGTGTTCCTGCAAAGTGCTTTTTGAAATCATCACTTCTTCCTTCTGCCATTAAATGAATAGGAATACCGGAAGTATTAGAAGTAATCAAAGTTCCCGGCTTACGGAATTTCTCTACCTGCTCATATACCTTCTTTTTAATCTCCAGATTTTCTACAACTACCTCAATGGTCCAGTCGTAATCTTTGATCTTCGCCATGTCATCATCAAAGTTTCCCAGCTTGATGCGTGAAGCAAACTTTTTGCTCATCAATGGAGCCGGACTGGATTTTATAGAACGATCAAAAGAACTTTGAGCAATACGATTGCGAACCGCTTTGGTTTCAAAAGTTAGCCCTTTTGCTTTTTCTTCATCTGTTAATTCCTTGGGTACGATGTCGAGCAATAAGACCTCGCAACCTATGTTGGCGAAGTGACATGCAATAGCGGAGCCCATTACTCCTGAACCAAGAACTGCAACTTTGCGAATAGATCTTTTCATTTCGATGCGTGTGTTTACGTAGGCTATATCTCGTTTAGAGATGTATTAAATCATTCCGTTACTTTCTCATACATATTATTTTGCTCAATCATGCGATTGATATTCTGAAGCACGTCAAAAAAGATTGACAACTTCTGATCCGGGATTTCCTCACGCACGGCTTCATTAAAACGCAAAACGGTTTCCCGCGCTTTCTCTTTATTCTTTCTTCCTTCTTTCGTGAGCATAATGCGCACTGAACGCTTATCATTTTTATCCGTCTCCCGATAGATCAATCCCTTTTCTTCCATCGACTTCAGCAAACGGGTTAAGCTTCTGGCTTCAAGTCCCATCAAAGGAGCAATCTTAGTGGCAGCGGTTCCTTCTTCCGTATTTATATTAAGCAACGCAAAACCGATGGACATCGTGCCTCCGTATTTCGCAGCTTGTTGATTATACATGCGCGAGATGCCGTGCCAGGCAGCCTTAATATTAAAGTCGATGGTTTCTTCCCTCTTCATGCAAACGATAGCGAAGGTATATAAAATTGTTCTGCATGCAGAACAATTTTTAGGGAAATATTTTAGGGGCTATTGGATACGATCAGCTAGCAAATCGGCTATTTGAAACGAAAAAGCGGTTTAATCGAAAAAAGCTTAACCTTCGGAGATCTGGCGTTTTTTCTCTTCCTCAAAATTTCTGGCCTGACTTACCCAGTTATCACGTTCGATTCGGCCAGGGAAAAATTTGATGGTCTCCGTGATTTCATCAATTGTTCGTGGTGTAAACTCACTGATCTGGCGGAAAGAATAAATGCCAAGCGCATTCAGTTTCTTTTCAATAGAGGGGCCGATTCCGTGAATGAGTTTCAAATCATCCTTAGGTGGAAGAGTGAATGTTTTATTAATCTTTGAATTCAAAAGCTCATTTTCCGCTTTTGCATGTTCGATGTTGTTCTTCAGTAACGCATTATTTTCCTGACTCAATTGAAGTTCCCTTTCCAATTGCTCGGTTTTTCTTTTGTGCTGGCTTTTTTCACTTTTCAATTCCTCTATATAAGAGTGTAGCGATGTCAGCTCCTCCTTCAATCTGTCTTTTTCGTGACTTACTTCTTTTGTCTCCTCACGTAAATTTCCCTGTACCAGTGATAGCTGACCTTGGATTTGCTGATTCTCTGATTTCAATTGTTCGAGTTGAGCGGCCAGCGCATTTCGTTCTCTGTCCAGATGAAACAATTCATCCTGGTTATTTGAGATCACTTGTTCCCGCAATTGCCAGGCGATAGCAAAACCGATCAGGCAGGCAACCAGTAACATGACGAGCAATTCGATGATCCACAATGCTCTTGAAACGGTGGGAGCCTGAAGAAATCCAATACTCTTGGTTTGATAGATATAAATCTCACCACCAATTACACAGGCCACTAAAAACAGAAGGATAAGCAGATAGACAGTCCTCATTTTATCGTCAGTTGAGCACAATTTAAAGCTTTTTGAAAAATTCTCAGCTATCTGGTGCAACCGAGTGACCGATTGATACGTCTAAAGCATAAGAATCTTATGTATTAAGACAGTTATGCATTCGTCCGACTTCTTCTGAAGGAAGCACCCTTACCACCATTGTTTGAAAGTTCTCAAAAAGGGAAGGATGTACGGTTATGAGATCACACAATGCGTGAAGGAGCTTTCTGATGGAAGCATCTTATTGACAGAAGGTGCGCTCTATCCTACACTTCACCGTCTGGAAGCTGAAGGACATTTGAAAACCGAAACGGTGAATATTGGAAAGAGGGTAAGAAAATATTACACGCTCACCACAGAGGGTAGAGCTCTGGCGAAGAATCGTGTGAGTGAATTCGTAGACTTCATCAAAACCATGGGCAACGTGCTTCAGGTAGAAATGCAATAACATGTCGCTTACCGAAGAACATATCAGTTACATCATTAAAGACCTGAATCACCGGGGTATAGTTGTCGATGATTTGCAGGAAGAGGTAATTGACCATGTCTGCTCAGCAGTAGAGTCTGAAATGAATACCGGAAAAAAATTCATTGAAGCCTATGAAATAGTGATTGCCTCTTTCGGAAATACCGAAGGACTAACTCAGATACAAAAAGAAACGATCTATTCGAAAAATTCAATCTTCTTTGCCATGCTTAAAAACTATCTAACCATCGCCTTTCGCAACCTGAACAAGTACCGTTTCTATACTGGCATCAATGTATTTGGCCTGGCTGTGGGCGTGGCTGCGTCTTTGATCATTACACTCTATGTCATTCATGAGCTTTCTTATGATCGGTACAATGAAAAAGCAGATCGGATTTACCGCATAGATTCTGAAATAAAGTTTGGTGGAAGTCACTGGATTCTTGCGGTTGCTCCTGCACCATTGGCTGGCGCAATGCTCAACGACTTTCCCGAAATTGAAGCAGCCGTTCGGTTCCGTAGTTATGCCTCCTACCTGGTGAAAACAACAGATGCGGGAACAAACATCAAAGAAGATAAAGTAATCTGGACCGACAATTCATTCTTCGATACATTCACTATTCCTGTTATTGAAGGAAATGTTAAAACTGCTTTATCGGAACCCAACACTGTGGCGGTAAGCCGGCACATCGCGGAGAAGTATTATCCGGGAGAAAGTGCTCTTGGCAAATCAATCATTCTTGACAACCGATACCACATGAAAATTTCTGTGGTTTACGAAAACATTCCCGCTGCTTCACATTTTCATTTTGATATTCTTGCTGCTCAGCAAGTGGGGGATCTTCCTCCGAACAGAGAAGCACGGTCAGATAATTTTCTCAGCAATAATTTCAATACCTATGTTCTGTTAAGAGAGGGCGCTGATCCAAAAGATCTGGAAGCAAAAATTCCCGCCTTCATAAATAAATATATGGGTCCACAGGCCGCTGCCGCTTTTGGTGGTCAGTTTGATATGGAGAAATTCAAAGCCTCCGGAAATAAACTTGACTATACATTAAAACCGTTAGCAGATATTCACCTTCACTCTGACCGGACCGGAGAACTGGAAGTTAACGGAGACATTGCTTATATCTATCTGTTCTCAGCCATTGCCATTTTCATCATGATGATTGCCAGCATCAACTTCATGAATCTGAGCACCGCACGATCTGCCAATCGTGGTAAAGAAGTGGGGGTGAGAAAAGTGATGGGCTCGTTGCGCTCACACCTGGTAAGACAATTTCTTACTGAATCAGTTTTGCTAAGCATCTTTTCTTTTATCATTGCAATGGGAGTAGCTTATCTTTTTCTGCCTGCTTTCAATTCAGCGTTAAATAAACAATTAGCTATTCCCTATGGAGACGGGTTGTTCTACATTATTCTTTTCATAGCTGCATTAATAATTGGAATCTTAGCTGGATTATATCCTTCTTTCTTTTTATCCGCTTTCAAACCGGTTAATGTATTGAAAGGGAATATGGCCTTGGGGATGAAAAGCGGAGCAATCCGAAGTTCACTGGTTGTTTTTCAATTTGTGATTTCAATCTTTCTGATCATCGGAACAATTACGGTTTACCGTCAATTGAATTATATCCAAAATAAAAAGATTGGTTTTAATAAAGACCAGGTGATCATTGTTCACGATGGATATGCGCTACGCCATGGCAGAAAGAATAATGCCGAGACATTCAATACCATCAAAACATTTAAAAGCGAAGTCTTAAAAAACTCATTTATTAAACAAGGAAGCATTTCCGGATTCCTCCCTGTTACTGGTGGCAATCACAACAGCAATTCATTTTGGGCAGGAAAGGGACAGCCAAATTCTGAATCGATGATTGCACTCAACTGCTGGTCGGTTGACTATGAATATGTCAAAACATTGGGAATGAATATCAAGTCCGGAAGGGATTTCTCTGAAGAATTCATTTCGGATTCAACAGGAGTAATATTAAACGAAGCAGCAGTGAAACAACTTAATCTCATCGATCCGATTGGTAAAGAGATCAGCACATTCGAAGATCTTGATGCTGCAGATAAAGGGTTTCGGTCGTGGACTGTGATTGGAGTTGTTGAAGATT
>JBGATZ010000392.1:0-4521 GCA_044228905.1 Cyclobacteriaceae bacterium | reverse complement strand
GATTAGAACGTTGCACGGCATTTAGCTCCAGTGCATTTCCAAACTCACCCGTTGTTACAGAGGATACAGCAGCACCGCCCATTCCAATTCGGTAGTTATCACCACCCATTAAAACGATTTTATCACCAGCCTGCAGATGTTCTTTCTTACTGTCTTTCTCTTTCGCATAGCCCACGCCACCAGCAAGCATGATTACTTTATCAAATCCAAGTTTCTGATCATTCTCAAAATGTTCGAATGTCAATACACTTCCGCCAATGAGCGGCTGACCAAACTTATTTCCGAAATCACTCGCACCATCAGAAGCTTTGATCAAAATCTCTGCAGGTGTTTGATATAACCATTTGCGCTCTTGAAATTTTTTCTCCCAAGGTCTTCCACCATTCAAGCGTGGATAAGAAGTAATGTACACTGCTGTTCCTGACAAAGGAATGGACCCTTTACCACCTGCGAGACGATCGCGAATCTCACCACCGCCTCCGGTAGCCGCTCCGTTGAATGGTTCTACTGTTGTAGGGAAGTTATGTGTCTCTGCTTTGATAGAGATAACTGAATCGAAATCTTCGATTTTAAAATAGTCAGGTTTGTCTTGTTGCTCAGGAGCAAATTGTTCGAGACGCGGACCTTTAATAAAAGCTACGTTGTCTTTGTAAGCAGATACGATGTAGTTTGGATTTTCCTTCGAGGTCTTTTTGATTAACTGAAAGAGTGTTGACTGCTTCTCTTCGCCATCAATAATAAATGTGCCGTTGAAAATTTTATGACGGCAGTGTTCACTATTCACTTGTGAAAAACCAAACACTTCACTGTCGGTTAATTTTCTTCCCAGTTTTTTACTTACGTCATTGAGGTAATCAATTTCTTCCTGACTTAACGCTAATCCTTCTTTTTCACTATATGTTGCAATGTTCTCAATCTCAACAATAGGCTCAGGCGTATGATGAATGATGAAAAGATTCTGGTCCAATTCGGTATACAATCGCTGAAGCATGCGATCATGCGATGCATTGGCATTCTTTACTTCAAAGAATTCTTCAATTCGTTCGATGCCATGCACTCCCATGGTTTGGGTGATCTCTGTAGCATTGGTACTCCATGGAGTAATCATCTCCTTGCGGGGTCCGATGAAGAAGCCAGAGATTGATTTTTCAGAAGATGGTTTGGCACCTCCAAAAAGCCAGATAAGTTTTTCAATGTCTTCGGCAGAAAATGGCTGCGCGTGCCCAACTGCGTAAAGCAATTGGGAAGAAGTACGGAAGAATAAAATCATTGGAAATGATGGGAATTGAGCCGCAAAAATACAAGCATTTTGGACTATTTAAGGGGTTTTTTTACAAAAATCTGACCGCCTTTCCAGCTTCAATGAATTGGCTTTATTGTGCTTTTAATCAACACTTTCTGTCACTTTTTGAGGTATAATGCCATGTAATTTTTTACTAAAACTTACCAGACTTAATATTGTTATAACAATGATATTGCATACTTGTCCAAAATCGAATGCGAATAGCTCAACTACCGAAAGACGAATTGAAGCGGCTGGCTGCTTTAAAAGAATATGATATTCTGGATACCGAACCTGAAAAAGACTTTGACGAACTGGTGGCATTAGCCTCGGCCATATGTGAAACCCCCATTTCTACAATAACCTTAATAGATGAAGGGCGGCAGTGGCATAAAGCCAAATTAGGCGTAACCGACCGTGAAGGAAATCGTGATTACGCTTTTTGTGCCCATGCCATTCTTGACGATGAAATTATGATAGTGCCTGATGCCACAAAGGATGATCGCTTTTTTGACAACCCCTGGGTGACTGGAAGTCCGGATATTCGCTTTTATGCAGGCATGCCTTTAGTGAATACAGAAGGATATAAGTTGGGGACATTATGTGTGATTGATCGTAAACCGAAAAACTTGTCTGAATCTCAAATGCTCAGCCTGCGCGTGTTAGGTAAACAAGCGATGAAGCAATTGGAACTCCGGAGGAAGCTTACTGAATTGCAGCGACTCAACGATATCAATAATAAATTACTTTCTGTCATCAGCCATGATTTAAGGAGCCCTTTCAGTTCACTGTATGGTTTACTCGAAATGGTGGAACGATATGATTTACCTCCGGAAGAATTTAAGAATATGATTCCGAACGTGAAGAAAGGCTTTACATCTGCCAATGGACTGCTTACTAATCTCTTGGAGTGGGCAACTACCCAATTTGAGCAAAATGTGATTGCCCGTAAACCCATTGCTCTTGATCAGGTCGTCAATCAGGTTACGGAAAGCAACTCTCAGCTATTTCAGCAAAAGGAAAACAAAATCATAAATGAAATCAATTCCGATCTCAAGCCGGTGGGTGATGAAAACATGATCAAAGCCGTGCTTCGTAATTTAATGATGAATGCAAATAAGTTTACGCAGAACGGAACAATCACACTATCAGCAAAAGAGAGCGGAAATAAGATCGTTACCTGTGTGGCGGATAGCGGAGTAGGTATAGCACCTGAACATACGGGAAAATTGTTCTCGTGGGGCCATCGCAGCAGTACCAACGGCACGAAAGGAGAGAAGGGGTCTGGTTTTGGTTTATTGGTATGTAAGGAATTTGTAGAAAAGAATGGCGGACAAATGTGGTTCACCAGTGAGTTAGGTAAAGGTTCTCAATTTTATTTTTCGCTTCCTAAATCTTAAAATCAATTTAGTTTATATTGACTGCTGAATTGTTTTTAGATATGGAATTACAAACGTGGATCATATTTGCGCTGGGTGAAGTACTGATTTCATTCTCACCAGGACCTGCCGTAATATTGGTGACCAGCCAGGCGATTAAGCAAAGAAACACTTCCTATGGGTGGGGTGTATTCGGTTTATCTTTGATGAGTTCCATTTTCTTTTTGCTTTCTGCTCTCGGCCTTACTGCTTTTATACTTGCTTCGCAGGTAGTATTTGACGTAGTAAGGTACGCAGGCTCTGCCTACCTGATTTATGTAGGAGTTATGATGATTCGTGGTGCAGGTAAGGGGATGAAAAGCTCTGAACAGAACGCGGTTCAATCTCCTTTGCGACTTTTTATGCAGGGAGTAATTACGCAAGCATCCAATCCCAAAACAATTTTATTCTTTGTAGCCTTCCTTCCGCAATTCATCAACCCTCATGGTAGCATTGCGACACAGTTCCTGATTATGTGGATCACTGTGATTGTTATCGATAGTACCTTGCTCTGGATGTATGGTTGGGTATCATTGCAGGGAATCAAACGATTGAAAAATGAGAAATACCTTGTTTGGGTTGATCGTTTGTCAGGAACATTTCTGATTGCCATTGGTTTATTGCTTGGCACTACCGAACGTAAATAAGTTTGCGTTTGCCCTTCTTCCTTTGATTGATCCGATAAAATAAAGTTTAAAAATCTTTTAACCCATGTGAACCTTCTCGCTGTTTCTTTGCGTTAACAAAATTGTTAAACAAAAAAGTTAAACATGTCGGAGCAGGTTCAAACCGAGGAATTAATCAAGAAAACCGCGAAAAAGGTCTTTTTTCAGAAGGGTTTTCTGGATGCAACGACTCAGGAAATTGCCGATGAGGCTGGGGTGAACCGGGCCCTCATTCATTATTATTTCAGATCCAGAGAGCAATTGCTGGATACCATCATTGAGGAATCGGTACGCGAAAAAAAGGAAAAAGTTCGAAACATCCTTACTTCTGAGTTAAGCTTTAGAGAAAAAATTGCCGGATACATTGATATGATGATTGATCGGGGAGTGGAATATCCGTTTATGGAAAACTTCCTGATCTCGGAAATGGCGCGTAAACCGGAGCAGATGAAATTCTTTTGCTCGATTGATAAAGTCAAATCGAGTGATCTGATTAAAAAAGAATTGGAGCAGGAAATTGCCAAAGGCACAATTGCACCGATCACCCCTCAGCATTTTATGATCAACCTGAGTTCTATGTGTGCCTATCCGGTTATTGCGAAACCCATTTTTCAGATGGTGCATGGAATGAGTGACAATGAATATAAAAAGTTTTTGCTGGACAGGAAGCAGGTAATCTACACGGCTGTGTTCGGTGAGGAATTGCCAAAGAAGAAAGTTAAATCAAATTCAAAAAATGACTAATCAGTTTTTATGTTAATAAGTTTCAGGAGAATTATCTATTTCATTTTTAGTACGGCTTTGTTCGTGCCGCTGGTAACAAACGGACAAGCTGCTCAGACAGACAGTCTGTTACAAAATGCTACGCTTGAGCGTGTAGTACAGTATGCGATTGCCCATCAACCTTTGGTGCAGCAGTCTTTACTCGATGAGGAATCAGCGAAGGCTACTATAAAAAGTAAGTTAGCAGATTGGTATCCTCAGATTAACCTTAGCGCCAACTTGCAGCGCAACATTGAGTTGCAAACCCTTGTTACCGGATTGGGTACTTTCAGAAGCGGAACAAACTATACGTCTGCCCCGCAGATTATCGCTACTCAAACACTTTTCAACCGCGATGTATTGCTTGCCGCAAAGACTTCGAAGTTAGTGAAGG
>JBGATZ010000391.1:0-5307 GCA_044228905.1 Cyclobacteriaceae bacterium | reverse complement strand
AACAGGTCGTAAGATCATTGTAGATACTTATGGAGGTAAAGGTGCTCACGGTGGTGGTGCTTTCTCAGGAAAAGATCCTTCCAAAGTAGACCGTTCTGCGGCTTACGCGACACGTCACATTGCCAAGAACCTGGTCGCTGCAGGCGTGTGCGATGAGGTATTGGTACAGGTTGCCTATGCGATTGGCGTAGCTAAACCGGTTGGATTATACGTTAACACTTATGGCACAGCTAAAGTGAATGTAACAGACGGTGAGATTGCAAAGAAGATTGAAAAGATCTTCGACATGCGTCCTTATTTCATTGAAGAGCGTTTTAAGTTGCGTACTCCTATTTATTCTGAAACTGCCGCTTATGGCCATATGGGCCGTGAGACAAAAGTGGTTGAAAAAATCTTCAACAAAGGCAAGCAGAATGAATTGAAGATGAAGGTAGAACTTTTCCCTTGGGAAAAACTGGATTATGTGGATGCTGTTAAAAAGGCATTTAAGATATAATCCTAATTATTTGATACAACAAAGAGGGCCTTTCGGCCCTCTTTTATTTTTACGCTCGTCCTTTTTTTAGTTTGGTTTTGAATTTCTTAATCTGACTCCGGAGCGCTTCTGTCGCCTGATCTGTGGCTGCCTCGAAAGAACGCGCATTTTCACTTGCAAAAAGATTACTGCCCGGAACATTTAATTTTATTTCTACTGTTTTATTCTCAACGCCTTCATTGTTTAATCTTAAATAAACTTCTCCATCCACGAGACGATCATAAAAAGTCTCCAGCTTATCAATCTTCTTCTGAATGAAATCGATCAGTTTAACGTCTGCATCGAAGTGGATAGAATGAACTTGAATCTTCATAATAAAAAAATTTAAGTGAAACATTAGTACATCCGGCAGTATAGCTTGTCGGCAGCTAGTAGAGTGTCTTCATTAAGTCTGGTTTATTCATAATAATTATTTACTTCAAGCCTTTGGATGAGCCTGTTCAAATACTTTTTTCAGTTTTTCCATCGAGTTATGCGTGTAGACCTGAGTTGCGGCAAGACTGCTATGACCCAATAGATCTTTAACAGCATTAATTTCTGCGCCTTTGTTTAACAGGTGCGTAGCATAAGAATGTCTTAACACATGTGGACTTTTCTTCTCAACTGAAGTACGATCATGTAGATATGATTTCACCGTGCGATATACCAGCATCGGGTATAATTCATCACCTGAATCGGTAACAAACAACCGGCCATGATTTTTGTTATTTATCTCTTTGTTCCTCACTTTTCGATACTCCTCAATAAGTGAAACGATACTGAACGAAAAGGGGATGATTCTTTCCTTATTTCTTTTTCCTAAAACTTTAATCGTCTGATCCCCAAGGTTAATATTATTATCCGTTAATGTGATCAACTCTGACAAACGAATGCCTGTGCCATAAAATAACAAACGTGCTGGCTTCGCAAACTGATCGATATTAAAGTTCGTATTGTTATCAGAAGAGTGACCATCTCTTTTTCCTGAATAAAATGCGGTAATTTTTTTTCGTTTTCAGTACTTTAAGTTTTGGTCATTGGATTTTTCAATGACCTCTTCTTCAATAAAATTTGTAGAACGACCGAAGACATGCAATCTTCCGGTTAATAGAAACAGCGTCCAGTTCTAATTCAACCAACTGAACGATCCAAGAACGGATCGAAAATCCGTAGTCAATGACTCTGGTTTACTCTAATCCAAACTTCGTTAATAAACTGTTGAAACTGGGTGAGATCAGTACAGTAAGAAAGAACCGTTTTAGGGCCGCCGCTTTTTTCGAACTCGAGATATTTGAGAAAAGAATCTACCATTGCTTCCTACACGTTCCTCAAATGTGTGTATAGCAATGTAAGCACAGAAAACGCAGAGTTGTATTTGACAAAATGTCTATTGATTGTTAATAATTATCGTTCGCATACATTTTTTGCTTGTATGCAGCACGGATAATCTGACTTCTTCTTGTAACAGATGGCTTTTCGAATGCTGTTCTTGCACGCAATTCTTTCAAAATGCCTGTCTTTTCAAATTTCTTTTTGAAACGCTTAAGAGCCTTATCAATTGACTCGTTTTCTTTTATGTTGATAATAAGCATGTTCTCTTTTGTGGGGCTACCAAATATAATAGATTGTTGGCCAATCTTGCAAGAACTACTTCAAAATAGCCCTGGAAATCACCAGTTTCTGGATTTCAGAGGTCCCTTCGCCAATGGTGCAGAGTTTTGCATCGCGATAGTATTTCTCCACGGGAAAATCTTTGATGTAGCCATACCCACCAAAGATCTGAACCGCCTCGTTGGCAACGTCTACTGCCACCTCTGAGGTGTACAGTTTAGCCATTGCCGATTCTTTATTCACATTCATGCCTTTGTTTTTCATATCTGCCGAACGGAATGTTAAAAGTCGCGCAGCCTCAATCTTAGTCGCCATGTCGGCCAGCTTGAAGGCAATTCCCTGAAAAGACGAAATTGGCTTATTGAACTGGTGACGTTCTTTTGAATAGCGAAGAGCAGCCTCATAGGCACCCATTGCAATGCCCAATCCCAGTGCTGCAATAGAAATTCGTCCTCCATCCAATACTTTGAGAGATTGAATAAAACCATCTCCTTCTTTCCCCATTATCTGACTCTTATGAACTCTGCAATCAGTGAAAATCAGTTCTGCCGTTTCTGATGCTCTCATTCCCAGCTTATTTTCCTTTTTTCCAGAGGTAAAGCCGGGAGTTCCTTTTTCGATAATGAAGGAAGTCATTCCGTGAGAATCACCCACCTCACCCGTGCGGGCAATTACTACCGCTACGTTTCCGGACTTTCCATGAGTGATAAAATTCTTTGCTCCGTTCAGCACATAATAATCGCCCTCTTTTACAGCGACTGTCTTCATATTTCCGGCATCTGATCCGGTGTTTGGCTCTGTTAAACCCCAAGCTCCAATCCATTCGGCAGTGGCCAATTTTGGCAGATACTTTTGCTTTTGTTCTTCATTCCCAAACTGCAGAATATGACCTGTACATAAAGAGTTATGTGCTGCTACAGATAGACCAATTGAGCCATCAATCTTTGCTATCTCTGAAATGACTGTAACATATTCTAAATAGGAAAATCCTGACCCTCCATATTCTTGCGGAACAAGCACTCCCATCAATCCCAATTCTCCCAACTTCTTAAATAAAGGGACTGGAAACTCCTGGTTCTCATCCCATTCCATCATCCTGGGAGTAATTTCTTTTTTGCCAAAATCACGCACCATTTGTACGATCATTTGCTGGTTCTCTGTTTCCTCAAATGAGATTCCGGTTTCTAAAGATTCTGTCAGAACGGCCATGGGCTATTTTTTTTAAGGGAAGCAAATCTAGTGATTAAATATTAGGATACAAACGAATGTTAGTTTGTACTTAAAATCTTTAATTCTAAATGTTTTAATAGGTTATTTTTGCCACTCAATTTCTTTGTCCAAATGAGAATTGCTGTCGTTGGAACAGGTTACGTGGGGCTTGTTACTGGTACCTGCTTTGCTGAAACTGGAAATACAGTTACATGCATTGATGTTGATCAGGAGAAGGTAAAGAACCTTCAATCCGGACATATTACTATTTATGAGCCTGGCCTTGAAAATTTATTCATACGAAACATCAAACAGGAAAGGCTATCCTTCACCACAAATCTTGCAGAAGGAATTAAAGGCGCTAAAATTATTTTTCTCGCGCTACCCACCCCTCAGGGCGAAGACGGTTCTGCAGATTTAAAATACATTTTAAAAGTCGCTGACGATCTGGGGCCACTATTAACTGACTATACGGTAATCGTTGATAAAAGCACTGTGCCTGTTGGAACTGCTGATAAAGTACATGCACGCATCAAAGCCAAAACAAATACAGAATTTGATGTTGTTTCAAATCCTGAATTTCTTCGTGAGGGTGTTGCTGTTGAAGATTTTATGAAACCCGAGCGGGTGGTCATAGGAACGGAATCGCCAAAGGCAAAAAAAATAATGGAAACTCTTTATGCACCATTTGTTCGCCAGGGGAATCCACTCATTTTTATGGATGAGCGTTCTGCCGAATTAACAAAGTATGCCGCTAATTCCTTCCTTGCAATGAAGATTACATTCATGAATGAAATTGCAAATCTCTGCGAGAAGCTTGGAGCGAATGTAGATGATGTACGAAAAGGAATAGGATCAGACAGTCGTATTGGCAAAAGATTTCTGTTTCCCGGGATAGGCTATGGAGGAAGTTGTTTTCCAAAAGATGTTCACGCATTGGCAAAATCATCTGAAGATGCCGGGTACAATTTCAAAATTCTTAAGTCTGTAATAGAGGTGAATGACGAAATGAAAACACGTCTTATTCCTCAGATAAAAAACTATTTCAAAGGATCATTGAAAGGGAAAACCATTGCAATGTGGGGGCTTTCTTTCAAGCCACATACCGATGACATCCGTGAAGCACCAGCGTTGTACAATATCGATGCATTACTCGCTGAAGGCGCTCAGGTAAAAGTACATGATCCGGAAGCGATGCTCAATGTAAAAAAGCTCATTGGTGACACTGTTCTGTATTGCAATACACCCTTTGAAGCGGCCCATGATGCTGATGCTCTATTAATTTCTACCGAATGGCCCGAGTTCCGCACACCGGATTTTGAAAAACTATCATCCATTCTGAAAAACAAAACCATCTTTGACGGTCGGAACCTGTATGATCTCGATCAAATGAAAGAACTGGGATACACTTACTATAGCGTAGGGAGAGAAATAATTTATGGCTAAAAAAAGAGTACTTATTACTGGTGGTGCAGGCTTTCTTGGATCACACTTGTGCGATCGGTTTATCAGGGAAGGATTTCATGTGATTGCGATGGACAACCTGATCACCGGAGACCTTCGCAACATTGAACATCTTTTTAAACTGGCAGACTTCGAATTCTATAATCACGATGTTTCGAAGTTTGTGCATGTACCGGGAGAACTGGATTACATTCTTCATTTTGCCTCACCTGCAAGCCCAATTGACTATTTAAAGATTCCTATTCAGACTTTAAAAGTAGGGTCATTGGGAACTCACAATCTTTTAGGCTTAGCCCGTTCTAAAAAAGCACGCATCATCATTGCATCTACTTCTGAAGTATATGGTGATCCAACTGTTCATCCACAGCCAGAGGACTATTATGGAAACGTCAATACAGTAGGGCCACGTGGTGTATATGATGAAGCAAAACGATTCCAGGAAGCCATTACTATGGCATATCACACTTACCATAACCTGGAAACACGTATCGTTCGCATCTTCAACACGT
>JBGATZ010000390.1:0-4605 GCA_044228905.1 Cyclobacteriaceae bacterium | reverse complement strand
TCATTGGGTGAGTGTAACGCATCGCTATCCAGGCCAAAACCCATCAGCACAGTATCCAATCCAAGCTCTTTTTTGAATAAAGCTACGATCGGAATACTTCCTCCATCACGCGTAGGAATGGGTAATTTCCCCCATACTTCTTCGAATGCTTTTTCAGCAGCTTTATAAGCCTTCGAATCGGTTGGCGTTACTGCCGGCTGCCCGCCATGATGTGGCGTCACTTTTACTTTCACCGACTTGGGAGCGATGGAAGTAAAATGCTTCGTAAACAATTCCGTGATTTCATTTGGATCCTGATTCGGAACCAAACGCATGGAGATTTTTGCGGAAGCTTTGGAAGGAAGGACTGTCTTCGCTCCTTCACCGGTATAACCACCCCAGATTCCATTACAATCCAACGTTGGTCGTACTCCCGTTCTTTCCAACGTAGTGTATCCCTTCTCTCCTTTTATCTCTTCAATACCTAATTCTTTTTTATACTCACTCAAATCGAAAGGAGCTTTGTTTAATGCTTCTCTTTCGGCAGCAGTAAGATCTTTTACTTTATCATAAAATCCGGGGATCGTGATATGACCATCTTTATCAATCAAAGAAGAAATCATATCTGCCAGCACATTGATTGGATTTGCTACCGCTCCTCCGTATACGCCTGAATGCAAATCTCGATTCGCACCAGTCACTTCTACTTCCATATAGCTCAATCCACGCAACCCAACAGTGATCGATGGATGTTCAAGAGAAATAAGGGAAGTATCTGAAATGAGAATTACATCTGCCTTAAGCTTATCCCGATTCTCTTTTACGAATACAGGAAGATTATCTGATCCTACTTCTTCTTCTCCTTCAATCATGAATTTCACATTACACGAAAGCAGGTTATGCTTCATCAGGATTTCAAATGCCTTGATGTGCATGTAGAATTGTCCTTTGTCATCGCATGCCCCACGTGCATAAATCTTTCCATCGCGCACGGTTGGCTCAAACGGAGGTGTATTCCACAATTCCAACGGATCAGCAGGCTGCACATCATAATGTCCATACACTAGCACAGTTGGTTTCCTGGGATCGATCAGTTTCTCACCATATACAACCGGATGACCTTTCGTTTCAATCAGGGCAACATTATCAGCGCCTGCAGCAATCAGCTTTTCTTTTACATACTCGGCTGCCTTACGAACGTCTCCTTTGTATTTGCTATCCGCACTCACGGACGGAATGCGAAGAATTTCAAATAGTTCGGAAAGAAAACGGTCTTTGTTCGAGTCGATGTACGCTTTGATCATAAATTTTATTCAATGAAGATTCAAATATCCAAAATTCCACAACTAAAGCGCATAATGTGCACTTATCGAAAGAAATAAAGACTTAGCGTTCAAATAAATCACGGCAGGCTTTTGATGAATATCATTGCAAAAATCTCAAAAACTAAACCATTTATGAAACATTTAAAGCTTGTTTATCTCTTAGTCTTTTTATTTGCATTTGCATGTAGTTCTGATGATGATGATCCAAAAAGTTCTGCCAAAGTGATCAGCTCATTTAAATTCTCTGCATTAAATCCCGAAGTGGAAGGTAAGATCACGGAAGACGCTAAAACAATTGAGCTTACAGTTCCAAAAGGAACTTCTCTGACTGCGTTGGTGCCAACGATCGTTTTTTCAGAAAAAGCAACAGTATCCCCTGCATCAGGTGCTGCAAAGGATTTTACAAACCCGGTAAGCTATACTATAACAGCAGAGGATGGCTCCACACAAGTTTATGCGGTTACCGTTAAGTTTCCTCCCACACCTATCATAACCAAGCTTGATAAATTCAGCTATAAGCCAGGAGAAACAATTACCGTTACAGGGCAATATCTTAAAGGAAACTCTTCAAAAATCCGCTTTGAAGTATTTACAAGCGGTACTGATTCCGTTGGAACGCTGACACCAAATGATGCTGGGACAAGCGCTACATTTACTATCCCAGCTAATTTTGCCGTAGGCACCTATGTAATTACAATAGAGGTTGACGGAGCAGTATCTGAAGAATATAATGAAGTAATTCAGATCAAAGCTTAATTTAAAAGAGAATTATCCAGGAGAGGGATGCTCAAAAGGCATCCCTTTTTATTGCTTATAAAAGATTTGTTTTAACAACGTAAATTCACGGCATGCGATGGGTTTACTTTTTTTTATTTTTTGTTGTCTCGGTTTGTTGTGTGGCACAAAAAACACGAACACGCCAGGTTGATTACACAAAATATGATCAGGCAATGGGTGCCCTGCCTTATGCCCCCGATAAAATTAAAGCCGCTAAAAATCTTTTAGACGAAGCCAACAAATTCTTCACCCAGGAAGATGAAGAATATTTCTACGCACGAAAGATGGCTGCCATCTATTATGAACAGACATACGATTACACCAAAGCAGTAGAGCTCATTCAACAGGCCGTTGATGCTTATGAAAAAAACTTTCCGTTCTATAACCGCGGTTACTCAACTGTTACGCCAGAGATCGCACTCTATATATATAACGACCTCTCTCGCGTACAGCGTGGCTTAGGTCTTTACGAGAAAACAATCAAATTCCTTGAAAGCAAACGGCCATTACTGGATCAGGCTTCTATGCCAGCCTTGCGATTACAATTTTATAGTGAACTGGCTCTTGCACAACTGGGAGCACAGCAATATGCAGAGTCCATTGCCACTTCATTAAAACTAAAAGAACTTACCGAATCGGGAGCGTTGGCAATGAACATGCAATCAGCCGATGAGATATTCAAAATAAATGCAACTGATCCGCCTGAAGTGCAGGAGCAAATGAAGAAAGCTAAAGCACAATACGAGAAGTCAATAAAAGATGCGCAGCAAGCTACCTTGGGAAGTCAGCGCATTGTTTACAATTCAGTGCTTGCCACCGCTTACTTCAGCCAGTTTCAGTTCGTTGAATCCATTCCATTTACTGAAGCGTGGCTGAGCGAAATGACAAGAATGCAGGCATATACCACGCAGGCATTCAATACAGCCAAAGAACAGATGGCCAACTATCACGATTCATTAAAAAGGCAAATCAATGAATCCATTGAATTTACTTCCAGCATTCAAAGCATCGGGGGATCTTCAATTTCATTGGTAATCGCAGCTTGCAAAACGAATCAAAATGCATTGGCCGAAAAGTATGCGAAAGGAAAAGTTGATCTGGCCATGTATTATCAACTTACGAAACAACTAGACAAAGCTGAACAAACTTATCAATCTGCTTTCGCTCTGATGAAATCATTATCTAAATACCGGTTCGCTGGTTCTACAGGGGATCAGCTATTTACCAGCGTTCAGCCTTCTTATATTAATCTGCAGGTACAAAAAGGAAATGTAGAAACTGCACGCACTGAAAGTCTGAAACTGATCAGTAAAGAAGAAGAAACATTAAAAAAGAGTTTTCAATTCTTTTCCGAAGGTGAAAAAAAAGAATTTTTTAAAGCATATAATCAAAAGCTGGAACGCTACTTCTCATTGCTTTTCATCATGAATGAGAAAACAAAAGATCGCTCAGAAGAATTGTTAAATAAAATCCTTCAAACCAAAGGAATGATCCTGGACGTAACACGTGAGCAGGAAAAGCGATTGAAGAAGAGCAATGACAAAACGTTAATTACTCAAATCAATCAAATCAGAAAGCTACGAGACAAGTTAGCCGCATTTTATCAGCTTAGCCTGAAAACACCTGCTCCAGCTCTTTCCGACTCTATTAATAAGGTGTCTATCCGGATTAATGAACTGGAACGAAAAGTGAATGAAAAACTTGGTGCACCCTCCGATCTTTTAAAGCCTGTAAGCTGGAAGGAAGTTCAGGCCAGGCTGAAACAGGGGGAAGTTTATCTTGAGATCTTAAGAATCTATCGCGAAAATTTCAATTTCGATAAACCTGTCGTCCAATACTGGGCGTTTGCTGTAAAGAAAGGAGACACACAACCCTCCTTATTCCAAATCAGTGAAGGAGAAACATTTGACGGGCGCGGATTGAAGAATTATCAAAACCGTATTCATGGCAGCCTGGAAGACAATGACAGTTACAAACTGTATTGGGCAAAAATCAATGAAGCTACTTCCGGAGCGAGTAAGCTATTTTTTAGCGGGGATGGCGCGTATCACATGATCAATCCATTGACATTAAAGAATACAATGACTGATAAATATGTATTAAATGAAATTGCATTAACCCGCGTATCCACGGGTCGGGACTTTCTTGCAGCAGCATCCTCAGCAACTTCGGCCAACCGGGAGATTGCACTTATTGGCAATCCCACCTTTGATATGAGTCGTAAGGGAGAAATCAATCACTATCGCGGAAGAGAAGTGGACGTGAGCTATAGTGATGCTCCCGTTTCACGTAGCGGTTTTTCTATGTTGCCAGGAACTCAAAAAGAAGTAGAGTCCATTCAACTCATGGCAAAAGGAAAAGGAATAAAAACCAATGTACTTTCAGGAGATCGTGCCAACGAGTCGCTCGTTAAAAATCTAACCAGTCCATTTATACTTCACATTGCTACTCATGGCGAGTTTGATCAACTCTCCAAAGCAGAAAGTTATCTGAAGTCAAAACTGATATTAGCCGGGGCAGCCGA
>JBGATZ010000389.1:0-4882 GCA_044228905.1 Cyclobacteriaceae bacterium | reverse complement strand
AAAATGCACAGATCGTTCGCATCCATTATAATTCTGGCAACCGCAAGCCGGTAGTTAAAGCAACTGTAGATAAAGTAGCAGGTGCTTCTCCGCTTGAAGTGAAATTCTCTTCCGAAGGCACAGATGATTACGACAAATACGATAAAGGTGCTTTGAAATACGAGTGGAGCATTAAGAAAGAAAATAAAGAAGTAAAAATGTTAACGGAAGCCAATCCTTCGTTCACATTCAACGAAGCCGGTGTTTATGATGTGTTGTTTACCGTTACAGATACAAAAGGCGAAAAGAACACACAATCACTGCAAGTAAAAGTTGGAAATGACCCACCGGTAGTTGCATTGGACATTACCAAAGGAAACAAGACTTTCTTCTTTGACAAGAATTCAATTGATTATAACATCACTGTAACTGACAAAGAAGATGGCAGCACCGCAGATGGAAAAATTCCAGCCAATGAAGTAGCCGTAAATTTTGATTATGCTCCTCAGGGATTTGATATCATTGAAATATCACAAAACCATAGAAGCAGCGATGAATGGACAGAATTCTCTACCGGCCTAAATCTTATTAACAAAAATGATTGCCGCTCCTGTCACATGATTGATAAAGGATCAGTTGGTCCCAGCTATATCGATGTGGCGAAGAAATACAAAAATGATATTGCTGGACAGGAACGCATCGCAGGTAAAATCATTACTGGTGGCAGCGGTGTGTGGGCAGATCATGCGATGAGCGCTCATCCTAATGTCTCACCACAGGATGCGGCTACCATGGTGGCTTACATTATGACGTTAGCGGATAAAAAACCAGAAGTAAAGGCAATTCCATTAAGCGGAAAGTTTACAATGGCTATCCCTACTGGTGATAACGGTAAAGGGGGATACCTATTACGTGCTGCTTATAAAGACAAAGGAAGCAATCAATTGAGTTCAATTACTTCGGAAAAGATTGTTGCTTTGAGAAATCCTGCGCTCGATCCGGAAGTTGCTGATTTCACTAAAGGGACGGTTTTAATGATCACACCCAGTCGTTCATTTAGTTTGGTTGGATCTGGTTCATATATCGGATATAAAGGCATCGACTTTACCGACATCAAACAACTTGAATTTGTTGTACAGGCACAACCTCGTACCGGTGCGATTGGTGGAATTATTGAAATTCATCTGGACAGCCCGGATGGACCAATCATCGGACAAACGGAACCCATCATCCCTAAAGATGTAGACTTCTCAAAAATGATGGCGGGCAATAATGCGAATAAAAAGAAAGACGATAAAAAGCCGGCAGCAAAAAAACCACAACAAGCAGCAGGTTTTGATTTCAGTATGCTGAGGAGATTAATGTCGATAGTAGTAAATACAAACATTAAGCCTACCGAAGGGCAACATGATGTGTACTTTGTATTTAAAAATCCAAAGGCGAAAGACAACGAAACAATTGTACAGATGGTGGAAACCGTATTCCGCAATACACCTGCTAAAACCCAAACCAGCCAAGCCACTGTAATCAGAAATCAGGTTTTTAAATTTTAGAAGCACTTCAATACCGAAGTGCTTCTTTTTTACCATACCCATTCGTAATTTGTATGTATCGAACGGAGTCGTTCATGAAGGTGCAGGACAGTTGACAAAATACCGTCTTTAATTTTACTTCACTCTATGCAGATCATCTTAGGCGTTATCTTTCATTTTGTCGGAGGCTTTGCTTCCGGAAGTTTTTACATTCCATTCAGTAAAGTAAAGGGATGGTCGTGGGAAAGCTATTGGATCATAGGAGGACTCTTTTCCTGGTTGATCGTTCCACCCTTAGCAGCATGGATTACTTTACCAGGATTCTCCGAGATTATTAAATCAACTTCTTCAGATGTTATTCTCTGGACTATTGTTTTTGGAATATTGTGGGGCATTGGGGGGTTGACTTATGGATTGGGGGTTCGTTACCTCGGAATGTCGTTGGGAAATTCTGTTGTATTGGGTTTTTGTTCTGCATTTGGAGCAATCGTTCCTTCCATTTATTATAATCTGAATCCAACCGATGGAAAGACAAGCTTTACGGATATGCTCACCAGCACGTGGGGCCAAATCGTACTGCTTGGTGTGGTGGTTTGTTTAATCGGTATTTATATCTGCGGCAAAGCAGGAATGATGAAAGAAGCGGAGCTACCAGAAGAAGTCAAGAAGAAAAGCGTTGCTGAATTCAACATGACCAAAGGACTTGTGGTAGCCATCACGTCCGGAATACTCAGTTCCTGTTTCAACTTCGGTATTGAAGCAGGAAAGCCAATGGCTGAAGTAGCCGTTGCCATGGGACATAATCCGCTGTATCAGAATAATGTGACTTATGTTGTTTTATTATGGGGAGGATTAACGACCAATTTTATCTGGTGCATGATCCTCAACACACGAAACAAAACATTTGGTGATTACGGCAATTCAAAAACACCTTTAGCAGGAAATTATTTCTTTTCGGCCTTGGCGGGTACAACCTGGTTTTTGCAATTCTTCTTTTACGGAATGGGCGAAAGTAAATTAGGTAATGGAGCAAGCTCCTGGATTCTTCACATGGCGTTCATTATCATCATCGCCAATGTGTGGGGAATTATTTTAAAAGAATGGAAGGATGTCAGTAAGAAAACAAAGACAACGATCACGATTGGAATCGCTACGATTATGCTTTCGGTTTTGATTGTGGGATTGGGGAATTCGTTAAAATAATTCTGGATACTGGACTCTGGCTACTCACCAACTAGTACCAAGAATTCAGAATCAATTACTTAGAAAGAAGTTAAGATTAAAAAAATAAGTACACATGTCAAGTAAAGCATTCAAACACGTCAGCTACTTATGGGATGAAAAGAAAGCAGCAGAGCTGGCTGGCGATGAAGTAGGGTTATTGATTTATCGCTCTAATTTATTAGGCGCAGATCTGAGATTAACCAATTATGGAGGTGGTAACACTTCCTGCAAAGCAATGGCAACAGATCCGCTTAGCGGAAAAGAAACGGAAGTGATGTGGGTGAAAGGATCTGGCGGAGATATCGGAACCTTGAAGCGCAGCGGACTTGCCGCGTTATATGTGGATCGCTTACGGGCATTAAAAAATATATACCGTGGAATAGAACATGAAGATGAAATGGTGGAACTATTCAATCATTGCATTTATGATCTTGCTTCGAAAGCTCCTTCGATAGATACACCTCTTCACGGGTTTCTTCCATTCAAACACATCGATCATCTTCATCCGGATGCAGCCATTGCTATTGCTGCGGCAAAAGATGGGAAGAAGATTACGCAGGAACTTTTCAACGGAAAAATCGGCTGGGTAGAATGGCAGCGTCCGGGTTTTGATTTAGGATTGAAACTCAAAAAATGTTTAGATGAAAATCCGGGTATTAAAGGAATTATGCTTGGATCACATGGATTATTCACCTGGGGAGATACTGCTTATGAAAGTTACATTAACACATTGGAAGTAATTGAGCAATGTGCGGAGTACCTCGAGAAAAATTACGGAAAGAAAAAACCAGTATTCGGTGGGCAAAAGATCCAATCTTTAAAAAAAGAAGAACGATTAAAACAGGCAGCATTGCTCGCTCCCGTCCTTCGTGGGTTATGCTCCTCATACAATAGAATGGTTGGTCACTTCACAGATGATGACCGCATATTGGAATTCATCAACTCGAATGACTTATCAAAGCTGGCTCCGATGGGCACGAGTTGTCCGGATCATTTTCTACGTACCAAGATCAGCCCACTGGTTTTAGAATTAAAACCAGACGAAGATTTAAGAGACGCAAAATCAATAAAAGAGAAATTGATTTCTGCATTTGAAGCTTATCGGAAAATGTATTCAGAGTATTATAATACATGCAAACATTCAAACAGTCCTGCGGTACGCGATACGAATCCGGTGGTGATTTTATACCCGGGTGTGGGTATGTTTACTTTCTCCAAAGACAAACAAACCACACGTGTAGCTTCAGAATTTTACATCAATGCCATTAATGTAATGAAAGGAGCAGAAGCCATTTCTGAATATACTTCGTTACCGAGACAAGAAGCATTTAATATTGAGTACTGGCTACTGGAAGAGGCAAAACTGCAACGCATGCCAAAGCCGAAACCATTAACCGGTAAAATCGCATTGATCACCGGAAGTGCAGGCGGGATTGGAAAGGCAATCGCTAAAAAATTTATAGAAGAAGGTGGTTGTGTCGTCATCAACGACAACGATAGTGATCGATTAAAGAAGGCTGAAGAAGAATTTAAAAAACAATACGGCAAAGATGCTTATTCTTCGACCCTATTAGATGTAACGAATGGTGATCAGATTAAAAAAGCATTTGAAGCAACCGCACTCGCTTTTGGCGGTGTGGACATCGTAGTGAACTGTGCAGGAATTTCTATTTCAAAATCCATTCAGGACCATACAGAAAAGGATTGGGATTTTCTTTACGACATATTAGTCAAAGGCCAGTTTCTGGTAACACAATCTGGCGTAGAGATCATGCGTAAGCAAGATATTGGTGGCGATATAATCAATATTGTCAGTAAAAATGCACTAGTGAGCGGACCAAATAATGCAGGTTATGGTTCAGCAAAGGCAGCCCAATTGCATTTGAGCAGATTGAATGCAGCAGAGTTAGGAGCGGATCATATCCGTGTTAATGTAGTCAATCCGGATGCAGTAATTTCAGATAGTAAAATATGGGAAGGTGCCTGGGCCGAGGGAAGAGCAAAAGCGTACGGTGTGAAAGTGGAAGAGCTCCCTGCGTTCTATGCCAAACGGACTTTATTAAATGAAATCATTTTACCAGAAGACATCGCAAATGCCTGCTTCGCCTTTGTGGGAGGACTATTAAATAAGTCAACAGGCAATGTAT
>JBGATZ010000388.1:0-4713 GCA_044228905.1 Cyclobacteriaceae bacterium | reverse complement strand
ATTATTGTTTACAATCTGATATTGAATTTTTAGTTCCGTGATTCCATAATCATCTCTTATAGCTCCACCCAAAACAATATTTTTATAAAGAGATGAGTCTCTTAATTGATCAACTATTACTTCCGGAAATTGATCTTTAATTACATCAATAGAATAAGAAATGTTGTCGCGATTACGACTATGATCATTTTCAAGAAAGAGGGAATACTGATCCGGATTGTTAAAGCTCTTTGAGAAATTAAATCCCTGATTATCAATTATTTGCATTTCATTTAACGTGCCAGGATCTGTTGCAAAACTGATTTTGGCTTTAGATGCGTTGCTGGTACTGATTCTCCAGGTGATTCGTGTGCCTTCAGGTACTTCAAGATTTGCAGCATTTGTAAGTTGTTCGGATTTACGACCTAAATATTTAGGATAATCCAGTTGAACATTTAAACCGCTCAACTCAGGTCGGTTAATTAAGCCAATGGTGTAGGTGTCGGATAAGAATCCCGAAGCTTCAAACTGAAACGTAACTTCATTTTGAAGTTTTTCAAAAGTGTAGGAGAAGGCAGAAGGAGCTGCGCTTTCCATCTTCAATCGTTGTGATCCGGAAATGATATAAACAGCCTCAGGAACGGCATCACCGTTAAGTCTAAGATTCAGAGTAAAATCCTCATTGAAAAAGGCATCCAGATTTTTATTTTCAATTAAAAATTTAAAAGGGGCTTCCGGAGAAAACTCCCGGTTGAACTGAACGATACGGCTTGTGCTTTGAGTAAAAATGCGGTGATTAAAAACCCAGAGCAGAACAATTAGTGCAAAAGGAAGAAAAAAATATTTGAGGTATCTTCTGTTGTCACGAAGATCAATTGCACTCTCAAAAGAAACATTTTCAAATTGCTGGGATTTTTGAATAATACCTGCCTGGAGAAGAGCTGAAGACTTTGCCTCTTTAGATAGTTGAAGAACGTTTAATAAGCGGTCGTTGATCGAAGGAAAAAAAAGGCCAATCATTTTTGCACTTTCTTCCTGGCCGATACCTCTTTTGTAAAGCCACCAACCAAGCGGTTCTCTTAAAAACCGATAAATGCAGAAAGCAACCAGCGCAAAGAAGGATCCGAAAATTAATAGTCGAGCTGTACCTCCAAGCCAAAGATTGTACTCAATGAGAGAAGCAATAAGAAAATAAGCGAGGACAAGAGACAGGGTGAGTAGCGCCCCTCTTACAAAGAGGTTCAGATAATACTTACGCCTGAAAGCGGTAAGTTTTTTCTCGATTTGATTCATCCCTTCACCCATAGCCTGTTCTAGAAAACGAATTGATGGTCAACTTAGTTTTCTGAACGTACAAGATAAGAATCAACGAAGCCGATTTCAAAGCCTATTTGACGGATACAGTAAGATGGGTGATTTTAGGCATCAAGACTAATCTCCCATTGATGCTCTTTTTCAAAATATTCAATCACATGCATTTTCAACAGCTTCTCCTGTTCCATCAAATCGAAATGGGGTAGCTTTTTAATCAATGTCCAGTGTGGCCAGCCATCCTTATCTACTCCATCCAGCTGATAATAACCCACCAGGCTAAGAACTTTGCAGATAGCAATGTGCATCAGATCTTGTTTCTCTTCCTTTGAAAATGGTTTTGCTCCACGGCCGAGTTCCTGCACACCAATTAAAAAGAGAACGCCATTCAGGTCTTTAGGCTGCTTTCCGATTTTCTCTTTGATTACGGTAAGTAGCTTATGCCACCTACGGTCCAATTCCAGATCACGACTAAACACGGCAATCAGGATTTGGAAAGCTCATCCCAATATTCAAACGCTCTGCGTAAATGAGGAATCACAATAGTTCCTCCCACCAGAGTAGCTACCCCCATCGCTTCGTGAACTTCAGCGGTTGTAAAACCCACTTCCTTACATTTTCCCAAATGATATTTTACGCAGTCATCGCATCTTAGTACCAGAGAACAGGTCAGACCAATTAGTTCTTTTGATTTTACATCCAGCGCCCCTTCCTGGTAAGCATTAGTATCCAGATTGAAAATCCGTTTGATGATCAGGTTGTCCGCAGCCATGATTTTTTCATTCATTTTACTGCGGTATTCATTAAATTGCTTTACAAGTTCCATGTGATTCTAATTTCTAATTGTTATCGCAAAGATGGAGGCCTTAACTGGTATTTTCTGATTTTATCTCATCGAACTATTATGGATGCAGGGGAGCGCTGGTAAAAGGTGAGGATACACTTTGCACGCATTGCTTATTCCAGCTTCCCAAAACCAATTACCACCTTTCAGCTTCAAGTCCAATCAAAGAACGATTAATTGGCAGACTGCCGTTAACCTACGCACTGGCCTTTCTCAAATTCAGGAAAGAGGGAATTGTTCAGCATTTACTGCACGAGTTGAAATACAATAATCACCCTGAAGTGGGAATCAAACTCGGGAAACAATATGGAAAGGATCTGAAAGAAAATGGAATAAATCAATTTGATCTCATTGTTCCTGTCCCTCTTCATGAATCGCGCAGACGCAAAAGAGGATATAACCAAAGCTCAAAGTTTGCAGAGGGTTTGAGCGAATCGCTTGGTGTCTCATGGGATGAAAGCATTTCGCTTCGCACAACAAGTACCACTACTCAAACAAAAAAAACAAAGGCGGAGCGTTGGAATAATGTGAAAGATGTATTTGCGATCCAGAATTCAGAGAGCATTCGAAATAAAAGAGTTCTGTTGGTTGATGATGTAATTACGACAGGAGCAACTATCGAAGCATGTGGTCTGCATCTGCTCAGTCAGGGCTGCTCATTAAGTATTGCCTGCATCGCGGAAGCGCAATAAAAAACCCTCCATTTTTGGTGGAGGGTCTATCTGATTATTCTAATATTTCTTAGAAGTTCGAACCAGCTCTGATCATCGCACAACGGAAACCAATTGTTGCTGTTGCAGAATCCTGATCTAAATATCTTCTTGTACCAGGTGACATCCAGTAAGCAACATCTTTCCATGAACCACCTTTGTAGATGCGTGAGCGATCTGTGATCAATGAGGTAAATGCAGCTGGATCTTTGTCAATGTTGTTATATCCTTTAGAGTCATCAAGGAAACCATCTCTGCGGATTGGGTTAAGATCATCAAAATCCTGGAAGGAAAGAGGGCGGTAAACGTCCATCACCCACTCACTTACGTTACCAGCCATGTTATACAGACCGTAATCGTTAGGAGGGAATTCATAAATATATGAAGTGATCAATGCACCGTCATTCAAGCGACCTGCAATACCCGCATAATCACCACGACCACGCTTAAAGTTTGCAAGGAAAAAGCCCATTTGTTTTCCGTAAGGATTACGAAGAGCGTGACCATCCCAAGGATAAATTCTCTGGTGGGTTTGCATTTCTTCCAACCATTGAGTTCCAATCAAAGCCTGCGCTGCATATTCCCACTCCGCTTCTGTAGGAAGACGGTAAGCAGGAACTACGATACCAGATTCCAAAGGAATACGTCCGTCTGTTTCAGCATATTCTTCTCCTGCGTTTTCAGCCAACTTCACGTTAACTGCGCGGGTTCTCCATTTTGCAAATTCGTTGGCTTGTGCCCAGCTAACACCTACAACCGGGAAGTAGCGGAAGCCTGGATATCTTAAATAATGCTCAACATAAGGATCATTGAAAGCAAGCTTACCTACCCATACCATTGTGTCAGGCAGAGCAGCAGCGTACACTTCCTGTGAAGAGTCTTTAGCCAGGTAGTGCATGTATTCCAGCCAGTGGATATTGGCGATTTCTGTTTCATCCATATAGAAAGAAGCCACAGATACAGTACGCTCAATGTTATCGCGATACTGCATTACATCCTCTTCAAAAGAGCCCATTACTGCACGACCTCCTTCAATGAAAACTGTATTTGGAGCATCAGGCTGACCTTCGAATGGTTTCACCTCAAATCCTCCTGCATCCTCATCGTTGTAGGCTAGTCCGGTAGCGGTACTCATTTGCCCCGGATTGGTAGCGGTTGGTTTTCCACCTCTGTTTCCGAATAGAGAACAAGAGCTGATAATCAATGAACCGCCAACTAAAAAAAGTAGACCCTTAAAATGCTTCATTTGTTTCATAATATGGTTAAAGCAACCGCTAATATAAAGAGATAATCCGGTGTTTTCCAAGGGGTAAAGATTTTATTGATAAATCCTTAATCGAATACACCGCTCGACAGGTTTAACGGACTTAACAATCGATTTATTGCCTGGGATTTGATGAACCAAAATGGGATAAAATCCTGATCGAATAGTTAGATCGTATGTAAAAATGCGCTGGAAAGAAAGGAAAACAAGAAAGCAGAGTTATTGGCACGCTATTTCCAATAAGGCACGGCAGAATGACAAGAAGAGATATGATTTCCCTGGATGATTTTAAGTACGCTTCTTTTGAGAAGAAATGTGATGTGGTGACTACGAAGTCAGATTACCTGATGATGCGGAAACTCGGGAATTGCAAAATTTACCTTTATCACACTGGCGAGTTTTTTATAGAGGTTTATTATTCACCTACTTATAAAAAAGTATTGATGATTAATGCTTTCAATGATGCCGCTGGTCTTCAGCCTTATGCCGAAAGCATTTCCCTTGATGACTTGAATTTGAAATCAAGCATCTGATCAAGCACATCCATTGTTTTTTCAACAGAAGTAATTTGCTCTATGGTTAACATGAGTTTACCAGCAGTGTCT
>JBGATZ010000387.1:0-5071 GCA_044228905.1 Cyclobacteriaceae bacterium | reverse complement strand
ACCTGATGATTTAAGGTGATGAGTACTCCGGCCAATAACGAAAAGCGCTATCAATACTTTCCTGGTTTTGCTTTATTTCTTGTTGAGAATCACCTCGAGCAATTTGCAAAGGAGATCAGCCGTTTGTCATTTGAAGTTGATATGCCTCTGCTGAGGTATTTTAAACATCTTTCGAGTGAACAATTCCATCAATTTTCAGTACAAAATTATACTGAAATATTCAATGCAATCATCACTAACACCGTTTCTGAATATGTAGACAGATCTTTAACGTTGTGGAAAACGAATATGCTTCCTTTGTTTGAGCGGGATCTGGTTGTAGTGGAGGATATTAATTTGTCAGCACACATCCGGAGAAATGCATTTTTGAAGTTTCTTCCTTTATACACCAATGATCCAAATCAGATAATTGAACTGGTAAAAGAGATCGATGACTTCATTCAGTTATCGGTTTCCGGGTTGTTTAAGACGTTTATCACGATTCTCGAAAATCGTGTGAGTCAGCATGTAGATCATTTCAAGCAGGCACAGGCCATTACTCACATTGGTAATTATGTTTGGGATCTTTCAAAGCGAACATTGATCTGGTCGGATGAAATGTATCGCATTTACGGTCTAAACCCGGATACGGATACTATTTCGGATTCTGAATTCATCGCAACGTTCAATCATCCGGATGATGTAACTATTGTTAATGAGAATATTCAGGGGGCGATCCGGACATTGAGGCCATTTGATTTTTACTATCGCATTATTCTTCAGGATAAAAACGTAAAGACGTTACACGCCAAAGGGGAAATTGTGACCAATAGTGAAGGTAAGGCAATGGAAATATTAGGCACTGCACAGGACGTAACAGAACGTCAGAACCTGATTATGCAATTGCAGAAAAGCGAATTGTTATTCAAACAATCGCAAGCTATGGCTCACCTGGGAAACTGGGATTGGGAAATTGGTAACGATAAAGTAACGTGGTCGGATGAAATGTATCGTATCTATGGACTGGAGCCACAATCAGTAGAAATTAATTTTGCGGGTTTTATTGCCCGCCTTCACCCCGAAGACAGGGAATCCGTTATTGAGCACACAAAGCGATCACTCGAAACAGGTAAACCCAATGAGTTTCATCATCGTATAATTTTGGCTAACGGGAGAGTAAAAATACTTCATGCCAAGAGCGAAGTGCTGAATGATGTTAATGGCAACCCGGTGCAGTTATTTGGTTCAACACAAGATGTTACAGATCAAATGGAAGCAGAACATGCCTTGCGTGAGCGAACCATTCAATTGCAGCAATCCAATGCCAGTCTTGAAGAATTTGTTTTTGTTGCAAGTCATGACCTGAAAGAACCACTACGGAAGATTGCCATGTTTAGCGATCGTCTTTTGGTTGGATATAAAGATCACATACCCAAAGAGGGCCAGGCTTACCTTGGAAAGATAAATACTTCCTGTGGCCGGTTGCAGGACATGATTGATGATCTGCTGTCGTTGTCTCTGATTTCAGGAGACAAGGCTTTTGAATTTACTAACCTGCAATGGCTGTTGGATGAATCTTTAAGCATGCTCGACCATAAAATTGAAATTACACAGGCGCAAATTACAGGTAATAAGTTGCCGGGATGGAATGTGGTACCCTCCCAGTTCCGTCAGCTGTTTCAAAATTTGATTGCTAACTCTCTGAAATTTTCCAGAGAAGGTGTAAGGCCATTAATTACTATTGAGCATCGTTTCCTTAATACAGATGAAGTAAATGATTACGATATAAAAAAATCTGCTCGTTACCTTGAGATCACCATCTCAGACAACGGGATTGGTTTTGATAATTCATTTAATGCCAAGATATTCTCAATTTTTCAACGTCTGCATAGTAAAGACAGGTATGAGGGTACTGGAATAGGTCTCGCTATCTGCAAAAAAATAGTAGAGAACCATGCGGGGGTTATTAAAGCAGAAGGTGTTTTAAATGCGGGTGCGGTATTCAGAATTCTGATTCCGGATGAACCCATTAAGTAATGATGATGCAACCTATTCGCATTTTAGTTATCTTCTTAAGTGTTAACTTTATCCATGACTAAAGAGCGGTTCACCTACATTGATAACATCCGGATCTGGATGACGGTTTTGGTTATTCTTCATCACACAGCAATTACCTATGGTGCTCAGGATGGTACTATTACGAGAAAGGGATTGGTGAGTGGGAAAAACTGTTACTAACCGTTTTTGTAGCAGTCAATCAGGCATTCTTCATGGGATTCTTCTTCTTTCTTTCTTCCTTCTTTGTTCCATCCTCCCACTATGACAAAAGGAGCTGCTCAGTCTTGTTGGATCGATTAAAGAGACTAGGCATTCCGTTAATATTTTATACGTTGATTCTCGGCCCGGCCACGATCTACCTGGCTATTCATTATGGTGAAGATGTACAAGTGTCGTTTATTGATTATTATCTTCACAGGGAGGAGTGGATAGGTCTGGGAGTGCTTTGGTTTACGGCCGCTTTGTTACTTTTTACATGCGCTTATTGGGTAATTAGAAAATCGGGTGGAACTCCACACAATCATCACTCTTTCCCTGCCAATTCGACTATACTCATATTTACCATCGGATTAGGAGTGATTACTTTTATCGTTCGTATATTCTTTCATATCGGCTGGACATTAAAGCCATTCGGGTTTCAGCTAGCTCACTTCCCGCAATACATTGCACTGTTCACGCTTGGCGTGGTCGCACACCGCAATCAATGGCTCAACTCGATTACGTATGAGAAAGGAATCTTTTGGTTGAAGATGGCTGCAGTATTTCTGTTCATCGGATTTCCTGCGGTCTATAGCATTAAGATCATAACGAATAGCCCGCTCGAAGCATTCCAGGGAGGATTCAGTATTCAATCATTGGCAGTTTCCCTGTGGGAACAATTGATAGGGATTTCAATCATTCTGGCCTTTTTAGGAATCGCTAAAGTGAAGGCCAATGAACAAAAAGCATTGGGTAATGAAATGTCCAGAGGAGCATATGTGGCATATATTATGCATCCATTGATTTTGGTAGGTGGATCTGTATTATTGAAAGATCTTCAGATTGACCCGCTGATTAAATTTTTGATTGTCGGTGTGATTGTGGTAGTGAGCACATTTGCGGTGTCTTATGTGTTGGTGAGAACTCCTTTAGTGAAAGAGGTAGTGTAATGAGTTTCGTTATCTCCCGGTAAACAGTACGCCTATTGAAAATTCAAAACCGGTAAAATCAATTTTCGCGTCTGCAAAATCGATAGGAAGTGTTTCATTTGTTCCGTTGAGCGATCCTCCTGTATAGCTACCTGTAAGTGGAAATTTTGCCTGCCCAACCAGGTAATTGGATTCAATGGATACTCCAAACTGCCTATTGAGGTAAACAATAAATTCAGCACCGAAATGATACCCAAAGCCGGGATTGTTTTTGAATTTTACTTCCGAATTGGCAATATCCCATCCCTGATATTCCCTTAGTCCTCTGTCCAGGTTACCGTAATTAATTTTTTGACCGAGTCCATAGAAAGCAAAACCACCACCTTTAATATCGAATTCAGCTTTTTTTCCTTTGAACTGAATAACCAGTTCGGCAGGAACGAAAACGGTAAAATTGGGACCCACTATCGGATCTTTACTTTCAAAAGGCATATCCTTCACATTCAATCCAGACATACGATAGAGAGAGGCCCCGGTTTCCAGCGCAATGTATTTGTTCAGATCAACTCCTAAGCCACGAATAGAAAATGGACTGATGGGTGTTGAGAAGTAACCATTCTTTGGAATAAAGTAAGAAAATGACAATCCCATATTTTGGGCATGGGAAGCTTGAGATGCAATCGCCAGTAAGACAAAGAATAATAGCTTTCTCATTATTTTTTATTGTAGTCTGTGAATAATGCCTGAATGTATGCTTCGCCCCATTTCTTTTTCTCTTCGGGACCAGATTGTTTGATGTAATTTTTCAAATCAAAATCATAGATGAATTCATTTTGAGAATCGACATAGCCGAAGCCATTGTTGAAAACATAAACTGCAAATGGTTTTACGTCCGGTGCAAGTAAATCTTTTCCAAAAGAGAATGCTTTTCTCTTGTAACTCAATTGACTTAAAAGGGTTGTTGCCAAATCAGTTTGACTTCCTACTGTATGGATGAGGGTATCCTTTTTTGCCAATGCACCACCCAAAAGCAATAGAGGAATGTGGAACCGATTTTTTTCTTTTAACTCATCCTGATCAGGGAACCGGTGGCCATGATCTGCAGTCACAACAATCAGAGTATTATTCCACCATGCCTTTGTTTTTGCCTGTGTGATAAATGCACCCAAGCTACTATCGGTATAGTGGCAGGCATTCAGGAACAGTGATGCATCATCCGTGATTTTTATATAAGGCTTCTTCACCGGTACATCGAAAGGCTCATGACTACTTAATGAAAGCATCGTTTTAAAGAAAGGAGCATGGGCTGTATCACTTTCCTCCAGCAATCTGCTGAAGACATAGTGGTCATGAACTCCCCATTTGGAATTGTTCAGTTCACTGTCGAAATCATCATCTTCAGTAATGTGACTGAAACCTGTCATGGTGAGATAAGACTCCATATTTGCAAATCCAATATCACCTCCGTATATAAAAGACGTGTGGTAGCCGGACTCAGCCATTGCTTTTGGAAGATAGCTAAGCGTTTGTGTTTTGGTTGGATATTTAATGATAGATGTTCTGGGCTGAGCAGGATAGCTACTCAGTATGGAAATAATGCCTTTATCCGTTCGGTCGCCACTTGCATAGAAATGATCAAAAAGCACGCCCTCCTTAATCAATTGGTTAATATTGGGAGTTACGCCAGCTTGTCCTCCTAATGGCTCAATAATTTTTGAAGTAAAGCTCTCTAAAATAATGAGAATAACGTTTGGCTTCGCTACTTGAATGATTGCGGGGGGATCTTGGGTTGTGGTAATCTCTTTCAGAATTTGATCAGCAGCCTGAGGATCATAGAACTGAGAAGGATATTTTATTCTATCGTAGGAGGTAAGACTCTTAAAAAAATTCCACACCACGTTAATACC
>JBGATZ010000386.1:0-4689 GCA_044228905.1 Cyclobacteriaceae bacterium | reverse complement strand
AGAGAAGAAACAAATAAAAGAAACTCGGCTGACCAGAGATTCAATTCCAGTCGTTTATGAACCAGGTTATTGTAAGCAGGCAAACTCAGCTTTACTATGAGGATAGCCACAATAAAGGAGACAGTCGTTATCAGAAATGACTCAAGCAAAAACTGCATGATAATTTCAGAGCGATAAGACCCAATGCTTTTTCTGATGCCTACTTCTTTGGCCCTCCGTTCGGAGCGAGCCGTGGAAAGATTCATATAATTGATACAGGCTATCAGCAATGTAAAAATCGCGATCCAGGTAAACAATCGCACATATGCTATCTTGCCGCCTGCTTCTTTACCATTTTCAAAATTCTCATATAGGTACCATCGATCCATGGCCTGAAGTAGTAGCTCCCTGTTCAAATCATCTTTCACATGAGGTTTCAACAGATCTTTGATCTGAGGACCTACCTGATCAACATCACTACCCGGTTGCAACTCAACATACACATTATACCAGAAATGATTCCAGTCTTTGCCTGTAGTAGTCACCCATTGCTCTGTGAGCTCATAAAAGGAAGCAGGCACTACTGCGTGAAACCAGAATGTTGAACTGCGGGGTATGTCTTTATAAATCGCTGTAACTTTTAATTCTTTATTGTTATCCCATTTTACAAACTTTCCTATCGGGTCTTCTTCCCCAAAAATTTCCTTTGCTGTTGCTTCGCTAAGCATAATCGAATACGGATCATCCAAAGCGGTGTCCATAGATCCCTTTACTAAAGGCAGTCCAAACATTGGGAGAAACTCCTCAGAAACCGCAAGACCTTCCTTATTAAAAAGCTTGTTCTTATAATCGATTGTATGACCATAGGTTCGTCCTGTGTAGCAGGTCCTTTTTATGTTCGCAGCAGCAGACTTTAAAGCCTGATAAACCGGAATGCACATTTCATCATCGGTATTGACAACACTGTTAAAAGTGCTATTCTTCTTCAATTGATAAATATTTTCGTGATTGGGGAAGAAGTGATTGCCTGTGTACTCATCTTCCACCCATAACATGATGAGGATCGCGCTGGCAATACCAATTGCTAGTCCAAAAATATTAATGAAGGAATACGATTTATTCCGTTGTAACATTCGGACAGTTGTCGTTAAATAGTTTTTCCACATCATAACTTTCATAAATCGTATCGTAAGACTATTTCTTAGAATGATTCCCGGTCTGATAAATTGAAACGTATTCCATAGCAATCTTCGTTTTGCTCTTCGTAGTCTATCGGTGTTCGACAACCCGGAAGTACCAGAAACCTCCGGACTAAGGTCTTTAATAAAACGTTGAATCAAATCACCTTCGATCTCTTCATACAGGTGCTCAGGGCAGAACCATCGCAATAATCGCAAGGCAAAATATCGTTGTGGCTGCTCAGTCATTCCCTCAATGAATCAATTGGATTAGCCCATGCTGCCTTCGCAATTTGCCAACCTACTGTCAGCAAGGTGATCAGCAACAGTAAAACGACTGGAAATATAAATAGGTCAAAGGTGATACTCATTCTGAATGCGTAGTTATGCAGCCATTCATCTATACCATATATCATAAGAGGCAGAGCAATCAAAACTGCAAGCATCAACAGTCGCAAATAGTCCATTGACAGAAGGGCGGCAATGCGATGAACTGCGGCTCCGGATATCTTCCTTATACCGATTTCCTTCCTTCTTTGAAGAGTCGTGAATGAAGTCAGGCCCCAAAGTCCCAAACACGCAATGACAATTGCTAATGCTGAAAAGAAGAACATCATTTTCCCAAACGCGCGATCAGATTTGTATTGGTGATCAAAAAAGTCATCCAGGAAATAGAAATTAAACGGATTACCGGGAAAAGTCTTCTTATAAGCAGCCTCGATTTCACTGACCGCCAAATGTGTATTACTGTTGATGTGAATAGAGAACTGTCCTTCCGCAATCGTTCTTGGTCTTAAGAGCAATGGAATATTTGCCGTATGAAGAGAATTCCAATGCACATCCTTAAATACTCCTAGTATGGAAACCGTGTCACGGTTATCTATTACTACCCTTTCATTCAAAGCAGTTGAAGTATCACCCAGGCCAAACATTTCAAGTGCCGTTTCATTCAAGAGCACCGCTCCGGCATCTGAAATCAGGTCAGAATTCCAGGATCGACCTGATGCAAGCTTAATGTCATATGTTCTGATAAAATCAGGGTCGGCATCGATAACATAGATTGTTTCACGATGATTCGGGTTTTCTTCTTCTCCAAGCCGCAGCATTCCAGTAATCAAACTATAACCATTTCCGGGAGTACTTCCAGATGTAGCGATGTTTTGCACAAAGGAATATCCGGCAATCTCATTCTTGAACGAACTAAGTTTATACTCCATGTCGGCTTCGCTTATCCTCTTTGGACTTTCCACGATCAGCATCTGATATGTATTCATACCCTTTTCATGTAGTAGCATAAACTGTATCTGCTTGTAGATGGTAAGTGTACCCACAATCAAAAGTAACGAAGAAGCAAATTGAAAAACGATGAGACCTTTACGAAAAAATAATCCGATGCCTGTACTAACCATTCTTCCTTTAATCACGTGGATTGTTTTAAAAGAAGAAAGAACTGCAGCCGGGTAAATGCCTGAAATTAAAGAGCCGGCAATCCACACACTACTAATTAATACCCAGAAGGACACCTGGCCAAAACGGAATGAAAGATCATTACCCGTCATTTCACCCAGCCATGGCAGAAGAACCAGAGAAATAATCACGGCAAAAGCAATGCTTACAAAATTGACGAGCAGTGATTCAGTTATGAATTGGCTGATCAATTGTGTCCGCAATACCCCAATAGCCTTCTTAATTCCTACCTCCTTCGCTCTTTCAATTGCTCTTGATGTTGAGAGATTTATAAAGTTTATCCAAGCGATGGAAAGAATAAAAAATGCAATAAGCATTAGAAATTGAGGTTTGCCGAACAAGTTATCTTCCTGCTCAGAGATATGAATTTGTCGCAAAGGCTGAAAAGTAAACACAAAACTTCCCGGAGGATTAGGGCCTGTATATTTCGTCAATAATGCGTCTGTCTTTGAATTCATTGCTTCCAAATTGGATCCCGGATGAACCATTACATAAGTAAAGAAGTTAACCCAATCCCATTGCGCTCCAGGCTCACGATAGGCAGGTGTACTCAGAAGATTATGAATTGGCACCAAAAGTTCGAACTGGAAGTGAGAGTTGCCAGGTGTATCTTCTATCACTGCAGTGATTTCATAAACTCCATTCACTCCATATTGGGTAGATAAATCAAGCATTTTTCCCAAGGCAAGAGATGGATTACCGAAATACCTGATCGCTGCTGATTGAGTTAACACTATTGACGATTTCTTGTCGAGAGAATTCAACAGATCTCCGTGTAGTGCCTTATAGGTAAAAACATCAAAAAAAGTAGAATCCACAAAGTCAATCTTTTCATCAAACAAAATGGATTTGCCAGATGAATCTGAGTTTCTAACAATTGCATTTTCCTCCCGTATCCTTACGAAAGTTGTCACTTCAGGCATATCTTCCTTCAATGAAGGGCCTAATCCATACCCGAAGCGCGGGCTAAAATAATTCTTCTCACCATTCTCATAGCCGGTAAATACAGTGCGATAAATCAGATCGCCATTTTTATGAAAATCATCATACGATTTCTCAAACTCCGCATAGTGATAGATAACCAGGCAAACTGCCAATCCGAGAGATAATCCGAAGACGGTAATGAACGAATGCACTTTTCGTCTCGCCAGACTTCTAAATCCTATTTTCAGATAATTACTTAATATAGAAATTTGAATGAATTGCATCGTAAATCTGTTTCTCAAAACTATTCCGAGGCGAAAAAACTGAATTGTGTTCCAGAACAACTTCCATTTCGCGTTTCTGATCCAGTACTCATGCGGTTTGTTCAAGTCGTCAGGAGGGTTGGCATCTTTATTGAATTTCTGTATCAGATCGCCTTCTATCTCTTCATACAAATGCGAAGGACAAAAAAAACGAAGCAACTTTAATATCCAGGCTTGCTCAATATGTTTATATCTTCTATTCACTTCTCAGATTATCAATCGGGTTGGTCAATGAAGCTTTTATCGTATTTACGCTCACTGTTAATACAGAGATGACTATCAATACGCAAACAGGAAGCAGAAATAAATCCCATGTGATAGCAGTGCGGTAAGCATAGTTCTCCAGAATCTTAACGATCACATAAAAGCTGAATGGAAGAGCTACCAGTGAGGCAACTAACACGGGTCTTAAAAACTGACGAAGAAATAACGAGACCAGCAAAAGCACGTTCGCTCCTAGCACTTTGCGTATGCTTACTTCCTTCACTCTTCTCAATGTTACAAAAGAAGCAATACCCCATAATCCCATGCAGGAAATTAAAATGGCAAGTGCGGCAAAAACCAATAACAAAGAATAGAATTTAGTTTCGGTTTTATAAAAAGTAGCAATTTCATCACTCAGAAATTTTGATTCATATACCTGATCGGGAAAATTCTTTTTCCAAACAGATTCAATCTCATTCAATACTCGGGCAGTTCGAACACCCTCCAGTCGGATATTAGCCTGCGCATAAACAGAAGAATCCTGAGTGATCAAAACAGGTGAGATCTCATAATGCAATGGTTCACAATTGAAATCAGCCACTACTCCGGTGATC
>JBGATZ010000385.1:0-4715 GCA_044228905.1 Cyclobacteriaceae bacterium | reverse complement strand
GCCATCTACTAACGATTACTATACATTAGGAAGATCTGCTTACTTAAGTCAACAGTATCAAGTGGCTGACACGGCATTCAGAAAAGTAATTGAGCTTCAACCAGCAATGACTGTAGGGTACTTGTGGGAAGCACGTACGCTTTCTCAATTAGATACCGAAGCGAAAGAAGGATTGGCAAAACCATTCTACGAGCAATTAATTGAAAAATCAGTTGGAGCACCTGCTGATAAAAGTAAGAGTGATTTAATAGAAGCTAATTCCTACCTGGGATATTATTCACTAGGCAAAAAGGAGCTACCTAAATCAAAAGAATATTATCAAAAAGTGTTAGCCTTAGATCCTGCGAATGAAGATGCGAAGGCAGCGATCAATGGTATCAATCAGATTTTAAATCCGAAGAAGCCTTAAAGTTAATTCTTCAGACATAAAAAAAAGTCAGGTCGAAAGGCCTGACTTTTTTTTATGGTTCCATTTTATCAGAATTCAATTACCTCGCTCCGTGATATTTTCTAGGAGCTGGCTGAGCGGGAGGTTCAGGCTTCCATCTTCCAGATTCATAATCCAGCCAGCGCACATTACGTGCGTCTCCAATCTCCAATTGCAATTCTTTTCCATTTGGTTGTTTCAGAATGATCTCGTTAGTCACGCTGAGATATCCAGTTGTGGCTACTCCAATAATGGCCACTACGCCATCGTAGGCCTGAGCAAAATCCTTCGCCATAAAGAACACCCTGTCTTCTTTGTATTCAATTCCAGGAAAGTTCTTTAGTCTGTCCAGACTTGCAGGAGGAACTACACGCAAGCCGGCTTTGAACGGTTCATTCAATTTCAACACTTTAGCTTTGGAGATATTTTTCACAGAAATGGCTGCCTTCGCAATCATTTCCTTGTGAACCTGATCTACAGGAAATAATTCTACTGTAGAAGCGCTAGTGGCCTTCTTCGTGATAACATATTGAATCCATGGCATGGTTTTCAAATCGCCCGCAAGTTTATCATCTCCCGAGACAAAGATGACAGGCACTCCTACTCTACCCCAACTGTAAGCAACTAATTCTGTTTCTGTAATCGATTTATCATCCATAATAATATCCATTCCTAAAGTAAATGTATGAGACGCAAACCCACCGCTTCCTGTCTTAGCGTGCATACCTACGCAAACTACTGCATCATAGACATCAGGTTCTACAATGTCCACATACTGACGGAAAGAAACATCGCGTGTAACCATTGAAGCTCTTTTATCCAGCTTATCCAGTAAAACATCCGGATCCTGGTTGCCACTTCCGTGCGCATCTACTACGTGCACCAAACCGGCACCTCCCTGATACAATCCTTCAACTACCGCGTTGATGTCTGCAGTAAGCAACTCCTGCCCTTTCTTGTATTGCTCTGGATGAGAGAAATTAAACTGTCGCCAGTCATCCTCTCCGGCAAGTCCTTCCATATCATGATAAAGAAGAATACGTGGTTTCTTGTCCTGGGCAGTTAAGAGGGAGCATGCGGAGCAAAGCAAGCCCACAATAAAAAGAGTCTTTCTCATTGGGCAAATGGGTTAGGTGAATAACCAATTTAAGTAATTTATAAACAAAACTGCCTGTCAACTTTATCAGTCGGACAGGCAGCAATTAAGTGTAGGCCTAATGAACCCTATTCTTCTTTCAATACGGATGAAGGATTCAATGACGCAGCACGCAAGGCTAAATAACCGACACACACGAGTGCAAGGATCAATTCAGCCAAGCCGGCAATCACAAAGATGAATGGGCTAATTTGCATGCGGTAAGGATAGCTCTCCAGCCATTGCAACATCAACCACCACGCAATCGGAGTGGCAATCACCAATGAAATCAACACGAGGCGTACATATTGAGTATTGATCATCACATAAATGCTAGTCAGTGAAGCCCCAAACACTTTACGAATACCAATTTCTTTTTTACGTTGCTCCGCAGAGTAGGATACCAGACCAACCAGCCCGATCACTGCAATGGTGATTGACAAAGCAGTGAATACCGAAAACAGTGACCCCAGCTGCTGTTCCTGATTATACTCGCGCTTTAGCTGATCATCCAGGAAATAATATTCAAATGGAGCATTGTTCACCAATTTATCCCAACGTGTTTCAAGCTTAGCTAAGAGCTCATCATTCTTGCCTGTTTCATACTTGATAGTGAGAATGCGATTATCTCCGTACATATTAGAATTGATGTTTAAAAACATCAATGGCGCTATATTCTGGTGTAATGACTGGAAATGAAAGTCTTTAACCACTCCAATGATTTCGAAAGGTCCTACCCCCTCATCAAGGTAGAGGATTTTATTTCCTACCGCTTCTTCGGGAGTCCAGCCCAGTTGACGTGCACTGGTTTCATTGATGACCGTGGCGTTTACATCAGACCCACGGTTGATCTCGAATGATCTCCCTGCTGATAATTTCAGCTTCATTGTTTCAAAGAAATGCTCATCAATTTTATAGTGATCCATGGTTACTTTCTTCTCATCACCTTCCCTCATAAATACATCTTGCATTCCCCCACTCATATTGGCAGATACAGAGGTCGAAATGACTCCCGGATACCGTTCTATTTCATTACGATACGATTCCAGTTGCTTGCCTGTTCGCTCTGCATTTCTGATGATCAAAAGGTTTTCCTTATTATAACCTAAATCCATGGAACGGAAATAATTCAGCTGTTCGAATACAATGATCGTACCTGCCATTAATGCAATCGAGATCGTAAACTGAAAAACCACCAGAGCGTTCCTTAACCCGGACGATCCAAAACCCGTAGCAAGCTTCCCCTTCAATACCTGAGCCGGACGGAAAGCAGTAAGATAAAACGAGGGATATAAGCCAGCGAGAAATCCAATCACAATTGGCAATCCTATTATTAATGCTATAAAAATGCCAGCACTCCACGTCTCCAAAGGAATTTGTATCCCTATCAAAGGCTGAATTAATAAACGAAGCAATTCCATTACGCCCATCCCAAAAATCATGGATACAGCTGTTAGTAAGATATGCTCCACCTGAAATTGCGCAATCAATGAAGAACGGTTTAATCCCAATGTTTTCTTCACCCCCACTTCTTTTGCGCGTTGCGCTCCGCGAGCGGTAGATAAATTAACGAAGTTGATGACTGCGATTAGCAGAATAAATGTCGCTACAGTGCTTAGAATGTAGATATACTTAATGTCACCGATTGGCCCTATGCGATTGCCAATTGGCCATGAACCAGGAGAAGCAGATCCGGAATGAAGATATACGTCACGCATTGGCTGCATGTAAATCTTCCAGGGACCTTTCGATTTTAAAAATTCATTATAGTCCATACCAAGTCTTTTGAGACAAGCAGGCGCGTGACGATCCGCGAAGCCTTCGAGTTTCTTCTCCATTGAAATCAGGTCTGCATCTGGTCTCAGTTTCACGTACGTCACCACCTGAGTCCAGATCCAGCTCCATTCAAAGAATTTTACATTTGGATTGGTCTCCATAGAGATCAAATAATCGAAATTGAATTGTGTATTAGTCGGTTGCTTTTCAGTAACACCTGTAACTTCCAACGTTCTTCTTCCCGCATTACCCTGTTTCGGACCATCACCAGGCCCCGAATCGTTGGATCCGATCTGAAGAAATTTTCCCAGGGCAGGTTCATCACCAAAAAACTTTTTAGCTATTTCTTCCGAGATCACTACTTTATTTTCACCGATCAATGCAGTTGACCGATCTCCTTCTTTCAATTTGAAATCAAAGAAGTGGAAGAAGTTAGAATCAGCTGCAAAGATACCCCCCTCATTAAATGCCAAGACATTTCCATCAGGTTGCTGATAAGTGATCGTATTTCCCCCGGGAGTATTCACGCGCATCACTTCCTCTATCTCCGGAAATTCTTCTGCAAGTGCAATCGAAACTGCCGGACCTGTTGAACTGAAGATCCCACCATTCGGATCCCATATACTTGTTTGATTGATGCGATACTGGCGTTTGATGTCAGGATGAAAATTATCAAAGCTCATCTCGTGCGACACATATAATAACAACACCATGCTTGTTCCCAGTCCAAGCGCAAGACCTACAATCTTGATCAAAGAATAATAGCGTTCGCGGAAGATGCTACGGATTGCGGTTTTTAAATAATTTCTGAACATATCGGTTTATTAAAAAGTCTTACTTATTACTATTCATCTTTTAATACGTGCGCAGGGTTCAAGGAGGCAGCACGCAATGCCAGGTATCCTACACAAACTAAAGCCAGCACCAACTCTGCAACACCTGATGCCACAAAGATCCATATGTTAACCGGAGTACGATAAGGAAATGTTTCCAACCATTGCTCCATTAACCACCATGCTACAGGAGTTGAAATAACCAATGCAATAATCACCAGACGAACATATTGTTTATTGATCATCACATAGACACTTGTCAAGGAGGCGCCAAAGACTTTACGGATACCAATTTCCTTTTTACGTTGCTCAGCAGAATAAGCGACTAATCCTATCAATCCGATTATCGCTATTGTAATTGATAGCCCGGTGAATACGGAGAACAATGACGCCATGTGTTGTTCTTGTTCATACCTCCTGTCAAGCTCTTCATCATAAAACGAAGTAGAGAAAGGAGTTTCGGAAGAAAGGCTATTCCATTTCTTTTCAATGTTGGCAATCAATGCTCCGACTTCCTCCGAATTGTATTTTACGATTACGGTAC
>JBGATZ010000384.1:0-4739 GCA_044228905.1 Cyclobacteriaceae bacterium | reverse complement strand
AAGCTCCAATAAATCCACTGCTGGCATGATCGAAGAAATTCTGAAATCCGGTGAAGTAAGGAAGTCCTGCCCTGAGTATTGTTATAAGTATGGGAGATTCAGGTGAATCGATTTTCAGGCTTCCCAATGATGTCGCTACATTCCTTTGCTTATAACTTAATTTCTTTGAAATCTCGTACGCCATAATTTCCCCCAACCGCTCCAGGTTCTTCCTGAAACGTAGCCGGTCATTTTGAATCGCTTTGTCGCGGATTTCAATCAGAAACTGATTAGCAAGGGAATTGTGTTCACCGATATTGAAAATCATTCTTCTTTTTTTCTATCAAAATTTAGAATAAAGTTGTGTAAAGAAATAACATGTCACTGAAATTACTAAAAGAACTATGTGAAGTTCGGGCCACTTCGGGAGACGAAGGGCCAATGAAAGAGTTTCTTCTTAAATACATCAAAAAAGAAAAGAAGAAGTGGAAAACACAGCCTCAAATTATTGAAGGTGAGGAATTTCAGGACTGCTTCATCTTGAAATTTGGAACTCCCCGCACAGCCATTTTCGCGCACATGGATTCCATCGGTTTTACAGTACGGTATTTTAATCAATTGGTGTCGATAGGAAGTCCGCATGCTGAAGCCGGGACAAAACTCGTTGGGTCTGACTCATTAGGTGAGATTGAATGCGAACTGGAGTTCGACAAAGAAGATCATGCATTCTATAAATTTGGAAGAGTGATTGAGAGAGGAACCTCACTTACTTATAAAATCGATTTTCGCGAAACAAAAGAATTTGTTCAGACTCCTTATCTCGATGATCGTCTTGGTATCTATGTCGCATTGAAAATTGCAGAAAAATTAAAAGACGGATTGATTGTTTTCAGTGCGTGGGAAGAACATGGTGGCGGTGCGGTATCTTACCTCGCACGCCATATTTATAAAAAATGGAATGTGCGCCAGGCGTTGATCTCTGATATTACCTGGGCAACTGATGGTGTTGAATTAGGTAAAGGTGTAGCGATCTCCTTACGTGATCGTAATATTCCACGCAAGGCTTTTGTCGATAAGATCATTTCTATCGCAAAGAAAAGTAAAGTGGATTATCAACTGGAGGTGGAAGGCTCTGGTTCCAGTGATGGTGGAGAACTTCAGAAGTCTCCTTATCCGTTTGACTGGTGTTTTGTTGGGGCTCCCGAACAAGATCCACACACTCCTGATGAAAAGGTGCATAAAGATGATATCAAAAGCATGATCGATCTTTATGACCGGTTAATGAAAGAATTATAATCCAGATCAGTTTCAAAAAATCTCTTATGAAAAACACTACACGCAGAGACTTCATTAAATCATCCGCGGTGGCCGGACTTGGTTTCTCCATTCTTCCATCGGCTGTTTTTGCAAAAGACAATGCGGCAAAAGTCAGATTGGGATTCATCGGTGTGGGATTGCGTGGACAAAGTCACCTGGAGCTTGCTCTTCAGCGAGCGGATGTTGATGTTATTGCCATATGCGACATTCAGCAACGAATGATTGACATGAGCCTGGAGCTGGTAAAAAAATCAGGTAAAGCCAAGCCACAGGTCATTATGGATGGGCCTTACGGCTATAAAAAGCTGCTGGAGAATAAAGACATCGATGCAGTAATTATTGCTACACCATGGCAATGGCACACCGTCATGTGCATTGATGCGATGAATGCAAAAAAATATGTCGGCTGTGAAGTGATTACCGGGATGACTGTGGAAGAGTGTTGGGAAATTGTTCATACTTCAGAAAAAACCGGGATGCCTTTGATGATGTTGGAAAATGTTTGCTACCGAAGAGATGTCATGGCCGTGATGAACATGGTGCGTCAGAATATTTTTGGAGAGCTCATTCATCTACAAGGTGGCTATCAACACGATCTTCGCGAAGTGAAGTTCAACGATGGAAAAAATCCATACGGTGGCGGAGCTGAATTCGGTGAAAAAGGTTTTTCTGAAGCACAATGGCGCACACAGCATTCAGTAAATCGCAATGGTGATCTGTACCCAACACATGGCATTGGCCCGGTGGCCATGATGCTGAATATTAACAGAGGCAATCGCTTCACCAAACTGGTTTCTTATTCCACCAAGGCACGCGGCCTTCACGATTTTATTGTGAAAACCGGAGGAGAGAATCATCCAAATGCAAAAGTGAATTTTAAATTAGGTGATGTAGTTACTACCATGATCAGCACCGCCAATAACGAAACGGTTTTGCTCCAACACGATACTAATCTTCCCCGTCCTTATTCGTTAGGTTTCAGAGTACAAGGCTCCAAAGGCATCTGGATGGATGTGAATAAATCCATTTACATTGAAGGACAAAGCAAAGAAGCGCATCGTTGGGAGGATGCGCAGGCATGGCTTGATAAATATGATCATCCCCTTTGGAAAAAATATGGCAATGATGCTTCCGGTGCAGGCCATGGTGGAATGGATTGGTTTGTGCTTAATGCTTTTGTGGAATCTGTTAAAAGAAAAACCAATACACCACAGGATGTGTATGATGCTGTAACGTGGAGTGCAATTACTCCATTATCGGAAACGTCAATTGAGTTAGGTGGCGAAACGGTTGACTTCCCTGATTTTACAAAAGGGCAATGGATGTACAACAAAAATAATTTCGCAATTGACGACTCTTATTAACTAATTGAATTTGTTAGTTAGTAAGAGTCAGTATTAAATCATTTGTAAGATAAAGGCAATCTGCAAAGGATTGAATATCAATAACCGCAAATGCAAATTGCGGTTGAGAAATAATACAACTACAAAACCACAAAGTGGTTCAACTCAAACATTTGTACGGACTCCTGGCGTTTTTTACAAAAATCTTTGGTTCTATACCAAGGCAAAACCCCATTGAAATCGATTGAGATTCAATGAATTTTTAAAATTGATTAGCGAAGTCAATGAAAAACCTATCTTTGCCGTCCTTTGCAAAACAGGCATAAGATTTTTTGAGAAAGATGGAGTATCAATTGGAGGCTGCAACGACTGACATGAAAATAAAAGATCTGGAATTTAAAAAGCTGATCACTGCTGATAAAATCAACAAGAAAGTAAAAGAACTTGCCGATCGTATCAACGGGGAATACAAAGACAAGTCGCCTTTGTTTCTCCCCATTCTTAATGGTTCATTCATGTTTGCCAGTGACCTGTTGAAAGAGGTGAGCGTTTCCTGCAGAACGTCTTTTGTCAAAGTGGCCTCTTACTCTGGTACTACCAGCACCGGACAAGTCAACACATTGATTGGATTGGAGGAAAGTCTTTTCAATCAGGATGTAATTATCGTTGAAGACATTGCGGATTCAGGACTTACCCTTCAGCGCATAACTGAAGAGCTAAAGGGACGCGGAGCAAAGTCAGTGGAAGTAATTTGCCTTCTGAGAAAAGCGCCATCCCGTGAGAAAAACATCGATATCAAATACGTTGGCTTTGATCTGGACGACGAATTTGTAGTTGGCTACGGATTGGACTACGATGGCTTTGGCCGTAATCTGAAAGACATTTACAAACAATTTCCCTAGTATTTAGCAGGCATTCAAGGTCTTGCTATCGATTGTTAATTGATACCGGATAATTATATTGCCTTCCTTTTCTAAAACCCTAACTCGTTGTCAATGGTTAATTTAGTTCTCTTTGGCCCGCCCGGGGCAGGCAAAGGCACGCAGAGCGAAAAGCTCATCCAGAAATATGGCTTCGTTCATATTGCTACAGGCGATTTGTTTCGCTGGCATACTAAAAACGATACTGATCTTGGCAAGCGCGTAAAAGAAATCATGAACAGTGGTTCATTGGTTCCGGATGAAATTACCATTGCCATGCTGAAGGGCGAACTGGATAAAAACCCAAATGCAAAAGGATTTTTATTTGATGGTTTTCCACGCACAGTAGCACAAGCCGAAGCGTTGGATAAATTCATGAAGGATAACAATACGGCTATTCATCATGTGATCGCTTTGGACGTAACAGAAGCGGAAGTACGCTCACGCATTGCCAAACGCAGAGATGTAGAACATCGTGCGGATGATGAAGAAGAAAAACTCAACAAACGCATCACTGAATACTTCACCAAGACCGTACACGTGCTTCCTTACTATGATAAGCAGGGAAGATTGAAAACAATTCAGGGCATTGGTAATGTGGAAGACATCTTCAAAAGCATTTGCTCCATCATTGGCTGACAAGTTCACTTGTAATTCCACATTCGTAAATCATAATTTCCTTTGTCTTCTCCTAACTTCATTGACTACGTAAAATTTAATGGACGCTCCGGAAAAGGAGGTGCAGGTTGCCGTCATTTCCACAAGGAAAAATTCATTGATAAGGGTGGTCCTGACGGAGGTGATGGTGGTCATGGTGGCCATATCATCCTGAGAGGTAATGCACAAATGTGGACGTTGCTTCATTTAAAGTTTCGCAAGCACATTAAGGCCGAAGATGGTAAAGGCGGAGAAGGCGCTAACATGACTGGTGCCGATGGTAACGATGAGATCATCGAAGTTCCATTGGGCACGGTTGCCAAAGATGCTGAGACGGATGCTATCCTTTGCGAAGTAAATCATGACGGACAGGAAGTTATTCTCCTGCGTGGAGGCCGTGGAGGAAAAGGCAATGCACACTTTGCTACGCCAACCAATCAGGCACCTCAGCATGCCCAAACAGGAGAGCCAAGTATTGAAAAATGGATCATTCTTGAATTAAAACTTCTTGCAGATGTTGGTC
>JBGATZ010000383.1:0-4744 GCA_044228905.1 Cyclobacteriaceae bacterium | reverse complement strand
GATATTTCTTTTTAAGACTTTCGACTCCACTCAAAATAAAATCTCTTGTGTTAGTTATAATTGAGGAATTTAAGTCAATTCCCGAATCCCAGCCCAATTATTATAAGATTATAATAATTGGAAGGCCGTAGTTACTTGAGTAAATTTTTTTTCAAAACTACAAGGTTATCCAATTTTTCGATTAGTTAATGGCCAAGATTGAAACAATCGTAATGTGCAATTGTTACTAGGATTGAAAATTAAAATCAAATAAGAGAATAGGGTACAAGAGGAAAGTAAGTGGGTGGGGCCTTGTAATGTATTGTTCTTTGAAAGTTACTTGATCGCTTTCGTGGGCATAAATTCTTTTGGTGAGCAGCCTATCTCATTTGCAAGCGTATTTAAATGATCTAGATTGTATTTGCTATCCGATTTTGGGCTTTCAATTTGACCAATAAAACCTCTTGAAACATTAAGATACATTGCAATATCATCTTGTGTTAGTCCTTTAGCAAGGCGAACTTTCTTTACCTCATCAATTACAGCAATCTCAAACTTAGACTTTTTTGCCATGACCTCTTTGCAAAGAGGAAAAAGATCAGTACTATTATGCTTAGTAATAACTAAGCAATTAGCTGCTTGACAGGAATTACCTACTAAGTGATATTGATATAAATTATTTTTGCAAATCCTTTTAAGGCATTTGCACTTAAATCCTCGTTCTGGAAAACTCGTAACTTTCTAAATGGAAATGAGGCAATAAGTGTGGTGCTCGCGTCATTGGCGTGAGCCCGCTTATTCGTTTCCAGGTATACGAGTACCTCCAGAACAATAAGTTGGGTTTCACGCCATATTTTTTGGTGTTGTTCCTGACTTAACAATTGTTAAACCGGGAGCGTATGCGTAACTATCCACTAGGAGAAGATGCGGAGTTGATTACTGCCCTTAACCAGGGGGAGGACGCTGCCTTTGCGGCCATCTATGAAAAATACGCGAAGGACCTCTACAACTATGCCCGTCACAACCTCACTAGTAAAGAAGACTGCGAAGAAATCGTCCACGATGTCTTCACCTGGGTATGGCAGAACAGAGCTACTATTAAGATAGAGTCGTCTTTGCGTTTCTACTTAATCACCGCGGTCAAACGCAAGGTGCTGCGCTACTTCCAGAAAGTAGAAGTACGCAAGAAGTATGAGCGTCACTATGAACTGTTTGAGGCGGTGTATGACATCTATAAAGAAGAGCAGCAGGAGATAGACCCTGTAGCCATGGAACAATGGATCAACAAATCCATCAGCAACCTGCCGGAAACATGGCGTGCCGCCTTCCTGCTGCGCTACAAGGAAAACCTCTCCAATGGAGAAATCGCCGAGCGCATGAACATCAACAAGCGGATGGCGGAGAACCATGTCTTTCGTGCGATCAGCTACCTGCGCACGTCTTACAGAAAGCTTTCGCCTTCAATTATCATTTTATCCTTGCTCAGTTATCTTTAAAACCAATGGCGCGCGTTTGCAACGCGTGCTTATTTTTTCCAGCAAGCAAATCACAATGATAAACCAGTACATATAACTTTATATATAGTGACTAGTATCCAGTAATAAGTATCCAGTATTCAGAATCTACAATCAATCATCCAGTATCCAGCATCTACAATCAAGCATCCAGCTCCAAAGTTCTTTTCATCTGGTGAGTAAATCTCCCCGCTGTGTCCCTTTATAAGTGTAGTAAGGGTAGGGAGAGATTAAGTAAATTGTGTCTCCACCTGATGAACATTTTAACGCATGGCACAAACTGATTTTAATAAACTCATAGACCGGTATCTCAATGATCAGACTTCCCCCGAAGAAAGCCGGAAGATAGATATCTGGATGAAATTGCGTAAGTCATCCGATGAAGACAGGCAATGGTCAGACGAAGATAAAGCGCTGCTCTATGCACGCATCATCGATCCATCCGTGACAGTGGAAGACATCAGGCACTTTCAGCCACGCACCCGCCGCCTGTGGCATCATCCTGCACTCCGCATCGCAGCAGGACTCATTATCCTTTTTATTGCCGTTTGGAGTGTGTGGCCGCTGATCAATAAGTCGGCACAACAACAAAAAGAGGCAATCAGTCAGATAGAAAAAGTAATCCTGCCGGAAGGCTCCATCGTTTGGCTGCAGCCGCATAGCAAACTGACGTGGTATACCTCCGGGGATCAGATGCGTCACGTGATATTGGAAGGTGAAGGGCTCTTTGAAGTGGCCAAAGATTCACAACATCCGTTCACCGTTTCCTGCGGTGACATCACAGCCACCGTATTGGGAACCAGCTTTTCACTGAAGATCACGGCTTCACAAACCATTGTACTCAATGTGCTCACGGGTAAAGTAAAGTTGTCTTCATCGTCCGATACACAAGGCATCGAAGTGTTGCCTAATGAAAAGATCACCTATGCTGTATCCGGTGTGGTAAATGATAAAGTAGTATTCGGGGACGCAGAGAAAGAACAACTCATCGCCAGCACAGACTATAACATGAAGTTTGCAGACACACCCATGAGTGAAGTGTTTGATCGCATCGGAAAAAAGTTTGAAGTGAACGTAAAGGTAGAAGGAGAGGCCGTCACCCGCTGCCGTCTGACAGCAGACCTGACAGACCACTCATTGGACAATACCTTATTGATGATTGCGGAAACCATGGACATGCACTACGAGATCAAAGGAAAATCAGTAACCATTTCAGGCAACGGCTGCCCATGATACTATAGCAACCTTTATAGTCATCCTTACAGCAAACTAACCAGAATCCAGTAACCAGTATCGAGTAACCAGCATCAAGTATCCAGTAACCAGAATCCAGTATCCAGCAAAACCTAACCGTCTATACCATGCTCCATCACCACCACACCCGCACCAACACCTCCTGAAAATAAAAACAGGAATGCGCTAACACTTACACAAAAACAAAACAATGGAAGGTATAAAAAAATGCTTTACAGCTGAAATCTATTTCTGGAAAGTAATGAAACTAACCGCCGCTCAAAGTATCCTGGCAATGCTCTTCTGCTCCATAGCGGCAGCACATAACAACTATGCACAGGTACTCGACCGCAAAGTCACGCTGAACCTCACCGAAGTATCGGTACAACAAGCGCTCACCGAAATAGAACAGCACACAGACGTAAAAATATTCTATGTCCGCAATAACAACGCACTGGATAAACAGGTATCCATTACCGTAGAGTCCGCATCGCTGCGCGAAGTGCTCGATCAGCTGCTGGCACCACTGCACATGACCTATCGCGTACACGAGAAAGAATCCACCATCACCCTTCGGAAGAGTCGGGAACACCGGCTCATCGCTTCACCCAAAGAATCACTGTCATCACCCGATGACCTCATTAAAGGTACCGTCATAGATTCATTGACAGGACAACCCATGGCCGGAGTGAACATCCTCGTGAAAGGAACTACTTCCGGAACAACCTCGGATGCCAGCGGAAACTTTACCATTGATACGGAAGAAGCCGATGTACTGGTTTTCTCGTTCATCGGATACAAATCACAGGAGGTGGCCGTGAAAGGACGTTCACTCATCAACATCTCCCTGGCAGAAGATGCCTCTTCATTAAATGAAGTAGTCGTCAACGCAGGATACTGGGAAGTCAAAGAGAAAGAACAAACGGGTAACATCACCAAAGTATCTGCGGAAGAAATCAGCCGTCAGCCCGTAGGCAATCCGCTGCAGGCATTGTCAGGACGAATGGCCGGGGTATACATTCAGCAGCAATCCGGTATCGCCGGTGGATCATTTAACATTCAGATCCGCGGACAGAATAGCCTGCGTAACTCGGTAGCCGACAACGGTAACCGTCCGTTCTATATCGTCGATGGCATTCCCTTTACGTCAACACCCATCGGTTCAACCTACAGCGCAGCCATCATCAACGGAGGCAATCCGCTTAACAACATCAATCCCAATGACATCGTCAGCATCGAAGTACTCAAGGACGCGGATGCAACTGCCATCTATGGTTCACGCGGTGCCAATGGCGTAGTACTCATCACCACCAAAAAAGCACGCTCATCAAAAACACAACTCGATGTCAGCTACTATCAGGGAATCGGCAGAGTGGCGCGTACGCTGGACGTGTTACATACCGATCAGTATCTCGAAATGCGCAACGAAGCATTCGCCAACGACAAACGGGTTCCCACCGCATCGGACTATGACGTCAATGGCCGGTGGGATCAGTCGCGCGAAACCAACTGGCAGAAAGAATTAATAGGAGGGACTGCTCACCTCACCAATGCCAAAGTCGCGCTCTCGGGAGGAAACAAACAGACACACTTCCTGGCAGAGAGTGCGCTCTTCCGTGAATCGGCCGTATTCCCCGGTGACTTTGCCGACCGGAAAGTTTCTTCCAACATCAATGTCAATCACCACTCTTCGGACAACCGGTTCCGCGTGGACTTGTCCGCCTACTACCTGATCGATCAAAACAACCTGTTCAACTCAGACCTGACCCGTGATGCACTCACCCTGGCACCCAACGCACCCGCACTCTATGAGGAAGACGGCAAACTCAACTGGCAGGAAGGAACATGGACCAATCCATTGCGTGCCACGCGTCAGCAGTTCAATGCACGCACTACCAACCTGATCAGCAACATGCTTGCCTCGTACGAACTCACCAAAGGACTCAGCGTCCGGCTCAATGCAGGATATACCGAGTTAAGTTCCGATGAGGTCAGCACCAATCCCCGTGACTCGTTCA
>JBGATZ010000382.1:0-4859 GCA_044228905.1 Cyclobacteriaceae bacterium | reverse complement strand
TATCGAGCGCTTTTGAGTACGCATCATCCTTATAAATAGCTGCTATATCAGTCATTCCCGCATAGAGATACTCTGCCCTCACCGCGTGACCTACCGCCTCTGACTGCCGGGTTACCGGAACATGATCTTGTAAATAAGCGCCATAAAGTTTGTGTGTGCTGCTATCACCACGCAGATCAATAAAATATTTAGAGAGTTTCAGATAATCTTCATTATGAGTAATGTCATAAAGTTTGATTAATCCTGTTTCAACTATCTCATGACCCGGAGGCTGCTGTAGACCACCCGGTTTAAAATTAGCGACCAGCAAATCTGCATTCTTTAGGGCGATCTCCAGGAAATTTCTCTTGCCTGTAGCCCAATAGTGTGCAGCCGCTGCTTCAAAAAGGTGCCCGCTATTATACAACTCATGACTCATGTATTCACCCTCCCATCGTTCCTTTGATGGTTTTACCCAATCCGCAGGAGGAGTTGTTCTATCAATCGTGAACCACGTAGTGAGATATCCATCTGCTTCCTGCCCTACTTTAATAATGGAGATGATTGAATCCAGGTAGGCATCCAGTGCCGGGTTTGGCATACTGATTAATGAATAAGACGCTCCTTCAATGGTCTTGTACAAATCCGTATCATCAAAAGGCATCTTGCCACGCACCTTTCCTTCCATCTTCTTCCCTGCAATCAGGAAGTTTTCCATACGTCCTTCTTCTGCACATTTCTCAAAGGCATGACGGATCGTTGTATCCTGGATAAGTTTTAATTTAGGCAACCAAAAACTATCAGTAAGAATTACGTTCTTGATATCAATCGATGAGATCGGATAACGATTGAGATTAAGCCTGGCTTCCTCCCTGACCCCACAATTCATTACCAGTACAACAGAGAGTAGAGTAAGAACAATAATAACCAGTTTTAGTGGTGACCTGAAGAAATACATGTTTTTTAAAGAACGCTAAAAAAATACACTTAAATATAAAATCTTTCCTGCTCTCATCAAACCACTGAAATGATTATTTTTTTGAATCGCATCAAAGACACAAAAATGAAGACTACTTTCTTAATCTGTAGTATGGCAGTGCTGGCTATATTATCTTCAGCCAAAAGTGCACGTGCTCAGGAGAAACCTCAGATGGTACGAATAGCTAAACTTCAAATCGACTCTTCTCAACTGGATCGCTACACAACCGAATTAAAGGAAGAGATCGAAGCCTCTATCCGGTTGGAACCGGGAGTACTTACCTTGTACGCAGTGGCAGAAAAAGAAAACCCATCTTCCATTACGATTTTCGAAACATATGCCAGTGAAGATGCCTACAAGTCACACCTTGAAACACCTCATTTCAAAAAGTACAAGGCTGGAACCAAAGAGATGGTAAAGTCTCTTCAGCTCATTGAGGTCTCTCCTATTATTCTCGGATCCAAATAGAAAATTTCTATCTATGTCTGTTTATCGCGCTTTTATCTTTGATATGAATGGTACCATGGTCGATGATATGCATTACCATGAACTGGCCTGGTACAAAGTATTGGTTGATCAATTGAAAGCACCCCTCACTGCTGAACAAGTAAAGCTGCAGATGTATGGCAAAGCTTCAGAAATGTTTGTACGTGTATTCGGGCAGGGTAAATTCTCTGATCAGGAAATAGAAATGATTACAATCGGCAAGGAAAGCCGCTACCGCGAAGAGTTTCTCCCTCATCTGAAACTTATTGACGGCCTTCACTCATTCCTTGACAAGGCGAAGACAATGAATATCAAACTGGCTATCGGAACAGCGGCACCCAAAGCCAATGTGGATTTTGTACTCGATAATCTCAACCTGCGAAGCTACTTCCCCGTGATTATTGGTCCTGAAGATGTTCGTGAAAGCAAACCGCATCCGGATGTGTTTTTACAGGCTGCAAGCAGGCTGGGAATAGCTCCTGATCAGTGTGTGGTTTTTGAAGATGCACCGAAAGGTATAGAAGCGGCAGCACGTGCCGGTATGAAGGCGGTGGGAATAACTTCCTATCACTCATCTGAAGAATTAAAAAACAACAATCTCTTATTCACCACAGGAGAATATTCCAATCCGCTATTGGAACAGTTGCTATAATTTTAGTTCAGGTGTTCCCTTTCCTTCGGTCAACAGCCTGAATAAGCTTCCCTTGATGTAGTAATCCCAGCCTTGTATGCAACCCTTATAACAAAGAATAGCAGGAACCAGTCCGATGTGAGTGAACCGAACTTGGGTTTTGTTACTTAAAGATGAGATCTCAAAAATCACTTTTGTTCCCGTCCATTCGTTTTGTTTTTCAACGAAAGTGAGTTTACTATCAGTAGTCAGCCATACTATTTTTTGATTGGGAATGATTTCAACCAGTTTGTGTTTCGAATAGTGAATATCTCCAAACTGAACAGAAAATTCATCGTTTAGTTGCTCCGACCTGCCTGTGAGATTTTCTGTCCACCATGTAGTGACCTGATTAATTTGTTTAAATACTTCTGATGGAGACACACCCACCGTGAGCGTAATTGCATAATCCTCTGAACTCATAGCTCTGTTAGTTTAATGAAGTAAATTTCTTTTCATTTTCAGTTTGAGGCTTACCGTTCCCATTGGGCTCTCCTTTTCCTGTAGTTATTAGTTTATGCAAGCTATTTTGAATGTAATTCGTCCATGCATCCTGGCAGATTTCATAGCATTCATAATGCGGACCTAACCCAATGTGAGTGAACCGGATTTGAGTTTTTCCTTGTTCATTGGAAATTTCAAAACTAAGTCTTGTGTTTTTCCATTCCGTATCGTCTTTAGTAAAGTTAAAATAGTTATCTGTAACCAGCCAGACTGCTTTTTGATTGGGAACCAGTTCGATCAGTTTCAGCTTACATCGATGAACATCTTCATAGTGATAATTTAACTCTTCATTCAGCTTACCGGTATCCCCTTCAATCTCTTCCGACCACCAACCCCTTAGATTGGTGATGGCATTCAATGCTTCTCCGGGCGTTTGTCTAACCAATAATGTGGTAGTAAAATCAGTTGTCGTCATATACTTATAATTTTTAAGTGGCCGATTCAAATGTATATGTACCTTGAAAAAAGCAGCCAGTATAAATTAGACAACTTCACTGGTTGATTTGGACATTTCAATTCCACACCTTTACTTCAATATCAAAAAATCAAGATGAAACAAGTAACCATACTGGTTCCTGAAGGAAATGTAAACCTGAGTAGTATTACCGGTTCATTCGAAATACTGACCAGGGCAAATGGTTACTGGCAAAAGACAGGAAATCTTATGACTATGAGCGGGTAATAAAACAAAATACTGAGATCATCAGCTGGATCAGAAAGCAGTATAACAATGGTGCAGAGATCGCAAGCATTTGTACGGGCGCATTTCTTGTTGCCGCTACCGGCTTGCTGGAAGGAAAGAGTTGCTCCACGCATTGGAATGCCGCCAGTGATTTCAGAAAGATGTTTCCAAACATCACACTTCAAACAGACAAGCTCATCACTGCCGAGCCCGGAATCTACACCAATGGAGGGGCGTACTCTTTTCTGAATCTGATGCTCTTCCTGGTTGAAAAGTATTTTGACAGACAAACGGCCATTTATTGTTCAAAAGTGTTTCAGATAGACATCGAACGTATGTCTCAATCACCATTCATTATCTTTCAAACACAAAAGAATCATGGAGATGATCTCGTAAGTAAAGCGCAGACATATATGGAAGAAAATCTCAGTAAGAAAATTTCTTTTGAAGAACTGTCTTCCCGGCTGGCAATCAGCAGGCGAAATTTTGACAGGCGTTTTATTAAAGCTACAGGAAATACTCCATTGGAATATTTGCAGCGGGTTAAAATCGAAGCAGCTAAAAGTACATTGGAGAAAGGAAGAAAAAATGTCTTTGAAGTAATGAGCGAAGTGGGGTATTCAGATGATAAAGCATTTCGCGAAGTCTTCAAAAAACTAACCGGATTATCCCCGCTTGATTATAAAGCAAGATTTAACAGGCAGACTGTCTTTACTTAAAAGCTACTCTCCGGAGCCAAAATCAATGTCGAGATTGTATTTATGCAAAAGTCCGGTAAGATTCAGTGCGGAAAATCTTGCTTTCTTTATTTTATTTGATTCAGGATCAATAGAAAAATTCTCCGCAGTCCTGAAATCCGTTTTCTCAAGTTTTGTATTCAGGAATTTCGTATCAATTAAATCGCATCTCTCAAACACGGCACCCGACAAATCTGCTTCGGTGAAATCGACTTCCTTCATCGAACACTCCCGAAACCTGGTCTTGATCAGTTTGGTTCCGTAAAACGTGGAATAATCCAGGTAACACTGAGTAAACGAAAACGAGAACATGAATTTATTACATCTGGTAAAGTCAACGCCCAGCAGTTTACATTCGCTGAAAGCCGCATCTCTGAAACCCGCTCCGTCCAATACAACCATCGAAAAATTGCAGTTCCTGAACTGGCAATCCACAAAATCGTTGCCGCGGAGATCACTTTTGGAAAAATCACAATTAAGAAATTCGCATTTTATAAACTCCCGGTTCTCCAATCTTTTCTCTGCATAATTGACGTTGGTAAATTGTTTATTCTGATGAACGACTGGCTCTGTATGACTCACCCGATACTATTTTATATGCTGTGCGAAAATAAGGATGTAGCACGCATTTACCATTGCCCGCTTGGCTTAATTAGTTAAAAGAAATCCAGCCGGTTAGTAGGAAAATCAATCTACACGCGAGAGATTTTTTAATAGTTATTAACGAACCGTAAATGACCGGGTACGGACGCCATGGTACTCATAGGGCAGTTCGAATTCAATAGACATAAAATTCTCCAGCGCAACTTTCAACAGTATTGG
>JBGATZ010000381.1:0-5694 GCA_044228905.1 Cyclobacteriaceae bacterium | reverse complement strand
ATTCCGAGATCGAGCAGAAAGAGATTGAGGCCTGGCATAAGCTCATCCGGATATTAACGCACGAAATCATGAATTCGGTCACTCCTATCTCATCGTTAACTGAAACCATGCAAGGCATGCTCACAGATAAGAATGGACAGCAAAAAGGACCTGAAGCCATCAATGAAGAGACTGTTAGCGATATTCGGTTTTCATTGAATACGATTCAAAAGCGTAGCGAAGGTCTTCTTCATTTCGTGGATAATTATCGTAAGCTAACCAGAGTGCCCAAGCCTGTCAAAGAGAAAACCAATATCCCTCAATTCCTTGATTCCATTCGTTCTTTGATGGAATCGGAATTAACCAATAGGGGAATTCAATTGATTGTCGATTTCGAAACTAAAGATCTAACGACACTCATTGATCCTGCATTGATCGAACAGGTGATTATTAATATGATTACCAACAGTACTCACGCCCTGGAAGAAAAGCCAGACAAGAAAATTATCCTGAAAGGATATCGCACTGATGCAGGAATCATCGTAGAGATTACTGACAATGGTCAGGGAATTCCTGAGAAAGAATTAAAGGAAATTTTTGTTCCATTTTTTTCTACCAAAAAAGAAGGATCTGGTATTGGATTAAGCTTATCAAAACAGATTATGAGTCTTCATGAAGGAAGTATACGGGTTCAATCACAGCCAGGAAAAGGAACTTCCTTCTACCTCCAGTTCAAATCATGATCTCTTGTTAAAAAATATTCTATGATTAAGAAAATTCTTTTAATTGTCTCACTGCTGGTTTTTGTTGGAGCAATCCTTTTCTTCACCATCGTACCCGGTAAGATTGATAAATCGATGAATCGAATCGTTCACGTCTCCTCTCCCACCGAGAAGGTAAGTTGGTACGATTCCATTCCCTTCATTGCCGATCTTCATTGCGATGCATTGCTTTGGGACAGAAACTTTCTGGAACGACATGATCACGGGCATGTAGACCTCCCTCGCATGCAGGAAGCAAACGAAGCTTTTCAGGTATTTACCATTGTGAGTAAAACACCGCGTAATCAAAATTACGATAGCAATTCAGGTGAGACCGATCAGATAGCGTTGCTAAGTTTTGCCCAACTAAAACCTCCTTCAGACTGGTTTAGTATCAAATCGAGAGCTATTCATCAATGTGAAGAACTGGCAGACTTCGCTGATAAAAGTAATGGGGCTTTTCGCCTGATCAAAAGTCAGAAAGATTTGCTGCAATTCATCAAAGACCGCGAATCAAATCACTCGCTCACAGCAGGAATGCTCGGCCTGAAGGGGCACATTGCCTGGAAGGTGACCTGATCAACCTGGATGAATTTTATCAAAAAGGCGTGCGATACATTGGCCTTAGCCATTTCTTTGATAACGAATGGGCGGGTTCTGCTCATGGAGTTGACAAAGGTGGCCGACAGAGAAAGGTCGCCAGTTAGTCAACAGAATGAATGATCTTCACATCATTCTTGATATTGCACATGCTTCTCCAAAAACGATAGAAGATATTTTGAGGCCACTACCGGCCCCTTAACTTTCTCATGGAGGAGTGAAGGGCACATGCGATAACGTCCGAAATCTTTCCGATGCTCAGATCATAGAAGTAGGCAAACGGAATGATTGATTGGCATTGGCCTATGGGAAAAGGCTGTGTAAAAGTACCGATGCGGAAGCCACAGCACTTGCTATTAAATATGTGGCCGATAAAATAGTAGATAAAGTAGCATTGGGTTCCGACTTTGATGGCGCAGTAGAATCCAGCTATGATATCAATGGATTCCCGGTAATTGTTAATGAGTTGATCAAAAAAGGATTCAACAGGGAAGAAATTGAAAAGATCATGGGAGGTAATATCAGGGCGTTCATGCTTGCAAATCTTCCTGCCAATTAAAATACACCGATTTGAATTTGACTTTTCAATACACAAGTTGTTAATTTTGTTAAACATTAAACAAAACCGCTATGTCAAAAGGAACAGATATGAAGAAAGAGGAAAAGAAAAAACCTCTTAAAACATTGAAGGAGAAAAGAGCTGAGAAGAGAGCCAAAAAAGAAGGCAAGCAATAATCTTCCTCTTCATTTAATTACACTCAGAGCTCGTTTCATCAAAGAAGCGAGCTCTTATCATTTTACATCCTGAAGTTCATTGCAAACACGATCCGATTCTCAGGCTTTCTCAAGTCCGGTTGCCAATTTGCAGGAGCAGTTCCCTCCCACACAACAGAGTTTGCCATTCCTCCAGAACCTGCAAAATAAGGAATTGAGCTATGCCGATTAAGGGATTCAAAACGAAAAGTGATATAGTTGCTGAGCATATAGTTCCGTGTTGCTGTCAGTTCCTCCATCGGTGTCCTATGGCTCTTCAACCGGCTGGTCACCGATGATTGCTTTTAACACTACAACGGACTGATTCCAATGTCGCCATAAATAATAGCAAGGCTGCTAATAAAGAGGCAATACTAATCCTGTTCGAATATTAACATTCGGTTTAATATCGAGTAATATGTTAATTGCTTATTGTTTTGTGATAAAACGATACCCCACACCCGACTCAGTGATCAGATGAACCGGACGATTGGGATCTGCTTCAATCTTCTTTCTTAATTGCGCGATGTATACACGCAGGTATTGTGTTTCATTTATCGATCCGGGTCCCCAGATCTGTTTTAGTACATATTGATGCGTTAGTACTTTTCCCTCGTTCCTGACAAATAAGGACAGCAACGAAAATTCAGTAGCAGTAAGTTTAATCAGTTCCTGATTTTTGTGTACAGTACGTGATGACAGGTCAATACTTAATCCATCGCTTTCTACAACTAACTCTTTCTGTTCATTCTGGGAAGAACGCAATGCTGAACGAATACGTGCCAATAGTTCTCCAGTACGAAAAGGTTTTATTAGGTAATCATTTGCACCGTTATCCAATGCATTGATAATATCCTCTTCACCACTTTGTACTGATAAAATGATAATCGGCTTAGTGTACCAATCACGCAATTTCTTCAAAACAGAATGCCCATCTTCGTCTGGCAATCCCAAGTCAAGAACAATCAAATCAGGAGAATGATTGGCTGCTAACAACAAACCCTCCTTCGCGGTGGTAGCTTCCTTCACCTTGTAATCATTAGATTGTAAAGTGATCTCCAGCAGCTTACGAATAGGAGCTTCATCATCAATAATCAATATCTCTCCGCTATTCATTTTTAAGATTATTTAAATACGAAGTCTCGGTGGGGATATGTATAATAAACTCAGCTCCACCTTCAGAGACATTGCTCAACCGGATAGTTCCCTGATGTGCCTCTACAAATCCTTTTACAATGGACAAACCCAGGCCTGTTCCTCCCGTTCTTGAGTTTTTTAAACGATAGAATTTATCAAACACCTTGTCAATTTCATCGGGAGGAAATCCATTTCCATTGTCCGAAATGGTAATCACACAGGAGTCAGAGACACACTCCGCACTCACCACAATTTTAGATTGGGCCGGAGTATATTGAATAGCGTTATTAAGGATATTATGAATAACCTGCTCCATGATTCCATAATCCAATTTGAACAAGGGCAGATTGTCTTTAATATTCACTTCAATATGATGTAATCCCGCATTCAGATTATTAATCACACCATAAACCAATTCGTTTACATCTACCCAATCTTTTCTGGGTTGAATAAATCCTGTTTCCAATCGGGACATATTTAACAGATTACCCACTTGCTGATTCAGCCGAAGTGAAGCCCGTGAAATTTCAGACAGTAATTTATGCTCATCTTCTTTCGAAACCTTTTTTTCTTCTGAAAGAAGATTATCCGCTGCACCGATAATTGTCGCTATGGGTGTGCGTAATTCGTGAGACAGCGAATTGAGCAACGTATTATACAATTTCACCGTATTCGCTTTCTCTTCTTTCTGACGCGCGTCCTTTTCTGCCTGCCTTATTTTGTAAGTAAGAACTGCATTAACTAATGCAATCACAAAATACATTGATAACATCAGCGTATTCTCTGCCGTATCAATGCGAAAGGTGAAACGAGGTGGAATAAAAAAAAAGTCCCAGATGAGTGCACTCAACATCGCTGCGAGCAAAACGGGAAGAATATCGAAGAACATCGCAATCAGCGACACCAGCATAAGCAGCAGAAAGGCAACCACTTTGTAATCCAGCCAATTTGCCAGCAGAAAGCTTACTGACGAAACTCCTCCTACAAGAGCGATAACAATCAGATATTGTTTTGGTGTGGCTGTGTGGTTCATCCCAGTTTACTTCCCTTTCTCTTGAACAGCACAAAGGTAGGTTGGCATTTATTAATGCCACACAAAAAGAAGGCTCTGAATATAAGATTTTACCGGATGTACGGGCCAATGACCCGTTTCCATATCGCATAGCCCTTTTCGTTCATATGGAGCTTGTCTTCTGCAAACAGGTCAGCTTGAACACTTCCGGACTGGTCCATCATAGGAGTCCAGACATCGACAAACTTTACGTTCTTCTGCTTCTCTGCCCAGGCCTTCAACTCTGAATTAAACTTCAGGTATTGTTCTTTCAATGAGGCTCTTGCCAGGCTCGGTTTAGCGGCTAAAAATAAGATCTCCACGGTTGGCGATACCTCAGACCGAATCATGCTCACAAGCCGTTGAGCATCAGCCAGAATCTGCTCCGAAGTTTTCCCCGAGTTGGTATCATTATCGCCTTCGTAAATAAAAATCTGTTTAGGCTGATAACGAAGAATCAATTGATCAAAGTAATAGACCAGATCAGACATTTCCGAACCACCGAAACCTCTGTTCAATACGTTCTTCTTAGGGAAGCATGTTTGCAAATCTTTCCAGAGTCTGAAACTGGAACTACCCGTAAACAAGATCAGGTCTTTCTTATTAACTGATTTGTCATGAGCCGTCAACGTTACAATCTCATCCTTGAATCGTGCAGGATCTTTTACTTCCTGGGCAAAGAGTGAGGAGCATGCAAACAGTAAAATAACAACAGACAGAGACGAGTATTTCATAGACTTATACCGAGTTTGGAAGGCCAACTTAAGCAATACCGGTTACTATTTTTAAAATTGGTATTTTAAAGGCAAAATTCAGGTTCCAATGCTTCGTCATTTTCCCTTTACGGAAAAATTTGATCTCAAAATAGGCACATCGCCTTTGCCCGACCCCGCACAACTCATCGAGGTCGATGAACATTATCTGACGGAAGTAGAAACGAAAAGAAAATTGCTGAATTCGTTTCCGACCTACTATTTCAAAGCTGCTCCCGACACGCTCTCGCATCAGTGGGAAGTCGTATCTATCGTCCTGCATAGTCTGGTTAAATCATATCCTCAAAATTTCAACCTGGCAAAAAATGATGACAACTGGATCTGGACGAATAAAACTCTAAATGAATCTTATTCTTTTCAGTATGGAAACGAAGCCTCGTTACCATTGGCTCCATTGGATTGGGTAGGGAGGCAAATTCAGGAAGACCTGCTAATATTGAATGATAAGATGGTTCTCGCTGCAGGCTCATTATGCTTTCCAAGCGGTTGGGACCTCGAAGGCAAAATGGACAAACATTTTTTTGAAATTCATGGTCCTTTGCCCTCGCTGACCAATACCATGATCGAAACGGCCAATAAATTCATCGAACGAATTCCCTTTGGTAAAGCATTTCAACGTAACAACTGGGGTTTTCGGGTT
>JBGATZ010000380.1:0-4751 GCA_044228905.1 Cyclobacteriaceae bacterium | reverse complement strand
CTTCAGGCTTATCAGTCAATGCTAAATATTTTTCATAGGCCTCCACCGCTTTTTCGCCCTTCTTCGCCAAGTAATAGGCTTCACCTAATTCTTTGTAAGCCAAAGTATATTCAGGATCAACCTGAGGAGCTTTAATGAACGCTTTTTCGGATTCCTCCACGTTTCTGGAGCGGATATATACTAAACCAATGCGATAGTGTGGAGCTCCGTTTTTAGCATCTAAAGGGACTGCATTTTCATAGTTACTCACAGCAGAACCACCGTTGTTCTGAGCAAGGAAAGCATCGCCAAGTAATAAGTATGTTTCGGGATCATTTTTGTTGATTCCTTTTGCTTTCTCTAACAGCGCTTGCGCCTGTGGACCAAACTTGGTGTTGGTCAGGTAAGCTTTAGCTACTTCTTTCAGCGCTACAGGGTTTTTGGATTTACTGATGGCTAATGCCTTATCAAATAAAATCTTTGCTTCTTCTGGCTTATTATTAACCATCAAAAGATAGCCTTTACCGATATGGTTTAGTGCTTCCTTTTCATCCAGGGCAATTCCTTTATCAAAAGATTTTGCTGCTTCATCAGCTTGCCCGTTTTTGATTTGAGCCATACCTACATAATACCACAACGCTGCCGTAGGAGTTTTACTTACTTCATCAGTTAATACCTTCAATGCCTTCACTGGTCTGTCGGTATCTATTAATCTGGCAGCCTGAGCGATCACAGGATTTGGCGCGTCTTGAGCCAAAGCACCTATTGATAAGCTTAAGCAAATAAGCAAAGCCAGAGGATGCATTACGTTAATTCTCGTTTTCATTTAGTTTTAAAAATTAATACACACTTTATTGTTTACTGAATTGGATCACGATTTATAGAAACAAGACGGATAGGCATCGTAGCGGGTACCAGCCCGGATTTTAATACAATGCGTTGTCCTTTCTCTCCTGCCATAAAAGCGATAAAACCACTTGCCAAACCAGCCCTTGCTTCCCTGCTTACCGCGATAATATTGCGCAGAAGGGGATATTGACGGTCGGCAATGTATGCCTGGTAAGGTTTAACAAAATCCTTGCCATTACTTACCCCTACTATTCGCACCGACTGTAAAAAGCCGTTTGCAGTGGAATCATCGCGGTCGCTGATCCAGCTTACGTCAATCAGTCCCAGTGCATCGGGTTGCTTGGCAATGTGTTCTACAACAGCGGAATTGCTGTTTACGGCAAAACAATTGGAGGGAAGGGGCATTTGCACGTGTAAAGAATCTGCCAGGTATCTGACAATTCCTGAATTTGGCTGATCAAACACTACTTGTATAGGTGTCTGCTTTTTGCCGCTTCCTTCCCACGTGTTGACCTTGCCAGAAAAAATGTCTTTTAACCTGTCTACACTTAGCAGGCTGTCTTTATTGTTCTTGTTAATCATTAGTGCCACTCCGCTTTTCGCGATGGTCACTGTATGTCCCTTGAGTTTCTGATCATTCAGTATTTTCTCTTCTTCTTTATTGAGAGACCGTGTGGTGATCACCAGGCGCACACTATCATTAAGCATAGCATCAATAGCGTCTTGCTCAGAGCTATAAATGACTTTGACTTTAGCGTTTTGATAGAGGTTTTCGAAAGCACTTACCTCTGCATCTAGCAAAGGGCGAAGTGCTTCATCGGCTGTGATTGTAATCGAGCCGGAAGTAGTTGTATCCAGGAATTTTCCATCCTTGCCGCGTTCTGTACACGCAGCAAGGACGAAAAATAAAAGGAAAGTTATTGTTAACCATTTCGCACTCATTAGCGAAAGTATTTTTGATATAACCGATAGGCACGGTATACACCGTATACCATCAGCATACTTCCCAGGGGCAAAGCCCACAGGGGAGAGATGCCGAATAATTCTTCTCCGCGATAAACCATAGCTAATCCAACCATGACGTATACCAGAGATAGCAGCACTCCGAAATATTTCAGCACCGATTCAAAAGGCGACATCTTATATTCTTCATGATTTGTTTTCATGGAAGAGCTATTAGGAAGCCAGTTTGAATTTAATCGGAAGTACGAAACGTACTTTTACTGGTTTACCGTTCTGCTTTCCGGCTTTCCATGGAGGCATAGACTGGATCACACGAATTGCTTCTCTGTCGCAATCAGGGCTGATTCCTTTAATTGCCTGCACTTCGCTGATTTTTCCCTCTGTATCCACAACGAAGCTTACGAATACCGATCCTTCAATCGCCATACGTCTTGCTACAGCTGGATACTTGGTGTTCTTGGCAATGAATTTCATCATTGCATCGGCACCACCCTGGAATTCAGGCATTTGCTCTACAATTGTAAAGATTTGCTCTTCTGCCGGACCAGTGTCAACCGCTTCCGCAACCACTTCGTCAAATACTACTTCAGTCCCGGTACCTTCGATGGCTTCCGGACCCGTAGGTTGAGTTTTTGCCTCTTCGATCGTAAGCATTTTCTCCTCTTCTTCAACTTGTTTTTCAGTTACTTTAGGAGGAAGGAATTTCACAATCTTTTGCAACTCCGGGATTTCCATTTTAGGTGGAGGTGGAGTCTTATTCAAAGATGGAGGCGGTGCAAGATCAGTATATTTTACTGTTTTGGTTGCCGCTTTCTCGATCACCTCTTTGCCAGCGAAAAACTCCTTAATCTTCGGATAGCCCAACACTGTAATAGCCAGTAACAGCGTAATCACGATTGCCACTGTTGTGTTTCTTACGTAGGCATTACGAATGAAATAAGCACCATAATCTTTATTACGGTTTTCAAAGACGATATCGTCCCAGGTATTAAATTGAACTTGTTCCGCTTTCATAATCCTGATTCTTTAATTAGATCTTTTTCCGTAGGAGAAGCATCATCTACCATCGCGTAGGTCTTGATATCATTGATGTTCATTTCATCAAGAATATCCACTACGTTCTTGTATTTAGATTCGTCTGTTGGCTTAATCAGTACAATCAACCCTGCGATATCTCTTTTTTTCTCCTGAAGAACTTTACGAACTCCATCTTTAGAAAAATTGGTCATCTCCAGCTTGGGCTCTTTGATACCGATATACCAATAAATTTTACTGTCTGCACCCAAAATAAGAGTGAGCACTTTCTGGTCGTTAACCAGAGGCTGCTTCTCATCTTTTTTAGGCTTCTCAGGCATGGTGATTTCCATGGTCTGAGGCTTATTAAATGTAGTGGTCAACATGAAGAACGTGAGTAGAAGGAAAGCCAAATCCACCATCGGTGTCATATCGATCTTAGTAGATGACTTCTTACTCCTTACTTTACCGTCCTTACCACCGCCACCACCACCTTGACTAATTTCTGCCATTGTTTTTTAGCTTAATAGTTTAAGACTCTTTTTCCATGTTCGTGATCAGGTTGAAAATCGTTACCCTTTTGTCAATCAACGTATTGATTACTTTTCTAACTACCGGGTGGAGTTGTGGATTGGTCATACGTGCGAGTACGATCCAGTCAGCCAACTCATTGTTAGTAGAATCAGTAGGGATGCCCGACTGGTTAACCAGCTTGCGTTCTTCCGTACTCATATCCAGATACTCTTTCAGGTTTCCGATTGGTAATCCAATGCTGGAAGACAAAGCGAAAGAAGTAGTTTCTTCAGGCGTGAAAGTCACACCGTATTTCTCTCCGATCTTTCTCAGCAGTTCCTGACGGTGATACTTTCCATCCATATTGAAAAAGACAGCGCCATCTTTTGATACAGTGATTGTCAAGATACCTGTTTCGGGTAATTTGATTATCGATGTAGAAGAAGGAGTGTCTACTGCCACTGGTTCCTCGGGCGCAAATTTGGTGGTAAGCATGAAGAATGTTACCAACAAGAACGCCAAGTCAACCATTGGAGTCATATCCAATGAGGGTGAAGTTCTATGTACTTTAACTTTTCCCATAATTAAGCTTTGTTATGAGCTGTGAAATTCTGAACGATGCTATAGCTAGCTTCATCAATTCCGTAAGTCAATGCATCGATTTTGCTAGTGAAATAGTTATAGAAAATGATCGCAACAGCAGATGTACCGATACCTAACGCTGTGTTAATCAACGCTTCAGAGATACCGTTTGCCAAACCTACTGCATCAGGAGCACCTGCATTCGCCATAGACGAGAACGCCTTGATCATACCCAATACCGTTCCTAACAGACCAATGAGTGTAGCTACCGAAGCGATAGTTGCAAGGATTACCAAGTTTCTTTCCAACATTGGCATTTCCAATTGAGTTGTTTCTTCAATATCCTTCTGGATCAAAGTAATTTTTTGATCAGCATCCATTGTTTTGTTGTTAGCTAATTCAGTTTGTTTTACTAAACCAGCTTTTACTACGTTTGCAACAGAACCTCTTTGTTTATCACACTCAGCAATAGCAGCAGAGTAGTCGCTTGAAGCGATCAGTGTACGGATTTTTTGAACGAATTTCTTTACATTACCTTTTCCTTTAGCACGGCTGATAGTCAATGCACGCTCGATAGCGAATGTTGCCACCATTAATAAAAGAGCGATCGCTAAAGGCACCAAATAACCTCCTTTATAGAATATACCAAGATAGTTTCCTTCTAATGGGTGGTTATTCGGATCTCCTCCCTGGAAGTTATCCGGAGAACCTAATACGAATGCCCAGATTGCCCAGCCCAGTACAAGTTCTAAAGGAATGACTACCGATGTAAATACTGATTTGAAGCTGTCAGATAATGCACTTGATTGATTTTTCATGATTAGTTAAACGTTTATTGGTTTTTATTTTGA
>JBGATZ010000379.1:0-4754 GCA_044228905.1 Cyclobacteriaceae bacterium | reverse complement strand
TATGCCCCACAGATGCTTACTCTTTTCACTCATCACTTTTTTTTTTTCACTAAGGTAGGTATTGACCTGATTGAGGTCTGAATGTTTTCCACGAATGCCAGAATTCCTGATAAGATTGAATGCTATTCAGTTTTTTGCCCGTCAAAGGTCCTTCTGTACACTTGCCATTCCATCCCCAGATCGAGTTGGTTTTATTGTCGGTGAGTTTACCATTGCTTAATGAGAATGTTAACGTGTCGTGTTCTACTACCCTGCTGAATGCATGAAATGAAACGGAGTCCGGTTCAATAGTAACTACAAGCGGATCACTCCCGATTTTATCATTGATTACACGTAATTTCTGCAAATCTTTCCAGTCATAGGCCTTGGATTCCATTCCTTTTTGCACACCTACAACCCATGATTTTTCCTTCCACTGAAGGCTGTCCGGACGAGTAAGATCCCCTTTACTTTCGCCTTCATCGTAATTCTCCATTCCCTTATACTTCTCCTTGAAAACGCTGTCTTCCTGCATAATCAATGTAAAGGGGTTATGTTCGATCCATGCGGCAAGACTCATTTGTTCGGAAGGTATCTCTTCCAGAGATTGCCCTTTCAATGGGCCAATGATTGCTTCACCATTTACCTGTCGCCACCAGCTACCTGTTTCTTTGTCCTCAAACATCGCATTGAAGTGATCCATTCCCACTAATCTAAAATTCTCCAGCTTACCCTCAACACGAGGACTGAATACTCTTCCTGTGCGACATACTGTGCAATACGTAACCATTACAGGCTGACCATTCAATGTATCTCGCACCTGATGATGATAGCCGATCACCTCAATGGGATACGCCTTGCTTTTACCTCCTATGGTTATTCCGATTACTAATTGCTTTGTTGGAATTTTATTATCGTTTGCGTTCAGAAAAGCGGTAGTTTCCGGAAGCAAGAACATTTTATCCGCCAGAAATTTGAAGTTAAAGAGGTAAAACACCACTGCGTAACCTACTAGTAAAACCGACAATACAATTTTTGCAGCCTTGGTCCCCAGCCTGAAGTAGTGATAGAGCGGGTATGCGATGAGCAGTAATCCAATTAATCTAAACCAGATTATGTTCTGATGAATAAAATAGGCGATCTCAATGGTTTCATTTCGCTGACTTCCGGGGAAGGGCATAATGAAATACACTCTTAGAATTTCTATCACTACCAGCAATAGTAATCCTATACTTAGCAAAGTAATACGCATACTCAGGTTTTAAAATTCAGGGTTTGTCGAATGATCTCCTCCATTTCCAAACGCTCTTTTTGGAGGCGATCCTCGTCCCAATTTAAGTAATGCGCCAACGATTGCAAGGCAGGCTGTAGTAATTTTGTAAGCCTGGGGAGATCAAAAAACAGCAAACCCGTTCTGCGAACCAGGAAATCCTGAGCCTTTACAATCATCTCCTGGTTCAGTATATACCAAAGCTCTGCATTGAGTAAATCAAGGTCCGGATCGCTGGTACGATGGGCAACCATGTAATCGATAATAAAGTCCGATTGAGTTCCGTACAGATGAACCATTGAAGCTGCATTCTCACCCTTGAGTCCCAATGATCCGATCCGTTCCACGATGCGTTTTTCATAACTCTGAACTGTCTTCGCATCTCGCAATCCAAATCCGGATAAACCAATCGAATCACTTGAACATGGCTTCAGCTCACGGTCATCAAACTTCTTCTTTATCACCAGATCAACGACCCTCTCAGCCATTTTGCGGTATCCCGTCAGCTTTCCACCAGCAATAGACACCAGACCGGTGGGAGATTCAAAGATCTCATCCTTACGGGATAATTCCGAAGCCGACTTCCCTTCTTCATGAATCAATGGCCGAAGTCCCGCCCAACTGGATTCCACATCTGCCATTGTGAGATGAACGGTTGGAAATGTCTCATTTACTGCATTTACCAGATAACGTGCATCTTCTGCGGACGTGAACACCTGATTCTTATCTCCGCTGTAATCCGTATCGGTAGTACCAATGTAAGTGATCCGTCCACGGGGAATAGCAAATATCATCCGGCCATCCGGCACATCAAAGTAAATAGCCTGGCGCACCGGAAGACGATGATAAGGAACAACGATGTGAACACCTTTAGTTAGATGTAAATGTTTTAACGTCTTCGATTTATTTACATGACGCAGTTCGTCTACCCACGGACCAGCTGCATTTACCACAATGGTAGCTCTGATATTTATTGGGTCGCCTGTAATTTCGTTCTTCGCCTTTACGCCTACTATCGTCTCATTTTCATAAATAAAATCTGTAGCACTAACATAGTTAAGTAAGCTGGCACCCTGTGCAAAAGCCACTTTTGCAATCTCAATCGTGAGTCTTGCATCATCAGTTCTGTATTCCGCATAGATGGCTCCGCCCTTTACATCATCCTTTTTTAGTAATGGCTCGTATTTCAATGTTTGCGGTTTGGTAAGCATCTTACGCTGATCTTCAGACTTCACACCGGCAAGCCAATCGTATACTTTCAATCCGATAGAAGTAAGCCAATAACCCAGTCCTCTTTTTTCATAAAGAGGCAAGAGCATTTTTTCTGGAACAACAAGGTGAGGTGCAAGTTTGTGAACGATCGCCCGTTCACTTCCCACTTCTTTCACTAAAGCAAACTCCAGTTGTTTCAGATAACGAAGCCCTCCATGAATTAATTTAGTGGAGCGGCTACTGGTACCGAATGCAAAGTCATTCTTCTCGATGAGCGCAGTTTTTAAACCACGTGAAGCGGCATCCAATGCAATGCCTACTCCGGTAATTCCTCCACCAATAATCAATAAATCGAACTGTTCCGACTTCAGCTTCTGGATTAATTCATTGCGGGAGAAAACCGAAAAATTCATAGGCAAAGAAGAAGCTTAAATATGCAACTAATTTCATTCACATATCTGATAAATCCTTATTTTAACCACGATAATTTATCAAATTCCATTACTTAATGTGAACTAGTTTACCTTGCGTATTGGTATTCATTTAACAGTTGATCATGCTTATGAATCAGGAGGTACATTGGGATAAAATCGGCACAAAATACAACGAGGAAATCTTTGATGTTTTCAAAAGTGATAAAAACAAAAGACTTCCTCGTTACTTTAAGAAATACAGCAATCCCGATCATACAGCCATCGACTTTGGTTGTGGCACAGGCAAATCATTCTCATACCTTTCCCCTCTCTTTAGAAAAGTTTTGGCAATCGATATTTCTTCAGAGCTATTATCAATAGCAAAAACTTCACCTTATAAAAATATTCAGTTTAAGAAACTGGATTTGGTGAAGCCTGCTTCACGAATTGAGAAAGCCGATTTTACCTTCTGCTGCAATGTAGTAATGTTGCCTGAAGCTGAAAAAAGCATGGCAATGCTGAAAACAATCCGCAAATCATTAAAGCCAAATGGCACAGCGGTATTCGTTCTCCCCTCTCTGGATTCTGCATTGTATTCTGCCTGGCAACTGATTGAATGGTACAAGAAAGAAAACGTATCAGCAGATCAGATTGACTCAAATGAATTAAGCATCATCAAAGCCAAGAAAACCGACCTCGTAGATGGCATTGTATACATTGACGGAGTACCAACCCGGCATTACTCTGCTTCTCAAATTGATATTTGGTTTTCCAAAGCAGGTTTTAAAGTAACCACTCTCGACAAAATCGAATACGATTGGGATACCGAATTCTCTTCACCTCCCAAGTGGATGAAAGCCCCTTATCCGTGGGACTGGCTTGTTGAATGCAAATTGGATTCGGTGATCTGATCAAGTTAAGAATTCAGCAAAAACGAAAACCCGCATACAAACTTAATCTACCCATTTCATCGTCCGCTCTACGGCCTTCTTCCAGCCTTTGTAAAGTTTCTCACGAACTGATTCTTCCATTGAAGGGGCGAATCTTTTTTGAATTTTTCTATTCTTAATGATGTCTCCCTTCTTCCACAATCCGATTTGAATGCCGGCAAGATAAGCGGCACCCATTGCCGTGGACTCTATTACTTCTGGTCGTTCTACTTCTGTTCCAAGAATATCTGCCTGAAACTGCATAAGGATATTATTTGCGCATGCGCCTCCGTCCACTTTTAAGCTGGCCAGTTTAAGCTTTGAATCTTCCTGCATAGCGTTAAGAATGTCTTTGGTTTGGTAAGCCAGAGATTCAAGCGTTGCTTTTATAATATGATCCTTTCCTGTATCACGTGTCAATCCAAAAATTGCTCCACGAGCATACATATCCCAATATGGAGCTCCCAATCCCGCAAAGGCAGGAACCACGTACACTTCATTTGAGCCTAATGCCTTCGCAGCAAAGTATTCAGAGTCTTTAGACTGATCGATCAGATGCATGCTATCCCGAAGCCACTGTACGGCTGCACCGGCAATAAATACACTTCCTTCCAGTGCATACTCTACTTTACCATCCAACCCCCAGGCGATCGTTGTTATTAATCCATTTTTTGAAAGCTGAATATTACTTCCGGTATTCATCAACATGAAGCAACCCGTGCCATACGTATTCTTTGCCATTCCCGGCTCAAAACATGCCTGACCAAACAAAGCAGCTTGCTGATCACCAGCTATTCCTGCAATTGGTATTGACACATTATCGTATGTCCAGGTTCCGAATGAATTCGAAGACGGTTTTACTTCGGGTAGCAATGAAGCAGGAACGGATAGTTCTTTCAGCATTTGCTCATCCCACTTCAACTCCCGAATATTATAAAGCATCGTTCGTGA
>JBGATZ010000378.1:0-4768 GCA_044228905.1 Cyclobacteriaceae bacterium | reverse complement strand
TGGATTTTGTAAGAGCCACTCCGTGGCCGATTCGATGGATTTCAGCACCGCGCTGATTTGAAAAGCCGGATCGATTTCCAGCAATGTATTCTTTAATTTTTCAGCTGCTAATGTTTCGTCTTCAATGATTACGATCTTCATGAGATAGAGGTTTCGATCAAAGGAATGATCACTTTAAATTCAGTTTCCGTTTTCAATACTTCGATAGGTTGCTCCGTAAAATGACGGTAACGCATCCGTATATTTTCGAGACCGCTTCCGGAAGGAGGAATTGAACCGGCTGGTCGCTCGTTTAGAGAACTGGAAACAATAACAGTTTCATTGTGAGTAGTAATATGAATATAAAGAGGTTTCTTCTCCGTAATCAACGTGTGCTTGATTGCATTCTCTATCAACATCTGGAGTGTAAGCGGAGGAAGTGACTTTGAGTTGAGATCGGAAGGAATCGAAATGGAGAAATGTATAGATTCATCAAATCTTGTTTTCAGAAGAAAGCAATACGACTCAATGAAACGTAATTCTTCTTTCAACGAGACAAGATCTTCTGTTCGTGATCGTAAGAGCAATCGATATACCTCTGCGAATTTGTCAAGAAATACTTTCGATCGCTTCGCATCCAGGTCAATCAGCGAGGAAAGAATATTCAGATTATTAAAAAGAAAATGAGGATCCAGATGACTCTTCAGGGATTCCAACTGAGAACGAATACTCTCTTTCTGGAATTTCTCCGATTCCACTACTGATTCCCGCCAGCTGCGTAGAAAATGAAGACTAAAATAAATTGAGAATGCTGGAATGAAGATGACCGCACCATACACATTCATTACAATGATTTGGGAACGTGTTGGTGGATCGATGGTAAGTAATATTTTCAAAGCTGCATAAGTGCCATTGATCACTAATAAGGAATAAAGAATTCCGCAAAACAGGTGGGCGAAGAAACGGATGTTTCCAAAGGAATGCCAGGATAAATAGTAGTTGAATACTTTGGTGAGAAGCAGGTTGCCAGTCCATAATAAAATGAGAACGACAGCAAACCATGCAGCGGTAAAATAAATGAGAGAAGTAGGTTCAAAACGTACTTCAAACCAAATCAATGCCGTGACCACAAGAGTCAGCAATAATCCATAGATGATATAGCGTCTGTTGATGAGGCGCACGTCAATCAAAAATAATCTGCTCAATCGTTTTCCAGCGTATGTGTACCGGTTCTTTCTTTCCTTTGATCATGACAAGTACTCCATCGTTGCTGGACGAAACATCACGGCTATCTCCCAATAATAATGTTTCACCATTTTTTAATTCGATCATTGAATAGTCTGAATTCTTTGGTTTGATACTTTTAATGTTCCTGAATAGAATAGTGTATTTAATGCGGTTATCTTCTCCCTCAAGACTTTCGATGTCCAGGCTCTCATCCAGATCAAAAATCATTTTGCCGGATACAGCATCGGCATCATATGAATAAACAGTTCCGGAAAGCTGCTTTGGCGCATTGAAGCTTTCATACGCCTGCCCCGAATCAGTAATTGGCTCAAAAGATACTTTCTTAAAGGCGCTCCAGGGAATATCAATCATTCCTCTTCCGGGTTGAATCACAACAATGCCTTTGTTGTCATCATTCACATCATTTGTGCCTGTGAGATAAAGCTTTCTGCCGGATTTGAAGACTACATCGCTTCCACTTCCTTTTTTTTCGATGGAAGTAATTTCTGAAAAGGCAGTAGAAACTTTTCCGTCATTACTTTCTCCATCCAGCTTATCTGTGCTCACGCGCTCATCATGATCCCATTGAATATAGCCGGTAAATTTTTCTTTGCGGTTGGTTTCTACCGTTCCATATAAAACCGATAATGCCAGGTGTACGCTGCCTTTGGGCGCAGGCCCGAACTCTACTTTTGTGATCTTGTCCCAGTTAAGTGAAGTCCAGCCAAGCTCTTTATCCAGCACCTGTACTTTTGTTCCGATGTCATTGTATCCGTCTCCGTTCACTTCAATTTGTAATTGATTTTTGAAATGAAGGCGCACGTTGTTTTTATTAAGTATCTCCAGTGTTTTAATATCACCAAACTGGCAGCTAAACTGATGCAGCGTGGATTGATTTTCCCAGATGCTGAGGATATCCCAGTCGAAGTCCATCCAGGAACTTTCCTCTTTTTTTTCTACGCTTGCCAGTTTTTTGTAGCTGCCAGACGATTTTTTGGAAGCATTAAAGAAGTCACTCCAGAAAACCTCTTCATTCCCCCAACGAATCTGCCCCTCATATGTATTTGATGCGGTGTATACCTTGCCATATAGAAATCCAGCTGATGACTGTGTTTGCGCCTTACCTTGGGTAATAGCCAGAAAAACAGCTACGATGATTCCGGCCAGAAGTACCAGCGTATTTGATAATGTATGTGTTCCGTTCTTTTTCACATCAGAAATAACGGCAATATACAGCAGGTGGCTGAACAATATACCTGGAAACGGAGCGAAACAGGAAAGAGGAAGGATGAATCGGGTAAAGGAGTGAAATGTTAATTTGTTTTTAACAACGCAACGAAAATTACTTTAGCCCGTATGCTTTCCAATCAATTACTTTAAAACCCTGTTTCATGAAAAAAGCATTTCTCTTTTGCTCTATTGTGTCGTTTATAACTCTGCATGCGCAAGCACAGACTGCGCAGGACACGCTGAACATCAGACGTGTAGCGCTTGCTTACATTGAAGCACAGCACGACCCCAATCCTAAACTGATGCAAGACGCCCTGCATCCGCGACTAGTGAAGAGATCAGTTTTTAAGAATAAAGCAACCCAGAAAGACTATGTGTCGGAATTTTTTACAGAGAACATGGTGATTCTTGCGGAGAGCTACAATGTGAAGAAGGATAAATTTCCGAAGAATCCCAAAAAGGAAGTGAAATTGCTGGATGTTTCTGCAAGAACTGCTTCAGTCAAACTCATAGCTGATGAATGGATTGATTACATGCACATTGTTAAGGTAAATGGAGAATGGAAGATCATAAATGTACTGTGGCAGTATAACGATCTGTCGCAGCATCAGTAAAAACCAGGTTCAATGATCAGGTTTTTATTTGAGCATATGGCTTATGCAACCCAGATCTGGCTCAATACTCTTTTAAAATTTCCTCCCAGTATTCCGATGATTTGATCATCCGTGTACTTTCTGCGTATTAGCCCTTCCGTTAAATCAAACATCCGTTTCGGATGAGCGATGTCATCGATATCTATTTTTTCACGAAAGGCATAGCTACCTTTATATCCTGCTCTTAATTGTTTGTTGATTTCAGGAGGCATATCATCATATCCATCCAGGTCAATATCACTTCCGATGCCTACATGATCCGGCCCGATCATTTTTGCTACGTAATCAAAATGGTTTAATGCATCTTCAATAGTAGTTGGTTCGCTGGCTTTCACAAACATTCTCACCCCTGTAATACCCATTACACTTCCGGTTTGCCCTACCTTTTTGATTACTTCATCAGGCTTGCAGCGTGGATGTCCGTTGGTGAGTGTTCTCACATTTGAATGGGTGACCAGCACCGGCTTCTTTGAAACCTCGAAGGCATCCAGTGAGGTCTTGTCACCGCAGTGTGAAACATCTACAGCCATTCCTATCGAATTCATTCGTTCAATGATAGAAACTCCAAAATCACTCAGTCCTTCATCTCTTCGTTCGGTAGAGCCGTTGCCAATCAGGTTGCGGGTATTGTAAGTAAGTTGTGATACGCGCTGGCCTGCATTGTAAAAACGATTCACATCATCAGGTGTGCGGAAATGTTCTGAGTTTTGTACGCCAATAAGAATTCCAATTTTTCCGGAGTTTTTTACACGAGTCAAATCTCCGATTGAATCGATGCGCATAAAATAGCGATCGTTGCCAGCCAGAAAACTATTCCATCCATTCACGAAATCACTGGTTTCCTGCCATGCTTCCGGTCCGCCTGTGCCAACCGCTATATGAAAAATGTTAATGCCGCTCGATTTGAATTTTTCAAATTCAACGTCTGTAAATAATTCCGGATTGGCCACCCATTTATCCATTAAAGGAAAATTCAATGTAACCAGACCAAGCATATCAATCACTGTTGCCCTCTTCACCAGATCAATGGCGCGCGTAGAATATTCGATGGACGAGTTGGCAAACAGTGGAAAAGCCCCGCGCAGAATAATAGGTGCAGTGATCAGTTTTGCACTTTGCTGGAGAAATTTTCGCCTGGAGGTGGAAATTGTTTTCATGAATAGGTTGGTAAAGAGGAGATCTTTCAAAGATAAAGTTTTTGAGCACAAACGGATAGATTGCTCCCGTAATATCAGTGACGTTCGTCAGGTATTAATAAATTGTAATCAATCAGGTGTTCCTCTTTTGAGTGATCCTGAAAAGCAATTATCTTTCCTGTTCAATAACCCCACTCATGCATAAATTTCGGATTACCCTCATCCTGTTTTTCATCAGTACTGGTTTGGTGTGGTCGCAGGCCGATCCGAATCTGCCCCAGCTAAAAGAGAATTTGCAAAAAGCATCCACTCCTTCATCAAAAGTGGATGCGTACTTCAAGCTTGCAGATTACTATTTCCTGCAACAGCCAGCTATTTCCGATTCGCTTGCATTTCTTGGGATTTCAACCGCAGAAACTTCTCGCGATCGCAAGCTGATGGTCATTGCCTATGTAAACGATGGCTCTCGTTTTTTACAAAATAATTCACGCACCGAAAACGGAGCCAAGGCAATGGTGCGGGCAGAGAAGGCACTCACACTCA
>JBGATZ010000377.1:0-4787 GCA_044228905.1 Cyclobacteriaceae bacterium | reverse complement strand
TGGACGAACAGAAAAATTAATGGCGCGATGAGCAATGCAGAGCGCGCCATGAAAAAACTGGGTGTGAAGCCCGAAGGAGAACGAGTGAAGGCAAGCGTTGCCGCTTAGTCTTTACTTCATAAACTGTTTTTTTTTCATGTCAGGTGTTATCACCTGACATTTTTATTTACGGGAGTTTGCATCAGGTGATAACACCTGATGGGGCGAGAAGAACGAGTGTTTTCGTTTAATCCTTTGCTTCGTAAACTACTTTTCCTCCAACAACGGTCTTTAGGACTTTCACATTCCTGATTTCGACAGGATCGATTTTCGTAATATCTTTTTCAAGAATCACATAGTCGGCCAGCTTGCCAGACTCCAGTGATCCTTTGATGTTTTCTTCGAATGAAGCGTAGGCACCATTTAAAGTATATCCTTTCAATGCCTGCTCCACGGATATTTTCTGATCAGGCATCCATCCATCCGGATTTTTGTCATCTAAAGTTCTTCGGGTAACGGCTGCATAAATTCCTTCCAGCGGAGTAGGGGGCGCTACAAACCAATCGCTACCAAAAGCAACGGTTGCTCCTGCTTTGAACAGAGAACCAAAAGCATAAGTGGTTTCGCCACGCTCATAACCAATTACTTTTTCTGCCCAGCGTCCATCATCGATCGCGTGATACGGTTGCATGCTGGCAATTACTCCCAGTGTTTTGAAACGATCAATGTCAGCAGGCGCGATGTGCTGCGCGTGTTCAATACGGAAGCGTCTGTCTTTGGCTCCGTTTTCTTTCTCTACGCGTTCGTAAATATTTAATAAAGTATGAATCGCTTTGTCACCGATAGCATGAACCATCAATTGCAAGCCTGCACTGTCAGCTGATTTGATTCCGCGATACAGCTCCTCTTCTTTGGTGATGAAGAAGCCGGAATCTTTTGGTGTGTCAGTGAATGGTTTGAAAAATGCTGCAGTGTGCGAGCCTAAAGAACCATCTACAAATTGTTTGAGGTTTCCGATGCGAAGCCACTTATCTCCACGACCTTCTTTCTTGATTTTTTCATCCAGTATTTTCCAGTCAGGCAAGAGCATACCTGCATAGATGCGGGTGATCATTTTATTCTGAGCATGTGCACGCTCGAACGTTTCCATATATCCACTCATGTTATGTGCGGAGGTCACACCTTTTGATGCGACATGATTCATGGCTGCATCTAACGCGCGATCCAGTTGTTCATCGGATGGTGTTGGTACTGCCTGTTCAATCAGGAATTGCGCATTGTCTTTAAAGATGCCGGTGATTTTTCCTTTATTACGAACAATCGCACCACCCATTACTTCTTTCACTTTGTCATCAACCTTCGCAGCCTTCAGTGCTGCAGAGTTAGCCAATGACATGTGGCCATCAAGACGATTAATCCAAACCGGATTATTTTTTGTAACAGAGTCGATCCATTCTTTCTGAGGAAGTTCTCCTCCCCAGTTCTCGTGATCCCAATCACCGTTTCTGATCCATGCTCCGGGTTGTAATGTTTTGGCGTAATCAGCAATGCGCTGAATGAATTCTTTTGGATTTTTTGCATCTCTCAATTGTACGGATGATAAACCGAACCCCCCATCAACAAAATGAGTGTGTGTATCGATGAATCCGGGAACGATCAGTTGACCTTCGGATGCAATTACTTCGGTGGTGTTATCACCTTTCCATTTTTCGATTTCTGCTTTTGTTCCAACAGCTACAACAGTATCTCCACTGATCGCCATGGCTTCTGCATAGGGTTGTTTTTCATTGCTGGTCCAGATTTTTCCGACTATGATCTGGTCTGCTTTGGGATGTTTGGAGCAGGAGAAAAAGAGAATAACGAGTGATGAAAAGAGCAATCGTTTCATGAGTGTGGGTATTAGGTGTTCCTAAATATACCTCACATCATTGGGGATGACAAAAAGTGCAGGATAAAAGTGACAAGTGGTTACGCTAGACATTCTTTGAATTATGGGATTGCTTCGTCATCCCGATTTATCATCGGGATGACGAAGCAATGACGTGCTACTTCAACTTCGGATTCTGATGATGCCGGTCTTTATCGCGTTGTGTTTTCTTCTCCAGGTTTTTCTGAAAGGCTTCTGTCAGATTCACACCGGTCTGATTCGCAAGGCACATCAATACCCAAAGCACATCGGCCATCTCATCACCAAGGTCTTTATTCTTGTCTGATTCCTTTTCTGATTGATCGCCATACCTGCGCGACATGATACGTGCCACTTCACCTACTTCCTCCGTAAGAATGGCCATGTTGGTGAGTTCGCTGAAGTAACGAACGCCATGTGTTTTGATCCACTGATCAACCTGCTGTTGTGCTTCTTCTATCGTTACTGCCATTTTACTTCTATTGCTTTTCCTTCGTATGATATTACTTGGTCCGGTTTTGCTTTCAGATTCAATGCAACTGGTTTGTCTTTCGAAATGAAGACTAATTCGATAGTTCGTTTTTCCAACATTCCTTCAAACGAACCTTTGCGATCTCCGATCTTTAGTGTTTTAGAGGATTCATCATAAGAAAAAGGAATGGTCGAATACTTTCCATTCTGATAGTCATTGTTCAATCCCTGATCTTCGTATAAATCAAAAGAACCGTTTGCTCCGGTGTAAACATAAAGCGTTAATGGATCAACAGGTTTTTCAGCAGTGTATTGCATCTCCGGACCAGTTGGAATGATTGAGCCTGCTTTGGCATACAACGGCATTGTTTCGATCGGAGTGTCTTCATAGAATGTTAAACCTCCTTCATGAAATTTTCCGGTATGTAAGCTATACCAGTCTGCTCCGGCAGGTGGATATACTTTCCATGCCTTCTCTTTGTATTGAGTTACTGGTGAAACGAGAATAGAAGGACCAAACATATATTGAGTGCCGATGCCCACGACATTTTTATCATTAGGGAAATCCATTACCAATGCGCGCATCAGTGTGTAATCTTCGTGATAAACTTTTCCCGTTAAAGAGTAAATGTATGGCATCAGGCGATAACGAAGTTTATCGTAATACAACATTGTTTTGTAAGCCGAATGATTCTCCGGAGCCACATTGAAAATTTCTCTGAACGGATATTGTCCATGCGCACGGAACAAGGGACTGAATGCACCGAACTGAAACCAGCGTGTCATGCGTTCACGCCATTCTTCCAGTTCTGCTCCTTTCGCATTTTTGAATTTACGTTCAACAGAGAAGCCTCCGATGTCGGTTGTCCAATACGGGATACCTGATAAAGAAAAATTAAGTCCCGCAGAAATCTGTGTTCTGAAATCCTGCCAGTTGGCTGCGATGTCTCCACTCCATGTTGCTGCTGCATAACGTTGTGACCCTGCAAAAGCGGAACGTGTGAGAATGAAAACGCGTTTGTCCGGATCTGCTTTTTTCAATCCTTCATAAATTCCTTTTTCATTCATGAGTGGATAAGCATTGAAGTATTTTGTGGAAGAACCCAAAGCTGTTGGATTCATTAACTTCTTGCGCTCTTCTATTGAAGCATTGGATAAAATATCCGGTTCAGTGGCATCCATCCACCACGCATCTACACCTTTGCTGTGCAAATTCCTGTGAAGTAATTCCCAGAACGCAGTACGAGCTTCTGCATTGTATGGATCGTAGAAGGTAGAGATGTATCCCTTCCCAATCCAGTCACGCTGACGGTTGGTAATGTTTTGTTTGTACAACCAGCCCTTTTCATCGAAGGCTTTATAGTTATCGATGCCTTCATAGAATTTCGGCCACGCAGAAATCATGAAATGCAGATTGAATTTCTCATGAAGTTCTTTGATCATTGCTGCAGCATCAGGGAAACGATCCAACGCAAACTCCTGACTTCCCCATTTGGCTTCTTCCCAATACGACCAATCCAATACGATGTTATCAATTGGAATCTGACGCTTACGGAATTCAGTTGCGATATCAAGAATTTCTTTTTGTGTTTTATAGCGCTCGCGACTTTGCCAGAATCCCATTGCCCACTTCGGAAAGATTTCTGCTTTGCCTGTCAGACTTCTGTATCCGCTTATGACTTCATCCATGTTGCTACCCGCGATGAAGTAGTAATCGATCTGATCACCGGCTTCTGAGAACAAAGACAATTGATTCTGTTCTTCCGCAGGAGTGTACAGCCATTTCAATGAAATGTACGATTCCCCACCATCCGGGAACCATTCGATCTTGATTGGATATTTTTTCCCTTTCTCCATTTCGAATTGAAAGGGAACAGTACCTGGATTCCATGCCTGTCTCCAATGATCAACGACCAATGAATTATTGATCCACACTTTTGTATAACCTGCATAGTAGGTGAGGAATTTATGTTCACCGGTGAATTCCGACTCCACGAATCCCTCCCAGATTACCTTGCCGTCATTCAATGGAAATTCTTTCGGATATTTTTTCAGGTCAGTAAGGAATTCATAATTGATCACCGTGTCCTGACGATTTAGGTATTCTTTTTTTGGATCACTCTTAGAACCGTAGCTGGCAGACAGGCCACCTTCTTTTTCATCTTTGGAATAAAGTTTTAAACGTGAAATCGATTTATAATCACTGGGGTCTCCGAATTTGGACAACGAGTAGTTATCCCAGAGAATACCGTAGTTTTTATTTGAGATCAGGAATGGAACTGAAACCTTCGTGTTGTACTGAAACAGCGAAACATCTTTCCCTTTATAATTCATGACACCTTCCTGGTGCTGACCTAATCCATAAAAGGCTTCATCAGCAGGAGATTCAAATACCTGACGAAGGGAGAACATGTTTTGATTGTCAACGGTG
>JBGATZ010000376.1:0-4800 GCA_044228905.1 Cyclobacteriaceae bacterium | reverse complement strand
AGTCAACATGAGGCATAATGATCAATTCTTCGCGATCAATGACCAACTGATGAGTAGGCGATAAAAACTTCATTCCGGATTGTCCACTCAATGACAGCACACATTGCTCGCATTGTTCGAACGAGAATCCATCAGATTTGATGAACTCATATAAAACAGAAGCAGGATGTAGAAATTGTTGCAGGGCATCCTTTTGAATGGCAGTTCGCTTGCCTTGTCTGATCACATATTCTGATTCAAATGCGTTAATTCCTGATTGCTTTAACTCCAGGATGCCTTTTGTTTTTTCTATTCCCAGAAGCATCGATTCTTCCAGGTTAGGATTGATTGATTTTAGCTTTGGAATGATTTTATGACGAATGAAATTCCTCCTGTAATCATCATGTGCATTACTGCTGTCTTCTCGCCAGATAATTCCATTAGCAGCTGCGTAATTCCCAATCTCCTTGCGTGAAGCAAAAAGCAACGGGCGAATAATAGCTCCGTTCTTCACCGCAATACCCCACAATCCGTCCGCTCCTCGCCCATTCACCAGGTTGAACAAAACCGTTTCGACTGAATCATTCAGATGATGAGCTGTAGCAATGCAGTCAAACTTTTCTTTTTGTTTCAGCTCATCAAACCAGGTGTATCGCAATTCACGGGCAGCCATTTGTGTAGAGATGCCAATTTGAGTGGCATGCTCTTTTGTATTAAAACGTTTGGAGAAAAAAGGTACCTGAAGTGCCTGGCAGATATCCGATAAAAACAGTTCATCGCCATCTGACTCCTGACCCCTCAATTGAAAATTGCAATGCGCCACGGAAACTTTAAATCCATTCGAAGAGAACAAATGGAGCATCACCATTGAATCTAATCCTCCGCTTACGGTAAGGAGAATGGAGTCCGAAACGCTACAAAGCTGATTATTATTAATGTGGCCGAGAAATTGCTCACGCATCAGGCAAAGGTATATCAGGATAGCACACATTTTGTGGTTAAAGCACTGAAAAGGAGAGTGCCTTGCTATCTTTTTCTAATTTTGCAGCTATGTTTATTCGTTTCAGTATCCTGATTATGTTGCTTGGTACCTGTATTCCGGCTTTCAGCCAGAAGAAGGTGAAATTAAAGCACGGGGATACCATGCGTGGAACAAAGCGCGGTGAAGAGCGGGTAGATTGCATGCATGGAACAAAGCGCGGTGAAGAGCGGGTAGATTGGGTAGTTGGAAATGTCGTTTTCACGCAAAATCAAACTACTATTTATTGCGATTCGGCTGAGATCTTCAGGGCAAAAAACACCATTCAGGCTTACGGCCGGATCCGCATTACTGAAGGCGACTCGGTGACAGTTACCGCCAAGAGTCTTTCGTACGATGGAAATACTAAAGTTGCCTACCTGCGCAAAAATGTAGTCTTCACCAAACTCAATCAGGCCACGCTTTATACGGATTTTCTCGATTACTATCGCCCTGAAAATGTGGCCAAATATTTTAACGGAGGTAAACTGGTAGACAGCACAAATACCCTCACCAGCCGCAAAGGATATTACAATGTGAATACGAACGTAGCCTCCTTTAAAACAGATGTGGTCTCTTTCAATAAAGATTATACGTTGCATTCTGATACACTTCAGTACAACTCGAAAACCAAAATTGTTTACTTCAGAGATAGCACCAACATCGTAGATAAGGATGGCCAAACCGCCATTTATCAAAGTGGCTTTTATGACACCAATCAAAAGAAATCAGACCTTGACCAGGGGGATATTGAAACACAGTCCTATAAAATGAAGGGCGACAAGTATTTTCTGGATGATCTCCGGAAATTGTATAAGGCCAAGTACAATGTGGTGATGACCTCCAAAGAGGAAAAGATGGTGATCTATGGTGATGACGGTTACTACGACAAACTCACGGGTGTTTCAAAAGTATATGGCAATGCTTATGTAGCTAAGCTGGCCGATGATGGTGATACGCTCTTCCTCTCAGCCGACACACTTGTGTCCATTGAAAGTAAAGACCCCCGCAAAAAACGATTGCTCGCTTACAACAACGTAAAGATTTTCAAAACGGATATGCAGGGCAAAGCAGATTCACTGGTATATGTTCCTTCTGATTCAATCATGTACATGTACAAAGATCCTGTGCTCTGGAATATGGAAAACCAGATGACAGGAGATTCCGTGAGGCTGCTTATTCGCAAAAAGAAAATAGATAAGATTTTTCTGATCAATAACGCCTTTGTAGTACAACAGGACTCGCTCACTAATTTCAATCAGATCAAAGGCAGGAAAATGACTGCCAGCTTTAATGACTCAACCATAGTAAACGTGATAGTAGACGGCAATGGCGAGAATATTTTCTTTGCGCTGGATGAGCAGGAGCTAAAAACGGACACTGCAATTTATAAAATCACCTATACGATGGGGATGAACAAAATTGTATGTAGTAACATGAAGATCAATTTTAAGTTGGGAAAGGTGGATAACATCTCTTTTTATAAAGAACCCGATGCCAAATTTATTCCTCCCCACGAGATAACTGAACCGGAGACAAGATTGAGGGGCTTTATCTGGCGTGACAAGGAGCGTCCGATCAAAGTGGATGTGGTAAAATCAAAAAAGGCAGATGAACGTGCGACCACGCAGTAATATTGCTTGTCCCCAAAGATTTTTCATAAAATAACTAGGACTTATTTCCCCTATAAACTATCTTTCTCTGAATGAGTAATTTCCGATGAGAAGAAGTGTAGTTGTACTGGCGTTGATCTTATGCAGCTTCGGTGCCCTGGCCCAAAGCTTCGAGCTCATCGATCGTCAGGAAAACTACCAATCCGGATTAAGTGAGAACCTTCGCATTCCACTCCGAATCAAAAACAACTCCGACAAGGCCCAGTTTTATATAATCCGTAAAGTAAACAGTGATCTGGGTGGAACACAGAAAGGATATTTCTGTCTTGATAAAAACTGCCTCGAATCAGGTATCGAGGAGTTCTCGAAGCGTATTGAACCTGGTGAAACATTGTCAGGACTGGCCTACACACTGGAAACAGGGCTGATGGCCGGTCAGAACAATATCCGTTTTGAAGTTTTTGTCAGAGGAGCAGCTCATGATTTTATCGAACACAACGTCACCGTTTCCATCGAAGAAAAAATAGCCAAAGCGTTGGTATTCAAATCAAAAGACATCACTATTCACGATGTTTATCCCAATCCTGCCATCGATCAGGCATTTGTGGATTACCAGATTCACAACGAGTCACTTAAAGCTAAAGTAGTGGTTCACAATATTTTAGGAAGCCCGGTGGGAAATTACGATCTGCCTGCTTCAGATCTGAAGGTCAAAATTCAGACTGAGGAGCTGCCAGCGGGAGTATACTTTTACACCCTCTATCTGGACAATGATGGCGTACTCACACGTAAGCTCATCGTGAGAAAATAAGGCGTGGTCTTTATCGTTAAGCTCCTGATTGATAATTCTTCAACCTTAAGTATATTTGCGGTTCGGTTTTGGCAAAGTGGCCAATTCCTTTAAAAATTTGCGTTCCTAATGCTTTTTCTTCAAAAAACAGGCTTTAAAACTTCGCTTTTCATGATGATTACGCTTGTCGTACTCGCGTCATGCAGTAAGTTCAGGAGGATCCAAAAAAGTGAGGACTGGCGCGTAAAATACGAGGCCGGATTTAAGTATTACGAGAAGAAAGACTATTACCATGCAGCCATTCTTTTCGAGGAAATCAGACCTATTGTAAGAGGCTTGCCTGAAGGCGAAAAGGTGGAATTCTACCTGGCCTACTGCCAATACAATGAAAAGACTTACCTGCTTGCTTCCAATCAGTTTAAAACGTTTTATGAAACGTATGGCCGAAGCGCTTTAGCAGAAGAAGCTCAGTTTATGTATGCCTATTCTCTCTTTGTGGCTTCTCCTGCTCCCAACCTCGATCAGAAGGAAAGTATTGAGTCGATGGATGCCATGCAGAATTTCCTCAACCAATACACGGACAGCAAATTCAGAGATCGTGCAGTAGAAGTAATCACCATCAGCAGGCAAAAGCTGGAGGAAAAGGGTTATGAAAATGCGAAGCAATATCTTCGCCTTCGCATGTATAAGGCAGCCATCATCTCATTTGACAACTTCAAAAAGAATTTTCCTGATTCACACTATCTGGAAGAACTTGCTTACCTGAAAGTAATTTCACAGTACCGTTTCGCGGAGCAGAGCTTTAAGAATCTGCAAATGGATCGATACAATCTTGTAGTAGAATATCATAAAGAATTAGTGGACAACTTCCCTGAAAGCAAATACCTGAAAGAGACTGAGAAACTTTATTCAGATAGTTTAAATAAACTCAATCAACTAAAATCAACAACTAAACATTCATAATATGGCCGTTCAACCTTCCATCATCACACGCGACATGGATAAAATTTCTGCACAAACAGGAAACATCTACGAATCAGTAGTAGTTATTTCAAAGCGTGCACGCCAGATTGCAGTGAACATCAAAGAAGAGCTTAATGGAAAGCTGGCTGAGTTTGCTACTACGGTTGACAACCTGGAAGAAGTGTTTGAAAACCGTGAGCAAATTGAAATCTCTAAATTCTACGAACGCATGCCGAAGCCTACTTCTTCTGCTATTGAGGAATTTACTGAGAACAAACTGATGTACAGACACCGCAACGAAGTAGAAGCTGACAAGGCTAACGCCTAATCATTGCTCATGCTCAGCGGAAAGAAAATCATACTGGGCGTAACGGGAAGTATTGCTGCTTACAAATCAGCAGTACTTACCCGCCTTCTGGTAAAGAGCGGAGCTGAGG
>JBGATZ010000375.1:0-4883 GCA_044228905.1 Cyclobacteriaceae bacterium | reverse complement strand
AGCCCTTCGATCTTATCCTGCATGTCTTCACCGTACTTCTTCAATGTCTCCAGGTTAAAATCTCCCGAGATGTTGATGTTCATAATCGGCACTTCAGAAATATCAATATCAATAACCTGCGGATCATCCTGCAGGTCAGAAGGCAATTCCTGCTTCGCGCGGTCTACTGCATCTTTTACATCCTGCTTGGCTTTATCAATCTCTACATCTGTCTGAAATTCAACAATCACATTGGAGAAATCCTGAACAGAGTTACTGCTCATCTTTTTGATACCCGCAATTGACTTGATTTGCTTCTCAAGCTCCTTTGTAATCAGGTTCTCTACATCTTCAGGAGGACCAGGATATACGGTAGCCACATAGATCTGTGGGAAAACAACTTCAGGGAAGTTTTCTTTAGGCATGGTCATATAGGATATGATACCTGCCAGCGATATAATTACAGTTGCCACGTAGATGGTCATCTTATTATCGATGGACCAACTGGTGGGTTTAAATTCTTTTTCTGAGTCTTTCATACTCGTTTTAGTCGTTGGTTGTGGGATACTGACTAATTATTTCTTGTTAGCAATCTTGATCACTTGTCCGTCACTTAAACCCTGGAAGCCGGTAGTGATAATTTCATCACCTGCCTGCACTCCCTTCACCTGAGCTAAGCCATCGAACACTCCCTGCACTTCTACTACGCGTTTTGTGGCCAGGGTCTGATTTCCGTTTGTGGTTGCTGTGTACACAATTTTCTCTCCGTTGATATCCTGGACAGCATTTACCGGTACGGTAATAGCAGAAGGATATGATTCATAAACCACCTTAACGATCGCAGTCATGTTAGGGCGCAGATCGGCAGAAGATGGAAGGTCAGCTTCCAAAGCAAACGTACGTGACAACTGATTGATGTTTCTTGCAACGAAAGTCACCTTCGCATCAATGTCCTTATTCAAATCAGGGATGGTTACAATTACCTTATTCCCTTTCTTCACGTTGGCAACATAAGCTTCAGAAACATCTGCTTTCAATCTCAGATCAGAGTTGTTAACCACTCGGAAAGCAGGCATACCAGGGGCGATATTTTGTCCGGCCTTTGCAGTTACTTCATCCACTACTCCACTGATCGGTGCCTTGATCTTAGTCATATCGTTTTGCTCATACAATGAAGCCAGTCTCTTCTCCAGGCTCTCTTTATTGTTTTTAGCCTGTAGATATTGAACTTCTGTTCCGATCTTCTGATCCCAAAGATTCTTCTGACGGTTGTAGACGGTATTCGCCAGCTCTAGTGAAGCCTTGATTTCATCAATGCCACGGATCGCTAATGAATTATCAATCTGTGCCAATACCTGCCCTTTAGTAACCTGTTCACCTTCACGAACAAAAACCTGAGTAACAATACCAGCCGCTTTTGCACTTACCTGTACGTTCTCTTCTGATTCAATTGTTCCTTGTGTCTGAACATAATGATTGAACGGACGGGGAGCAATTGCTTTCGTCATTACTTCTTTCGCCTTCACCGCCTTATCGTTCGGGTTTTCTTTGGCGATTTCTTCTTCCAGCTTTTTGATTTGCTTGGCGATATTAGCCTGATCTGTTTTCAGTTTTTCAAGCTGCTCTTTCTTATCATTTGATGAAGTTGCACTGCATCCGGCAATGAATACGGTCATTGCTAAAGCGCCAACTGCATTTAAGTATATGTTATTTTTCATGGGTTATTTATTTGCGGGTTATTTGGAATTCGTTGTGGTGGAAGCAGGAAGAAGTTTTCCGTATGCCTTATCGAGGTCTACTTTAGCAACCATTGCATCAAACAAGGCGGCATAATAGTTCGTCTGCGCTGTTCTCAACGCATTTTCAGCATCTGTTACTTCAAGGCTTGACCCCACTCCTTGTTCATATTTTACTTTAGTTACACGAGCGACATTCGCAGCTAACTGCTGATTCTCTTTCTGCGCCACCAGGCTTTTCAATGCATTATCAAAATTTACCGATGTCTGCGTTACCTCGAAATCAATTGCTCTCTTCAGATTAGCCACATTATTATCTAATTGAATCAGTTTTATTTTTTCCTGCTGAGTACGGTAGTGACGTTGCAAACCAGAGAAAATGGGGACACTCAAATTCACACCAAGCTGATTGTATCCATACCATTTATCCGGACCTAATGCGCCCAAATCAGGGATTTGGCTATTGGTCTTGAAAAGACCACCTACACCCGGTGATTGTGTCATCGTACCTATGTTTGCGAAGGCCGAAAGCGTAGGCATTGATTCCGCATATTTATTTTTAATGTTTAACTGTTGAAGTCTGCGATTTACTTCCAACACTTTGAAGTCAGGTCGGCTTGCATAGTTTACAGCTTCCTTGCTATTCAACAGATTGGTATCAATTTGAATATCCTGAATGTTACCTGCAACATCGAGCGGTTTTTCCAATGGGTAGTTCATTTGAAACTTCAGCAATTGAAGTGACAAGTCATTCAGGTTAAGAAATTTATCACGTTCAGCCATCAGGTTATTTAACGTCACCTTCACCCGATCCACATCAATACTTTCTGCAAAACCATTTGTATTTAATGCGGAGGTATTTCTTAACAAGGAATCAACACGAGCAATATTGTCTGTAAAAAGCTTTGCTCTCTCTTTGTTAATGAGCACTGAATAGTATGCCTTGGTCACCTGCTGTACAATATCCTGATCGGTTTGTTCAGCCTGGCGTTGTGAAAGCTCAGTGTAAGTCTTCGAAGCTTTTAATCCTACCAGATAAGAACCATTGAACAAGATCTGATTGATTGCTAAACTCGCTGTTCCTGAACTTTTCAGCTGGAAAAAATTCTGAGCTGCTACCACATCGCCATCTTTAATGCCTGGCACACCGCTCAAATCTCCAAGGAAACCTGTAGGCTGCCCTTCTACCGGAGCAGTGTATGTAGCAAAAAAGCGTTGCAGCTTCTGGTTATAAACAACCGAGCCACTTCCGCTGATCTGAGGTAGTCCGATACCAATTGTTTCGTTTACCCTTGCCTTCGCCACTCGCTGTTCTAAATCTGCATTCTTTGCAGCAATGGAGTTCTCCAACGCATATTGAATGCATTGCTCTAACGTAAACTGCTCCGCTGGTTGCGTTTGTTGCGCCAATGCAACACCCGCTACAAGTAAGCCAACTAAAACTGTAATTATTCTTTTCATGCGTACTGGGGTATTAGGTCTTTGTCTATTGTTTCTCTCTTATACTTCTCATAAGCCTTGCGGCCTTTATCTGTAAGAATGCCAAACAGGAAATGCTCAAATAACTGCATGTGCACTTCCATCAGGTTATATTTTGTGCGGTCAAACACACGTTCATCAAAAGCCAGCTGAATCAATTCGAGGCGCGTATTGGCCAATATGTCCAGATTAATCTCCGGGCGATAAAAGCCTTCCTCCACTCCTCTTTTCAAATTGCTCACCAACGAATCGCGTACATGGTGCTGCTTATGTTCCAGCCATACGTTCCACGCACGTGCATGATATTTATGGAGATCAAAAAGTAATGCCGGATTCATCTTCTGAAAGTCAACTCTCAGGCAGATGGAGATCCGCACCATTTCGTCAATCGCATCCTTTGCCGCAGAACGGAACTCATCAAACTGAATCCGGTTCTTTTCCATGCTGAACATGGCCACGGTGGTCACGATCTCGTCTTTATCAGCAAAATATTGATAGATCGTTTTCTTGGAGATAGATAAATGGCGGGCGATGTCATCCATCGAAACGCTGCGAACACTATACTTCAAAAGCAGCTCTTCCGCACCTTTTATTATCCTGTCTTTTATGTCTTTTTCGTCCATAGGGCTGCAAAACTATGGAAACTCTAAACATTACCAAAGTTTCCACAGTTTCCTTGTACGCCATTTTTGGGTATTTGTTCGGGGTTTTTGAAGAAAAAGTTTTGACTTTTTTCGGGAAATGTACACTCAACCGTTTGAAATGTCTGAATCTCTGCCTGGGGTGCGCTGTTCCCAGCCACACCACTTGTCCTTCATTTTCTGTTTAAATTTCTCGCGGTCTTCAGGGCTCATTCCCTCCCAGCGTTTTTTCATATAGTAGCCCTTCCAGGGCCCGCCACGATGCTGACTTTTACCACCCCATGACCAGAACAGAATCTTACTTAAAAGCAGCAAGCCCAATGCCTGCCAGAATGTAATTACAGGACCTGAAAACAAAACGGGCACCAGCCAGTTCCACAGACTCATTGTCACAAAGCCGATCAGGCCAAGGCACAACACTCCGAAGATGAAAAATTTTCCTATCCACAATCCACGTTTCATAATCTTTACTCAGTTATTCGTTATTCTTTTATTTCCTTATTTATTAATCACCTACCACATCGTCATAGAATTTCTTCAACCTCTTTCTCAGGGCCAGTATGGCATAGCGCTTTCTGCTGAGAAGTGTGTTGATTGAAACTCCCGTCTCCTCTGAAATTTCTCTGAATCCTTTCTCCTCCATTTCATTCAGGATAAAGATCTCGCGTTGGTCTGCAGGCAATTCGTCCAACGCAGCCATGATCTCATCCCAGATTGCTTCCTGAAGCATAGCGGAATCAGGTGTGTTTCCAAAGTCGGGTAAAATTTCCTGAAGTGTGAGAGGTGCATCGTCATCTGCTCCTGCCCTTCCTTCAAAGTCGGTGCGTTGCGGACGAACAGCATCTCTGCGATAGCGATCGATAATCTTGTTCCGGGCTACACTATATAGCCACGAAGTAACGCGGTCGAGTGACTCAATACTTTCAAAACCAGCCACGAACTGAACAAACACATCCTGAAGGATATCTTCCGCCTCTTCCGTGTTCGACACCCTGCTACGGATAAATCCCAACAGTTTGTCCTTCTCCTTCAGGAACGTGTTTTGTTT
>JBGATZ010000374.1:0-4875 GCA_044228905.1 Cyclobacteriaceae bacterium | reverse complement strand
ATCAATCCCACAAAAGACCAATTGATGACTTTGATTAAAGAGGGATATTTCACCAGCAACACTTTAAAGAAGGTAAAATAAAACAGGCCGGTTCGAAATCCGAGCCGGCCTGCTTTCAACGTACAGTCTATTAAGCTAATTAATTCTTCTTTTTCTTCAGCAAATTATTCAGCTTATTCTGCAATTGCTCAACAGGCTGCTGTGTGGGTTGTGCTTTTGCACTATCCTTTTTCACTGAGTCTTGTTTATTGATCTTCAACAGGTTTTTCACTACCTCTTCAGGCTTGGCTCCTTCCGAAATCTGTTTCACCGCCTCTTGTGTTTTTTGTTCAGCTACTTTTGTAACAGCCTCTTTCACCTGCTGCTTCTGCTCAGCCATGGATATTTTGAAAGTCGGATTAGTTGCAGTTCCTCCCACCGCAATAGTTACCGGCAGTTCTGAAGTTGAGTTGTTAGTGCCTGCCAATTGATTCAATTGACTTTGAGCCGCAGATCCTAATCTTCCAGATGGTAAGTTCATTTTAATGCTATAATCCACAGTTTGATCCAGGCCGGAGCTTCCTGAAATATTAGCAGTATAATTTCCAAGTTTCATATCAAACGGCTTCACGCTGAATCTTCCATTGCTGATCACAGCTGACATCAGCACATCCTTCAACGTCACTTGGTCAGAGTCACTTAATTTGGTTACCGCAGTGAGCCCTGATACAAATTTTGAATTGGTCAGCGAAGCCTGAGCCACCTTCACAGTTCCTGCACCATTAACCATTTCCATCTTCGGCATCATGTCCTTTCCAAGTTCTCCCGCCAATTGGAAATCAGTAGAGAAATTACCATTAACCAAACCAGCAATCGGAGCATACGTCTTCACCACAGTGAATGAACTTGATGCTTGCTGAATAGAAAGGCCGTCAATCTTCAATCCGAAATTATATTTAGGATGATTGATGTCCTTCGTGTCGTATGTTCCATTTACTACAAACCCACCTCCCAACAAATTAAATTTTACTCCGCTCAAATTCGCTATACCATCTTTTACGATCACATCACCAGCCGCATTGGTCATGGTGTACTCCATCATCTTCACTGTTTTGATGGAAGAGCGTAAAATGAAATCGATGTTATTTGGAACAGGGATCACACTAAAAGCAGTATCCGTAGGGGTAGCAGCTGCGGTTTCGTCTTCAGTCATGAATTCATTCAAATCAAAAAGAGTAGAATTGAAGTCAAGGTTTCCTTTAATCGTTTCATTCTGCCCGAAAACATAAGCGATGTAATTACTTACCGCACCGCTCACAGCAAAATCACTCTTACCTATTGTCCCTGTTGTGTTTTTCAACTCAATTTTCTTCGGATCAAATACTGCCTGTGATTGAGCAATGGTAACCGCATAAGGAAGATCCTTAGAAGAAAACTTAAAGTCATTCAAAGTAGCAGATCCACTGGTTGGAAGTTTGTCATATCTTTTTGCATCCACGTCTGACATCTTTCCTTTTGTTTCCAGATTGGCTTTCACCTTACCTGCCAATGTCATTCCTTCCACCGGGAAGATCTTTGTCATCTTCTCAATGTCAATTCCACCATTTGCCTTTAGATCCCAGGTGTAATCATCCAGGTTTTGTAAGAGAAGGGTGGCCGTAAATTTCTCTCCATCCATTAGCATAGAGAAATCACTTACGTTGACTACTGTCTCAGCCATTTTGCCCGAAGTGTTTTTGATCGTTGCCGCAGTATGAAGGTCTTCCAACGGAAGAGGGAATTCGGATGACTTAACATAACCATCAGTCAATGACATGTTTGCATCAATTGTAGGTATGATTTTATGAATACTGTCATACACTCCTTTTGCTTTTGCATCAATGGCATAGGTTCCTTTCATTTCCAGTCCGTCCATGGGGAACATCTTACTTAGTTCAGCAAGGTTAAGTTTAGCAGCAAGACTGGCATCCATTCTATAATCCTTCAGATTCTCAATCAACAATTTTGCATCAACCGGATTAGATCCGAAATCAAGATGAAGCTTTTTCAAATCCACTACAGTATTTTCAATCACTCCCGTTTTGTTATCCACCAACAGATCCATGTTGATGTTATTTACTGCCGTTGGCAAATCAGGATATTTGAACATTGCATCCTTAACAATTAAAGCAAGACTAAAGGCAGGCATCTGCGTATCGCTATAGGTGCCTTTCGCAAAACCTTTGAATGAAAGTTCGCCTTTTGTTTCAATGCCTTTAAAATCTTTGGTGTACATACCGGGCACCAATGAAAGCAGGCTCTTGAAAGAATTTTCCGGACTATTGAACGTAATGTCCATTCCGTAGTCCTTCTCATTCATTTTAAACCAACCGTCAAACTTCATAGCGAAGTCATTTAACTTAACCGAATTGTCTTTAAATGTGTACTTGGTAATGTCTTCGCTGATCGAAATAGTCATGTCTATTTCTGCGCGCTTGTTGGTCAACAGCTCCATATCTCCGTAAGAGGTGGTAATGGTATCCGCAGTTGTTTTAGTTTTCAGGTCGAAAACATCCTGGGTGAAATCTCCGCTGCCCGAGTGATTAAGTCCTTTTATTTCCAGGAAATAAGGCAGTGATTTATCATCATATTTTACGCTTCCGTTTACAATCTCCCAATGATCAATACCAAATGAAAACTGACTTGGTTCTTCGGTCGTCTTAACCGTATCAGTAGATGGATAGGTGATGTCATAGTTAGCTTTTCCATTTGCCAGAACCCGTATATCGATCTGTGGTTCAACCAGCGTAATACCTTTAAGTCGCAATTGCTCTCCAAAAAGAAGCTCCTTGATATTTACCTCCACATCAAGACGCTGTATAACAAACAGGGGCACTCCTTCAAATGGCGCGCGGTTAAATACTCCCAGTTCTTTTATCTCTGCGGTAACATTCGGAAAATTGCGAAACACCGTCAGGTCAAAATTATTGACATCGAAAACCACATCAGCGTTTACCGATTTAGCAATCTCCTTATCAATGGCTGCCTTGATGTCATCTTTAAATACAATTGGAACAATAATGGCTGCCGCCACAATCAGGACCAGCAGAACTCCAAGACCAATTAGAATACGTTTTACCCACTTCATAAGTTAAATTTTCAGGACCGTAAAATTACAGAAATCAGGGCAGAGTTTGCCCTTGTAAAGCCAGGATTTAGCCCTTCATCCTTGCTATTATCAGAACGACTTTTTAAGGTCAATTCATACAAACCATTTCAAAATCAGGTTAATTAATTTCTTTTTGCCTGAAGTATATGGCGGATAGAAAAAGTAAGCATTTGCCCACCCGCTCTTTTGCTTAATCACCGGTTTCTCATTCGAGAACGAAATAAATCCATAATAACCATGCGCTTTACCAATTCCGCTATTATTTACACCTCCGAAAGGAAGGTGAGGATGCGTAAACTGAAGCACACAGTCATTAATACAAACTGCTCCGGCAGAGGTTTTGGTGATCACACTTTCCCTGAAGCGCTTATTATTACTAAATACATACATGCCCAGAGGTTTTGGTTTGGAATTAATGATACTCACCACTTCATCAGGGTTAGTGTATGTGATAATCGGAAGAACCGGACCAAAAATTTCCTCCTCCATGATTTTACTTTGAAGAGAAACGTTTGACAGAATAGTGGGGGGCAGAAACCGTTCCTTGGCATTCGTATTGCCCGTCAAATCAAGTGTTGCTCCACGATGAATTGCATCCTGAATCAGTTGATCAATACGCTCAAAATGTTTTGTGTTTACAATCCGGGCATAATCGGCAGAAGATTCTTCAACCTGTTTACCAGAGCCGAATTGATTCGTCACTTCATCTCTTAAAAGGGAGGTGAATTTTTCTTTAACCGATTCGTGGATTAATACATAATCGGGAGCAATACAAGTCTGACCATTATTGAAAAACTTACCAAAGGCAACCCGCTTTGCAGCATCTATCAGATTAGCTGTCTCGTCAATAATGGTTGGTGATTTTCCGCCCAATTCAAGCGTTACGGATGTGAGATTTTCAGCAGCTGCCCTCATAACAATTTTGCCAACTGAAGGACTGCCTGTGAAAAAGATATGATCGAATGGCAAACTTAACAGCATTGAAGAGGTCTCTGCATCACCTTCAATTACTGTCACTTCATCTTCTTCAAACAACTCATTTACCAGTTCTTTGATGAACCTTGAAGTGTGAGGAGTCATTTCTGAAGGTTTCAGAATAGCTGTGTTTCCTGCCGCAAGACTGGATACTAGTGGCCCGATACATAAATTAAAAGGATAATTCCAGGGAGCGACAATGAGACAAACGCCCTTTGGCTCGTACCGGATCTCAGATCGGGTACCTATGTATGTCAGAGGCGCATCAATTTTTGTTGGTGCAGCCCATGTCTCCAGATTTTCGATTGCATGTCTTATCTCTCCCAATACAGGAAATAGCTCTGTACTTGTCACTTCAAAAGGTGGTTTACGAAAGTCGCTATGAACTGCTTTTTGTAGATTCTCCTGATTAGCCATGAGCCAGTTTTCCAGCTTCTTCAGTTTCTCCTTCCTCATTTTCAAAGGCTCTTCACGGAGTAGCAGACTCTTCTTTCTATGCCTTTGAAACAGGTTTTGGATTTCCTGAGTACCCGTTTTTTCCATGACAACCTCCATATTGATGCTCTTTCAATAAAGATAAGCTGTTTTACGGACTCTCTCCTATATTAAGGAATTGTTAAGTCCTTGATTCATTGTTACCTCAATGTTAATTTTATGTTACCTCAATTAACAATCAGGTAATTCGTGAGAAAAAGGATTGTAGCAATAGCGATTTGGGTCGTACCATTCCTTGCGTTTGGTCAGAATGATCTCGATCTGGCCAGCGAGTTGAT
>JBGATZ010000373.1:0-4887 GCA_044228905.1 Cyclobacteriaceae bacterium | reverse complement strand
TTACCCACCACTACTTCGAGGAAATAAGAAGTCTTTGAATCCAGCATTTTCTTCAATGCGTCTTTCAGGTCGCTTCGTTCTGTTACTTTATTAGCCGGGATGTTGTATGCGCTTGCAATTTTTCCGAAGTCAGGGTTTTGCATTTCAGTAAATGAATAGCGCTTGCCATGGAACAATTGCTGCCATTGACGCACCATGCCCAGGAAGTTATTATTCAACACCAGGATTTTAACTCCGATATTGTATTGCATAATCGTTCCTAACTCCTGAATGGTCATCTGATAACCACCATCACCAATAACAGCTACTACCTGTTGCTGAGGGATAGCTACTTTTGCTCCCATTGCCGCTGGCAAGGCGAATCCCATTGTTCCTGCTCCACCGGAAGTAACATTGGTTCTCGGATCTTTGTATTCGTAATAGCGTGAGGTCACCATCTGGTGCTGACCTACGTCAGTTACTACGATTGCCTTTCCATCGGTAAGCTGAGATAACAAGTGAATGACTTCACTCATCTTGATCTCACCGTCTGAATTCAATTCTTTATGGATGACTTTTTCATGTTCCAGTTTTTTGAACTCATGAAATGTTTTGATCCATGCATCGTGCTTGTTGGATTTTGCTTTTGTAGTCAATGCCTGCAATGCTTCTTTAGCATCTGCACAAACCGCTACCTCTGCCTTGATGATCTTGTTGATCTCGGCTTTGTCGATGTCGATGTGAATGACCTTTGCTTGCTTGGCGTACTTGGAAACATTTCCGGTTACGCGGTCATCGAAACGCATACCGATGGCAATGAGAACATCACATTCATTGGTATTCACATTAGGTCCGTAATTGCCGTGCATTCCTAAGTAACCAACATAGTTGGGATGATTGCTTGGGAAACTTCCCAATCCCAATAATGTGTTCGCTACAGGTATCCCTGTCTTTTCAGAGAAGGCAATTAGTTCTTTGGAAGCATCAGCCAGTAAGATTCCCTGGCCAGCCAGAATGTAAGGACGTTTTGCATTGTTGATCAGCTCGGCCGCAGCTTCAATCTGATTTAGTTGCAATTGCGGCTTCGGACGATACGTTCTGATCGATTCACATTTTTCGTACGTCTCTTCTTCGATCAGCTCGTTTTGCGCATTCTTGGTAATGTCAACCAAAACAGGTCCTGGTCTTCCGGTCTTTGCGATATAAAATGCTTTTGCGATAGCGGGAGCAATGTCTTTTGCTTCTGTTACCTGCACGTTCCATTTTGTAACGGGAATAGTAGTATTCACTACGTCAGTTTCCTGGAATGCATCGGTTCCCAACAGGTGAGCGAATACCTGACCGGTAACACAAACCAATGGAGTGGAGTCAATCAATGCATCCGCTAAGCCGGTTACCAGGTTAGTAGCGCCTGGACCTGAAGTAGCAAATACAACACCTACTTCACCGGATACACGTGCGTAACCTTGTGCAGCATGAATGGCACCTTGCTCGTGACGAACAAGAATGTGATTGAGCTGTTCGGTATAGTGATAGAGTGCATCATATACAGGCATGATGGCACCACCTGGATAGCCGAAAATAGTATTTACTTTTTCTTCTATGAGGGAACGGAGCAGAACTTCTGATCCGGTAATTTTTTTCTTGGGTTCGGCAGGTTGAACTGCCGTCTCTTTTTTAGTCTTCGTCAGTAACGCATCCATCGGCTGCAGTTTTTACTTGTTTAGCGTATTTAAAAAGCACTCCGTTTTTCACTGGGAATTCAGGGGCTTTGTAATGCGATCTTCTGATCGCCAGTTTTTTCTCTTCTACCAAAAGATTGATCTGATGTTTTTTGATATCGATCTCAATCCAGTCTCCATCTTCTACGAGCGCAATTAAACCTCCGTCAAATGCTTCGGGTGTGATGTGTCCGATTACAAATCCGTGCGAGCCACCACTGAAACGACCATCGGTGATCAGCGCCACGCTTTTACCGAGACCCGCGCCCATGATCAATGATGTAGGCTTCAGCATCTCGGGCATGCCGGGCCCGCCTCGCGGTCCGACATAGCGAATGACGACTACATCACCTTCTTTGATTCTTCCTTCTTTCAATCCATCGAACACCTCAAACTCGCTATTGAATACGCGAGCAGTGCCTTTGAATCGTTCACCTTCTTTGCCAGTGATCTTTGCTACTGATCCTTTCTCGGCAAGATTTCCGTAAAGGATTTGCAAATGACCTGTTTTCTTGATTGGCCTTTCGAATGGAAGAATTACATCCTGCTTTTCGAAATCAAGATCTTTTGCATTTGCAACGTTCTCTGCAATGGTTTTACCCGTTACAGTGATACAATCGCCATGCAGGTATCCTTTCTGTAACAAGTATTTCATTACGGAAGGAACACCACCGATTTTATGCAATGCTTCCATTAAATATTTGCCACTTGGTTTTAAGTCAGCAATCAACGGAGTTTTATCGGAGATGCGCTGGAAGTCATCTTGTGTTAATTGGATTCCAACGCTTTTCGCTATTGCGATCAAATGCAATACTGCGTTGGTTGATCCGCCCAGTACCATCACAATCGTCATTGCATTTTCAAATGCCTTGACCGTCATGATATCGCTTGGCTTGATGTCATTTTTCAACAAATGAAGGATTGCTTTTCCTGCTTCTACACATTCGGCAGATTTCTCTTTGCTCAATGCGGGATTGGAAGAGGAATAAGGTAATGCCATTCCCAATGCTTCAATAGCAGATGCCATTGTGTTAGCCGTGTACATTCCACCACAGGCACCCGCACCCGGACAGGAATTTTGAATAATTCCTTTATAATCCTCATCGCTGAGTTTGTTCTGCATCTTCTCGCCTAATGCTTCGAAGGAAGAAACGATGTTGAGTTCTTTTCCTTTGTAATGACCACCGGCAATGGTTCCTCCATACACCATGATCGCAGGACGATTCAATCTTCCCATCGCCATCACAGAGCCAGGCATATTCTTATCGCAACCCACCACAGCAATCAAACCATCATAGAATTGTGCACCACACACTGTTTCAATGGAATCTGCAATGACATCACGGCTCACCAATGAATAACGCATTCCGGGAGTACCGTTACTAATGCCATCACTCACCCCGATGGTATGAAAAATCAATCCTACTAATTCCTGATCCCATACCGCTTGCTTCACTTCGCCCGCCAATGCATTCAGGTGCATGTTGCAGGTGTTACCATCAAAACCTGTACTTACGATTCCTACTTGCGCTTTAGTAAGATCATGCTCAGTTAATCCAATTCCATACAACATCGCCTGAGAAGCGGGGAGGGTTGGATCTTGAGTTATTGTTCGGCTGTATTTATTTATTTCGTTGCTCACTTAGTTCGCTTTTTATAATCCAAAATTGTTTTAATGGTTACAAGTTCCATGTTGCAGGTTATGTAACCTGTTACCTTGCAACTTGAAACCTAAACGATCACATATCCATAACTCTTATCCAGCACAATCGCACGATAGGTGTCGCGGATGAGTGCACTCAAAGAATCTTTCCAGGGTTTGTTCATCATTTGTCCTTCGATGGATTCTACGGCTACGATTTCATTCATCGTGCTGCAGAAGAAAGCATTGTCTGCTTCGAACAATTCTTCGGGTCTGAAATATTTTTCTTCTACCGGAATCTCTAACTCACGGCAAATTTCAATGACTGTTTTACGAGTGATACCAGGAAGAATACTTCCGGTTGGAGGAGTGTACATCACACCATCTTTCTCATAAAAAAAATTGGCTCCGGGCCCTTCCGCCACGAAGCCATTCAGGTCTAAAAGGAGACCATCATCAAAGCCACGTTTCTTCGCTTCCGTTGTTGCCAATATCGAGTTTACATACAGGCCACATACTTTAGCTTCCATGGTCACCGCTTTGGGGTTGGGTCGCTGAAACGAAGAGATACAAACCCGCGCAGGCTTCAATGAGATGTGTTGATTGCATTCCCAGGCCGTGATCATCAAGGATACTCCGTTGGGAGAAGTCAATGCCATGTTAGGGCTGCAGAAAACCAGCGGCCGGATGTAGGCGTTGGTCAGTTCGTTTTTCTCTAACACCTGGTAGGTAATTTGAGAGAGTTCTTCTGCGCTGTAGTGGAAAGGAATCCCCATCAGGGTACAGCTTCTTTTCAGACGCTCGAAGTGTTCAAGAGCCTTGAATGTCTTAGTTCCGTTTACAGTCTCGTACGAACGGATACCTTCAAACACCCCAAAACCATAGTGGAGGGTCTGTCCGAACAAGTCGGTTTTGGCATCTTTGGCCTTGATGAATTGGCCATCGAGAAAAAGTACTGTGTTGTCGTTGTAATACATATTTAAAGTTGAAACAATCGTTAGTTTGTTATAGCCACTATAAAACAAAACCGCCCCGGTGTTATCGGGGCGGTTCATGATTTCTGTTCAGTTTAGTTAAATCATCATCGCCCCGGGTTTGACCACGAGAATAATTACCACGATAATGACAAGCACAGTGCTGATTGACCCTTGTGAGGCCAACAATCGTTCAGTTATTTGATTCAATCTCAACATAATATTCTGTGCAGGTACAATTGTCACGAATTATCAGGTAGCATTCAAGCAAAAAAGAGAAAATATTTTGTTTTTAGGCTAAAAACGAATGTTAGGTATGGCGTATGGGTGTTAGTTTTTATCATAGCTGTTCTGTTTTTATCTTTAGGCAACCTTCAAAAACCTATGCCTTACTACCCTTCTATCCTTAGCCATCGTCATTATCGGCCAGCAGAAATTCAAGCTGAATCTAACTCTGCATACTAATCAAGATTTTATTCGCATGAAGATCGGCTTTATTGTTGTCTTTCTGACTTTTGCATTGTCGGCTAAATCTCAGAACACACAAATTACTGTTCGGGTATTGGACGAA
>JBGATZ010000372.1:0-4920 GCA_044228905.1 Cyclobacteriaceae bacterium | reverse complement strand
AACATAGGATCGATCAGCAATCTCACGTCACCAACTTCCAGGAAGAAGGTTGCGTGACGCAGAAAATGGATCTTCATCTGACTCTTATTTTTTGAGAATAGTTTCGAACTGAATACACCTGCACCTGAGAGTAGTGAGGTGGCTACAAATTTCCGTCTGTTCATGTTTTAGGTAAGGATATCAACAAATAGTATAAACGCGACAAATTCTTCTTTAGATACAGGCTAAATAGTTAAAAGCTCTTAACAGTTCCATAGTTATCAGCAGTGAAAATACTATTTTGCACTCTTATTTGATTTCATGGCTACTTCAACCCAACGCACTCCCGCCCTCATCTTCATTTTTATTACTCTTTTAATTGATGTGATCGGACTCGGAATCATCATACCTGTTATTCCAAAGTTGATTGAAAACCTTACAGGTGGAGATCTCAGTGTTGCTGCCGTGTACGGAGCCTGGCTGATTGCGGCCTATGCGATCGTGCAGTTTTTCTTCGCCCCAATCATTGGTGGATTGAGTGATCGCTATGGAAGAAGGCCTGTGTTACTGGCTTCTCTGTTTGGTTTTGGGATGGACTATATTCTCGTAGCATTTGCTCCTTCAATTGGTTGGTTATTTGCAGGCCGGATTATTGCGGGAATTATGGGCGCCAGTTTCACTACCGCAGGTGCTTACATTGCAGACATCAGCACTCCTGAAAACAGAGCGCAAAACTTTGGTATGATTGGAGCTGCTTTTGGTCTTGGCTTCATTGTTGGTCCCGTGATTGGTGGTTTATTAGGTGAAGTGGGTCCTCGTATTCCATTTCTCACTGCAGCGGGTCTTACATTGCTAAACTGGCTGTATGGTTTCTTCATCCTTCCGGAATCATTGAAACCGGAGAATAGAAGAAAATTTGAATGGAAAAGAGCGAATCCATTTGGAACGTTGAAGGCATTGGTTCGTTTTCCGGTTATTGCTGGTCTACTGGTTGCGTTGGCATTTATCTATGTAGCGTCTCATGCGGTTCAGAGCAACTGGTCGTACTTTACAATTGAGAAATTCAAATGGACCGAATCACAGATTGGTATTTCATTAGGTGTAGTAGGAGTAATGTTTGCTTTGGTACAAGGTCTTCTTATTCGCAAGATCATCCCTAAGCTGGGTAATGAAAAAAGCGTTTACGTTGGTTTTGGCTTGTCCGCTGCCGGCTTCCTACTTTATGCATTTGCTTCACATGGATGGATGATGTACATCTTCACTGCGGTTTATTGTTTGGGTGGTATTGCTGGCCCTGCGCTGCAGGGAATTATGTCGGGCGTGGTTCCTCCGAATGAACAGGGAGAATTGCAGGGAGGATTCACCAGTTTGATGAGTCTCTCATCCATCATTGGCCCGCTGATTATGAACAGTTTGTTTGCTTTCTTCACTAAGCCAACTGCACCAGTTTATTTTCCGGGAGCAGCAATGTTATTGGGAGCAGTGCTTACATTGATCAGTACGATCCTCGCGAGGAGAACACTTAAAAGTAATCTTGCGAAACCAACGCATTGATCAATTAACTTTGAATAGCCTGAAGTAAGCTTCTAATTCTTTTTGAGCTTTTGCTACTTCAATTTCAATGGAAGAATTGGGTTGAATAGGAATTTCATTAATAGTAAACAACGCTTTGTTATACCAATTCCACCAGCTTTCCAGTATGTGTTGTTCATCACCGGCTGATTTGCCCTCTGTCACGGCTTGTTTGCTTAACGTTGCTTCAGCTCGGATTCTCACTTTTGCTGCTTCTGTAAGTTCTTCAATCAACTGAAAGGAAGTGGCATCATTGGCTGTGATCAACGTGTATGCGGTAGTTAGTGCGGTGATGCCTACGTTCCTCATTGTTTGTTTGGAAACCATATCCAATCGGTCAGCATCGGTATGATAGAATACATCGGTGAAGTGCCACATCAATAGCCCCGGTATTTTTGCTTTTAGAAAAGGTGTGTGATCACTTCCTCCTTCGAAGGGATTATAGTTTACTGTCCATTTAGCAAACTGACCTTGCTCTTTGCAGCGATTGAAAACAAAATCATTGAAGTAGTGAGGAAATAATTCTTCTTCTTTAATGTCTGAGGCACCCCATTCGGTATGCTTGTCTTCCCCGCGCGTCCAGATGGCAGAAGGGTCAGGCATTTTTTCGATAAGGAATGAGTCTCCGGTTTTTTCTGTGTCTTCGCCCACCATATCCAGGCTCATTCCCCATTTTATTCCTTTCGCTCGTTTCGGATCATCGGAAATATATCTCGCGGTTGAAATGATCTCATCACCCCATAAGAAAGTAAGTGATCTTTCCGGATTGAGTTTTTTGTTTTTTACTAATGAAGCAGTTACTCGTGCCATTTCAGTAAGCGTGCCTACACCAGATGCATTATCATTGGCACCGGGCTCTTGTACGTGCGCACTGAAAACAAATCGTTCATCCGGAGCAATGCTTCCTTTTACATCGGCAACAATAGTCAGCTCATCGGCAATATATCTTTTGGTTTGAATCGAAACCTTTATTTTTACAGTTCCTTTAGCGAGTGCCTGTTTGATTCTTTCTTTTGCCTGATAGGAAAGTACAATCCCCCAAAGCGACTCTGTTTCATTTTGTTTTAGTGAAGTGAACTGGATGGAGTTGACATGCTTTTGTGGTTGCGTGTATTCCGGAAGATTATACCCCATCACACCGACTGCTCCGTACTTAGCAGCGACAACTGACAAAGAATGCACACCCGTTTCGCCAAAAAGAATTTTTCCTTTCAGGTTTTTATTTTCGAGATCAGCAGTTGCGGCTTTACCAACGTCAATGAGTTCTGCGGTGAGGTTGTCAGCAGAAACCGAATTAACAGCAATCATGTTTCTGTTTGTCTTGAATTGAAGTAATGGCGTGGCATCTCCTTCTATAGTAACGGTTGCATTCAGCGGCTCCCATGTCTTCTTTGACATTGGTCTTTTTTCAACACGATAAGTAAGTGTGCTTCCTGCTTTATTTTTTGATTCTTCAATGAACCCTGCCTTCTTCAGTTCGCTTTCAACGTAGCGAATGCTCTCATCAAATCCTTTGTTGCCGGCCAATCTCCATCGCTGCTCCACATAGGCAACTGTTTTATAAGCATTGTCTGATTTGAATTCCTTTCGCGTCAATTCAAAATAATTTTTGATCTGACCTTTCTCCTGGGAGAAAACAGTAACAAAAGAAAAAACAAAAAGGACAAGTGAAAATCGCCTGAGTATCATGAAAATGAAATTAAAAAAAAGAATTTAAACTAATTGATCATAGATACCCAGGCACACCCATGCATCAGTGGCTGCATAACTTATTTGTTTGGAATCTAATTGTTCCGCTTCCCAGTTGCTGGTTTGTGCGCTTTTGGAAATACGAAAGCCCAACACCAAGCCGGTCAGTTTTTTTACGCTTTCCACTTCCAGTTTAGCCTGCTTCGTAATGTCGGTAAGCTCAATGAATCCGGCAGGTTGGAAGCGCTTGATATGTTGAATGGCCTTGATGTCATCGCGAATACCTACACCTATTTTCAGGATCGATCCATTCTGCAGAAAATCGATTATCTCTTCCGTTATTCCGGTGGCTTTTAGTCTGACCAAATACACTTTTTCAGGAGTAGCCACCTGTAGGAGCGCCACCTTATTGCGCTGACCTTTTACAAACACGGGTTTAGTCTCTGTGTCAAAGCCAACTTTTGTATAACGACTGATTTCATCAAAGGCTTTAGAGAGCTTTTCTTTTTCTGAAATTACTTCAACCGGCCCTTCATATGCACCTAACGGAAGTTCGTTGAGTTCTTCGTTGGTGATTGTTACTTTGTCGTTAAACGGCCTTCGGGTCATCATCACTGTCCAACAATATCCATGTCAAAATTTGAAGTCAACAAGATAGGCCTTTTCACCTACACTCCAAACGCATGAAATGCATTGATGGGATAGATTTTTGTAGTTAGCAGCCTCCCGATTCGGGCTTCATCCGGGAGGTATAACTCTGTTTAATTTGTGGTATCTTCCGGTTTATAAAAAGAGTACCATGAATATTTCCTCTTTCATTGAGAAATCGAAAAGTTCTTCATTCTACCTGACACTGCTCAATGTGGCTTTCAGCAGGATGATTCCATTCAACCGGCCACATGGTTTCCGGATTATGGAGGTGGGTGATTATCATCTTCGAACGAAACTTCCGTATAAAACCAAAAACCTTAATCACCTTAAAGGTCTCCATGCATGTGCACTGGCCACATTGACGGAGATCACAGGGGGATTTATACTGGTTACACGATTGGACCCGAAGAAGTATCGCATCATCTTAAGAAAACTGGAAGTAGATTATTTGTATCAGGGGAAAACAGATGCCTTTGGTGAATTTAAAATTTCGGAAGAATGGATACAGCAACACGTATTGAAACCATTGGAAACAGCTGAATCAACAGAGGTTATTACTGAAATCAATATACACGATGTGAAGGGGAATCAACTTACTGCAGGAAAAGCATACTGGCAGGTAAAAGACTGGTCAAAGGTGAAAACCAAAGTTTGATCCTGCATTTGTTTCTGCTAACTTTATAGATCTGAAAAACTAAAGCTATGCGAAGGATAGATCAACTGCTTTTGGAATACGGTGAAAGCCATCAGAATGAAACTAATAAAGCCATTCATTGGATTTGTGTGCCATTGATTTTTTTTAGCGTTGTAGGATTAATTGCATCCATACCTTCTGGAATAGTTCAAACGGTTTTAGGTGAAGGCAATCCATATGCCAACTGGGCTACCGTTACCCTCATAGTGGTTACAATCTATTATATCTCACTTAGTATTCCATTGAGTATTGGTATGGCACTTTTTGCATTATTCTGTTTATTCGTTGCAAAACTGATCGCTGGTACGGGATCGCCCTTGTGGATTGTGAGCATC
>JBGATZ010000371.1:0-4939 GCA_044228905.1 Cyclobacteriaceae bacterium | reverse complement strand
ATGTGCATATTGTAGACCGATACCTGGAAACAGTTAACTCGCTGGGAGTAAAAAATGATTCATTGGGATTGGATTACTTTATCCCGGATAAAGACGTTGTGCCAATGGAGTGGCTTCCTGAAACCCATCGCAATGGTTATATCGCTTATGCTATTGGTGCTCAACACGCCACTAAAAAACTTCCTCTTGATAAAATGATTGAATTATGCGAAAAGATTAATCGCCCGATTGTCCTGCTGGGGGGGAAAGAAGATTTTGAGAATGGAGAACAAATCAGGAAAGCTTTTGATGAATCAGATAAGAAGACCATCATCTACAATTCCTGCGGAAAATACAATCTGAACCAATCAGCAAGTCTGGTTAAGCAATCACGTTGCATTTTTTCACATGACACAGGCCTTATGCACATCGCTGCGGCATTGAAGAAGGAAGTGTTTAGTATCTGGGGAAATACGATTCCCGGATTCGGAATGTATCCTTATCGCACAAAGTATACAGTATTCGAAAACAATCATCTGAACTGCCGGCCGTGTTCAAAGATTGGTTATAAAAAATGCCCTAAAGGACATTTTAAATGCATGAATGATCAGTACTTTGATTTCTACTTGCCGTAGTTAATTAATAAGCTCTCACCAGTTTACCATTCATATAGTTCATATATGAATTATTGGCTACCCGTGTGCCACCAGGCGTAGGGAAGTCTCCTGTAAAGTACCAGTCACCACTATGATTTGGAATAGCCTTGTGCAGATTCTCAACAGTTTGGAATACGACCTCTACTTCAGCATTCATTCCTGCAGGCTTCACAATATCAGCAATCTTATCAGAAATCTCTTCGTACGCGAATTGTTCGTAGAGTCGCTTTACATAATTAACAGGTATAGGTTCTTTGTCAGCGCGTTGGCATTGCTCATAAACTTCTCCCAATAAATAATCCTTGCCCTGATCTTTTATTAACTGAATCATGGCACGGAAAGCAACAAAATCGCCCATTTTGCTCATGTCGATTCCATAGCAGTCTGGAAAGCGGATCTGAGGTGCAGAAGAAACAATCACTACCTTTTTAGGCCCCAACCGGTCGAGCATTTTTAAAATGCTTTTCTCCAGAGTGGTTCCACGCACAATGGAATCATCGATGATCACCAAGGTGTCTTTTCCTTTATTGATGACTTCGTAAGTGGTATCATACACGTGTGCAACCAGCTCATCACGGTGATTGTCATCTGTGATGAACGTTCTTAGCTTTGCATCTTTCAATACAATTTTTTCCACCCGTGGACGGAAAGAGAGAATGTCGTCCAGTGAATCAACTGAAGGTTTCCCGTCTACAATGATATCTTTCTGTTTGCTGACCAGATAATCTTCGATGCCTGCCATCATTCCCAGGAACGAAGTCTCGGCTGTATTCGGTATGTAAGAGAATACCGTATTCTTAAGATCGAAGTTAATTGCTTTCAAAATCTGGGGCACAAGCAAGCGACCCAGTTGCTTACGTTCCTTGTAAATTTCAGGATCAGTACCTCTCGAAAAATAAATACGTTCGAAGCTGCACGATTTCTTTTCCAGTGGAGTGAGAATCTGATGCTGGCCATATTCACCACTTTTGTTAATGATCAGTGCATGGCCAGGTTTTATTTCTTCAATCTGGTTGTAATCCACATTGAAGGCCGTCTTTATTGCTGGTTTTTCGGAAGCTACCACCACCACTTCATCGTCCGCATAATAATAAGCGGGGCGAATTCCGGCAGGATCCCGCACTACAAAAGCAGAGCCTGATCCGGTAAGTCCGGCCATCGTATATCCTCCATCAAAATCTTTGCAGGCACGTTTCAATACGCGCTGCATGTCCAGCTCATTTTCAATAATATCGGATACTTCAAGATTGGTGTAGCGGTCTTTGTAGTCATTGAAAAGGGACTGCACTTCTTCATCGAGGAAGTGGCCGATCTTTTCCATCACGGTTACGGTGTCTACCTTTTCTTTTGGGTGCTGGCCCAATTCCACCAATATGTTAAAGAGTTCATCCACATTGGTCATATTGAAGTTGCCAGCCATTACCAGGTTACGGCTCCTCCAGTTATTCTGTCTTAGAAAAGGATGAACACTTTCAATGCTATTCATTCCATGAGTGCCATAGCGAAGATGTCCAAGCCAGAGTTCTCCCGTGAAGGCCACATTCTCTTTCAGCCAGTGCTCGTCACGAAATTTATCTTTGCCCGCCTTTTGAGCTTTCTCGTATTTCTTACCAATTTTTTTGAAGAGGTGAGCTACAGGCTGAGCTTTCATAGAGCGATACCGGCTGATGTACCGGAATCCAGGCTTTTGATCAAGTTTGATATTAGCTATCCCTGCACCATCCTGCCCCCGGTTATGCTGCTTTTCCATCAGGATATACATCTTACTCATTCCGTACGCAGTACCGTACTTCTCAATGTAATAAGACAAAGGCTTGCGAAGCCTGACCAGGGCTACACCGCATTCATGGAGAATGTTATCACTCATCGGATTTCAAAGCTCAAAGTTAACCCTATTCGCTTAACCCATCAAACCAGAAGGTTAAAAGAATGAGGTGAATGACACTACAACAAGAATAAAGCCTAAAAGATCAGGCAAACGGGAAAAATTTTAATGCCATGGCGTATGAACCCGAAATGAATTTAGACAGCATGTTTTCAGAGGAAGAAAGTGCCTTCGAAAACGATTTAAAGGGCTTTTTTAACTGTAAAAAAGAATGTACTTCCCTGATTTGGACGACTTTCCAGCCAAATGGTGCCACCATTCTTCTCTACAAATTCCTTACATAGAATAAGTCCCAAACCGGTACCCTTTTCATTGGCTGTTCCACGAGTGCTGTATCCGGATGTTTTCTCAAACAGGATTTTTTGAACTTCCGGAGTAATGCCCACGCCATTGTCATGCACCGACATTACATAGAAATCTTTGTCTTCTTTGGAGTTAACAACAATTTCACCTCCGTGCTCAGTAAATTTTATACCATTTAAAATGAGATTCCGGAAAACAAGATTGATCATGTTTGTATCTGCCCAGGCAATCGTTCCCGGATCTATGCGGTTGATCATCTGTGTCTGCTTCAAATGAAGGGAACTTAATAACTTAAAGTTTTCGTCTACCAGGTTACGAACATCAATCTTCTCGGGCTGGATTCGTAATTTATCCATTTGTAAAAGAGTCCAGTCGAGAAGGTTATTAATAAGCGTTTTGGTGTGATTGAACTGGATGCGAAGTTCTTTGGTAAGCTTGGTAAACTCTTCCTGTGTTACCTGCTTTTTATCGAGCAGATCAAGGATGGCCGACAATGCATTCATAGGTGAGCGCAAGTCATGCGAGATGATGGAGAAAAATTTATCTTTCACCTGGTTCAATTGTTCCAGCTCCACACTTCGTTTTTTAATTTCTTCCTGATGTTCCATCAACAGGCGATTGATGCGGATCCTTCGCTGGCCACTTCGGTAAACGGTGAATAACAGGATAACGGTAAGGACCGTTGTAACCACAAGGATGTTGAATATAAACTCACGTCTTTTTAATTCGCCACTGCGCTGAGAGTTAGCTTTACTCAATGCAGCGATCTCCACATCTTTGGTTTCCGTTTCGAAACGCAATTGATCCTGATACAGTTTGGTCATCATGTCCTGACTGTATAAGCTATCCTGAAGTGTTTTGAAATTCTTGTAGTAGTCCAGCGATTTTCTGAAATCTCCCTTTTGTTCGTAAAGTTTTGATAGCTCGCGGAAACAATCAATTTCCAGCGTGCGGGCATTCATCTGCTGCGCGGTAGCTAGTGTCTGTTCGAATAGCTTCATGGCCTCCGCATATTTGCCCTGTTTGAGGTAAACTTTGCCAGTGCCCAATGAAGTTTCTGCCAGCCCAAAGTTATTGGTTGATCTTTTATAGAAACGTGAGGTAGAATCGAAGTAAGCCAACGATTTATCCAATTCTCCTCGCTCAAAGTATAGGTGAGCGAGTTTATTTAATGTTTTAGGCTCAAGTACCTGAATGTTTCGCTGTTTAGTAATCTCAAGGGAAGCGAGCAGTTTCTTTTCAGCTTCTTCATACTCTTTCTTTTGAAGATATACACCTCCGATTTCATCCAGTGAATACGCTTCGCCATCTGCGTCTTTTACCATTTTGCTTATCTTTTGCGATAGTTCAAGATGATTGAGAGCCACTTCATACTGACCTAATTCTTTAAATACGGTACCTACATTGTGAAGAGCGATCGTGAGCTGAAGGGAGTCGTTTTCAGCACGTGTTACGCGATAGGATTGGGTGAAATAGTAATAGGCGTCATCATATTCACCCAAATTGAAATAAGTATTGCCAAGGTAATTGAGCGCGCCTGCAATCTGAACACTATCCTGCATGGCTATAGTGAGTGGCAATCGCAGGTTGTCATATTTTAAAGCAGTAGTGTAGTCGCCATGAAGTGTTGCCAGCCAGCTCAATCGCTTATAGGTTTCTGCCTTGGCCCATTCCCAGTTTTTATCTTCAGAGAGTTTTAAAGCCTGATTGATATAGCTCTGCGATTTCGAGAAATCGACAAACCTGTTTTCATCGGATAACTGATGAAGAAGCAAAACTTTAACCGAATCGGTCGATGTCTTTCGCAACTCAGTTTCAAGGCTGTCCAGCTTTGACTGTGCTTGCACAAACGTAGCCGCCAATGCAAACAGGACGGACAATAGGGGCTTCAGGGTTGTCTTCACATTAGAAATAAAGTCCAAAATCCACATAGTATTAGTAAAATCAAAGAAATAGGGTCTACATATTTCCAATTTAAGGCAGCCATTGGAGGGCTGAAACCAAAGATGGCGAATTGTACCTAGCCAAATTCTGGAAAGAATGTGTAAATCCTACACGATATTACCCTGTCTGACTTATAACACATGCCGCTCAAGATGGACTTTTTCCTGGAAAA
>JBGATZ010000370.1:0-4945 GCA_044228905.1 Cyclobacteriaceae bacterium | reverse complement strand
ATGGTCTGGATGCATTGTTTCTTTCTTTAAAAGCACTGGGTATAGGAGAAGGGGATGAGGTAATTGTTCCGGCCCATACGTACATCGCCACATGGCTTGCGATAAGCAGAACCGGAGCCGTCCCCGTTCCTGTTGATGCCGATGCATCTACCTGGTTGATAAATGTTAACCTGGTTGAAAAGGCCATTACTTCAAGAACGAAAGCTATTCTTCCAGTTCACTTATACGGTTTTTCCTGTGATATGCAATCTATTGAGCGAATTGCTGAAAAGTATAATCTTAAGATTGTAGAGGACAATGCACAAGCTTGTGGAGCAGGTTTAGATAACAAACGAACGGGCAGTATTGGAGCTTGTGGTGCCTTTAGTTTTTATCCTACAAAAAACCTGGGGGCACTCGGAGATGGCGGAGCGATTGTTACCAATGACGAAAAAATTTATCAACTACTTTTGTTACATCGTAACTACGGTCAGGAAAGAAAATATGAGACCGCACTCAAAGGAGTTAATTCAAGGCTCGATGAGCTTCAGGCTGCTTTCCTTCGAATCAAATTAGAGCGATTGGATAAATGGAATACCCGGAGAAAAGAGCTGGCCAAAGTTTATGAGCAGGAGTTGGCAGTAGTGCATGATTTAAGGCTTCCTGCTTACGTGAAGAATTCTGATCCGGTTTTCCATATTTTTCCAGTGCTGAGTTCTCATCGGGATCAGTTACGGGAATTCTTGAACAGCCTCGGAGTAGAAACGATGATACACTATCCGCATCTGCCCTATCAACAAGGTGCTTATAAGGAACTTAAGATTAGTGAGGGAACATTTCCGGTAGCTGAAAATATTGCAAGACAACAGTTGAGTTTACCGATCTGGCCAGGACTGACATCAGATGATGTTAACCTGATCTGTCGCCACATCCGATCTTTTTACGCTCTTGTTAAGTAAAATTAGTTGTAAACCAGGATATAGAACCATAACCATAACAGGAATAATAATACGTAGGAGCAGGACACAATCAACCAGGCTGTTTTTTTCTGCTTGCGCGCAAAAAAGTGTACTCCATTTACAAGCATAAACCAGTACACGATCTCAAAAACATTCAACGCCCGAAGAGGATACGCATAACTTTTATCCATCTCGTAATAATCGAAAAAATTCATTAACGACAACGGATAAAATCCTCGTACCTCATCGTAGGTCGGATCGGTATCGATAAACATAAACCATCCGATTTTCACAACTTCAGGAATCAGAAAAACATATTCGGCTACGATGGCTATACTCCAGCACTGACTGAAGGAAACACGATAACCGTACATAAAGCAGCCCACCCAGACCACAAACCCGATGACGGTAAATTTCCACAGGTAAACCAATGGCACAGAAATTACCCGCAATGCATTTAATAATTGAAAAAGTGCTCCCTCCGGACGGTCTTCAAGAAACTGAAATGCCGCTGTTTCGTTCTCTATGAATGCAATTTTGATGTACAACAATGCGTAGGTGGCAAGACAAAGAAGTATAAAAGTCAGTTTTTTGTCGGCTGCGAATAGGGATTGTTCTTCCGAAAGGGATTGCATAGTTAAGCTAAATGACTTTGTTTTTGTTTATTTGAAAGTTTATGCGAGTTAGCAATCTACATAAAATCAGGAATTGGATATTCTTTTGTCTTGTGCTGCTGTTTGGAGGTTCAATGTGTGAGGCTCAAACCAGGTCATTGAAAAAAGATACGACAATCATTCTGATCTCTTATCCACCTGTGCAGATTCAGACTACGAATGCATTGAACGATCTTTACAACTTTAAGTTTGATAAAGCGGAACAGCAGTTTCTTGAATTTAAAGAGAAATATCTTTGGCATCCTTTACCCTATTTTCTGTTGGGATTAAGCGAGTGGTGGAAAATTATGCCAAATACTAAAGACACCTCCCATGACGAGCGTTTTCTTGCTTATATGGACAGTACAATTTTAGTTGCTGAGAATCTGTACGATAAATATCCGGAGTATAAAATTGAGGCCGCGTTCTTCCTTTCTGCCGCCTACGGATTTAAGGGTAGATTGTATGCGGATGAAGAACGTAAAAACTGGGGGAAGGCGGCATCGGCCGGGAAGACGGCACTCAATTACCTGGAAGAGTGCAAAGAAAAAGATAACCTAAGCCCGGAGTTGTTGTTTGGTGATGCGTTGTATAATTATTTTTCGGTTTGGGTACCGGATAATTATCCTGCGCTTAAACCGGTATTATGGTTTTTCAGAAAAGGGGATAAAGCGCTTGGGCTAAATCAGCTTAAGGAAGTTTCTTACAATGCTTTTTATACCCGAACAGAAGCAATGGTTTGGCTGATGCGTATTTTAAATAGCTATGAGAATGATCAGCCGCGTGCATTTCAGCTTTCAGAATACCTTCATGAAACCTATCCTGACAATCCGTATTTCCATCGCTATTACGCCCGTATGTTGTACTCCCGCGGAATGCACATCGAGTTAGAAAGGGAATGTAAATCAATTATAAACAAGATCGATAGTTTGCAAACCGGGTATGAAGCAACGAGCGGAAGATACGCAGCCTTTTTTCTTGGTCAGCTTTATGACGGGAAAAAGAAACTGGATGAAGCCAGGCAATATTATTTACAAGCTATCAAGTATGCTGAACAAATTGAAGCTACTGAATCCGGGTATTATTTGTATTCGTTAATTGCGGTGGGAGAGATCGAACAGAAGAAGGGGAACATGAAGGAGGCAAAAAAGTATTTTGCTGAAGTAAAAAAGAAAGCGGGTAGAAAGGACGAGGCATACAAAGATGCCAAACGCAGATTGAAGAATCTGGAGAAGAATGACTAATTTATTGTCAACAGTTAGAACAAACTCAGGTTTTGCTTCCTTCATAACTGTGAATGCAGTGCTGCTGCAAAAGCAGGAGATCGGATTAGTAAAGGCAATGGTCAACTGCATTCTGAGTATAACAAACAACGAAGAGATTACTTTTTAAAAAGTATAGGCATGGAATTACGCGATCTCATAGTAACGCCTCTTCTGCTGATCATTGTTTATGTTGCTGCAATACTTCTTCGCCCGTATCTGACAGATAAGGTCACACGTCCCTATTTTATCCCTGCCTTGACAGTAAAAATTGTAGGAGCTATTGCCGTGGGTTTGATCTATCAGTTTTATTATAACGGAGGTGATACTTTTATGTATCATACTTACGGAAGTCGCGAGATATGGAATGCATTCACCGAGTATCCTGATGTGGGACTCAAATTACTTTTTTCGAATGAAACAAATTCTTCTGCTTCTTACAATTACGCATCGAAGATTTATTTTTTTAATGACCCCTCCTCTCTGACTGTAGTGAGGATAGCAGCTTTTTTTGATCTGTTTACTTTCTCAGCCTATTCAGCTACTGCTGTATGTTTCGCAATCTTAAGCTTTGTGGGAATGTGGATGTTCTTTTTGACATTTTACAAACAGTATCCTCATCTGAATAAGGGGCTTGCCATCGCTTCTTTTTTTATTCCATCTGTATTCTTTTGGGGATCAGGAATTCTGAAAGATTCAATCACTCTTGCGTGCCTCGGGATTGCTACTTATCAGGTCTATCTGATTTTTTTTGAGCGCAGAGTCAGTCTGATTAATGTGCTGATTTTGCTTATCGCCCTTTATGGAATATTCAGCGTGAAGAAATATGTATTGCAGGCTTACCTGCCAGCTACCATTGTGTGGTTTGCAGCCCGCAACATCAGGCACATTCGTTCACTGATGTTGCGAATTATGCTCGTTCCGTTTGCGGCAGCGATTGTACTTGGCTCTGCTTATTATGCCGTGACTAAAGTGGGTGAGGAAGATTCAAAGTATTCGATCTCAAAAATTGCAGAGACGGCAAAAGTTACAGCATATGATATCCGATACTGGACCGGGCGTGATGCCGGTTCGGGTTACTCACTTGGAGAACTGGATGGAACGTTTGGATCTATGCTGGCGCTTGCTCCGCAAGCGATCAACGTGTCGCTGTTTCGCCCTTATTTATGGGAAGTGAGAAATCCTTTGATGCTTTTGTCGGCTGTAGAAAGTTTTTGCCTGTTGATTTTTACTGGTTATGTAATATGGAAAAAGAGAATGTCTGTTTTCTCCTCACTTTCAGATTCGAACGTACTTTTTTCAATGGTGTTCTCTTTGTCATTTGCATTCGCTGTTGGGGTTTCAACTTTTAATTTTGGAACGCTGGTGCGGTATAAAATACCATTATTACCCTTCTTCCTGGTTTTTTTAATTATTGCCTTAGATTATTCGAATAATGAAAGGAAATCTGAAGAGTTGGAAATTACCGAGTAATGATCAATTACTTTTTTTCTTCCCTTTCTTCCCATCCTGCTTCTTACATCTTTATTAATGATCAAGCTTTGAATGGCTTCTTCCCATTGCTGGCCAGATTCGCATAATATCCCATTTTCGTCATTGTCAATGATTTCTGAGTTCACCCCAACAGGAGAAGCAACAGCGGGTATCCCCAGTGCCATATATTGAAGTGCCTTGAATCCACACTTGCCTTTTGCCCAGATGTCATTGGTGAGCGGCATAAGACCAATGTCAAATTGAAGTAAATCCTGAATTTCGGTATCTGTTTTCCATGGTACAAAGAGCATAGAAGTCAAAGAAAAGGACGGTTGACGATCTGCAATTACCGCGAAGCGCAATTGGGACGGAAATTTTTTCTCTAATGACTGAATGATCGGAATGATGAAGTCAAGGTATTTTAATGTAGAATGTGTTCCTGTCCATCCGATTGTTATTTGATCGGTTTCTTTTTTCGTTTCGTACAAGTCTGGATTATGAAGATACTGTGTGTCGATCGTAGTAGGGATTAAGTAAACTGAAGGATTAAAAATTTTCGCATAATCGCAGAGGTACTGATTGCCACAACTTACGCGATAGCTCCACTGACATATAGAGG
>JBGATZ010000369.1:0-4955 GCA_044228905.1 Cyclobacteriaceae bacterium | reverse complement strand
GAATAATAAAAATTATTGGTTTGTAGCTTTAGATTATGAATACAAAACTGACTTTCCTGGCAATCATTGAAATCCTTTCCGCGTTGAGCATGGGGATTTTCATTATGGCGGCTTCGTATCAATTGTTAAAATACATTGGGAAAAAGCGATACGCTATCTATGAGAACAATCAGGCATATAGCATTTTTATAGCAAGTGTACTTTTTTCAGTTGGATACACGGTAAGCAGTGCCACTCAGCCGTTGATATCGTTGTTCCGGATATTGGCAACCAAAGAAGATGATTCTTTATCTCTGATTTTGAAGTTTCTGGTGACAGGAGGAATTTATATAGCAATGGCTTATGTCATCGGAGCATTAGTGTGCCTGATCGGCATTGTGGTATATACCTGTCTGACCCCGGTTAAAGAATTTGATGAATTGAAAAACAACAATCTTTCCGTAGCGATGGTAGTTGGCAGTATCGTGATCATCTTAAGTTTATTGACAAAAGACGGTGTATCTTTGCTGCTGGAATCATTTATTCCTTACCCTGATCAGTATCCAAAATAATGTCAGCCGATCGATTAAAACGAATTACTTACAAAGGAAAGGAAATCATTTCAGTGGATTACAGACGCTGCAATGAACAGCAGCTCATTGCTCTTACGATAAGGCATAAGGAACTAATTCTCGCAGAAAATAAAGAAAGTATGTTTCTGGCTAACTATGAACATACCTATGGCACAGCGGGATACATGAAGGCTGCCAAAGATTTTACTGAATCAACTAAACATCTGGTAACGAAAGGTGCATTTCTTGGAATCACCGGACCAAAAGAAATTCTATTGAAAGGAATTACTTTCTTCATTGATGTGAATTTTAAAACGTTCAGTAATGAAGCCGATGCCCTGGAGTGGCTGGCTAGTTGATCACACCTGATCCGATCAATTCTTCGCGTTCATACCACGCTGCAAACTGTCCCGGAGTAATTCCACGTTGTGCTCGATTGAAAATAATGTAAAGACCTTCTGCTTTTTGATGAAGGACACAATCTTCCAATGGCTGACGATAGCGGATGCGTGCTTTGTATTCCTTTGATTCGCCAACTGCTAATCTAAAATCTTCACGAACCCAATGTGCTTCGCCATTCGGAACAAATAATCCCTTGCGGTAAAGTCCGGGATGGTCATCGCCCATTCCGGTATAGATGATGTTTTTTGTGGTATCTGTGCCAATGACAAACAGTGGTTTTTCGTACCCACCAATATTCAATCCTCTGCGTTGCCCGATAGTATAATAGTGCGCACCATTGTGATCGCCAACGATCTCACCCAGATCCGGATTCAATTCATATGATTTGGAAAGATTGATCAGGTCATCGTCTGCAAAACCATTTTTGAAGGCAGGTGATGTTGCTTCAACTTCAATCACTTTTCCCTTCTTAGTTTCTAAACGTTGTTGTAAAAAATCAGGCAGGTGTACTTTACCGACAAAACACAGGCCTTGCGAATCTTTTTTCTCTGCCGTAGAAAGGTTTGCTTCTTTGGCAATGGCTCTGACTTCCGGCTTCAATAATTCACCGACCGGAAATAATGCTTTCGATAATTGCTGCTGAGTAAGCTGACAGAGAAAATAGCTTTGATCTTTGTTCGGATCTTTTCCGGCTAGCAGACGGTAAACCTTCTTTCCATCCACTTCAATTTCTTCTCTGCGTGCATAATGACCTGTTGCCACATAATGGGCACCGAGTTTCAATGCCGCATTCAAAAAAATATCAAATTTGATTTCACGATTACAAAGCACATCCGGATTAGGAGTGCGTCCGCTTTGATATTCAGCGAACATGTAATCAACAATGCGCTCTTTGTATTCTTTGCTAAGGTCGATGGCCTGAAAGGGAATGCCCAGATGCTGTGCCACGATCATTGCATCATTGCTGTCATCCAGCCAGGGGCATTCGTCACTGATGGTTACAGAATCGTCATGCCAGTTTTTCATAAACATACCAATCACCTCATACCCCTGTTTTTGCAGCAAATATGCGGTCACACTGGAGTCAACACCCCCTGAAAGCCCTACAACGACCCTTTTTTTCATGATTCAGACGCAAATATAACTCTCTGGCAGAGAGCGATAAAGTCTATTTAGAAGCCAGTTTTTCTCCTAAAAGTTCGTTCACGATCTGATTAAATCGCTCTTTAAACTGTTCGTAATAGATTCCTGTTCCCGGGCCGGAAAAACCGGTATGAATGTGTTTTACTTTTCCATCCTTACCAATGTAAATGGTGGTAGGAAACGCTAGCACTTTGTTGAGCGCAGGAAGGGTATCTGATGCCTTGTCCTTATCGTTAGTACCCGCAATTACAAATTCATAGGGCACTTCCCATTTGGCTTTCATCTTCTTCACGCGTTCGCTTGCATACGTGAAATCATCTTTACGCTCATAGGCAAGGCCAAGAATTTCCACACCGCGGTCTTTGTTTGCCGCATACCATCCTTTCAGGAATTTGGTTTCGTCCATGCAATTAGGGCACCATGTGCCAAAGATCTGAAGAATGACTACTTTGCCCTGAAAACGTTCGTCATTCAGCGTTACTTTATTCCCTTCCAGATCAGGAAAACTAAATTCGATCTTTTCATAGCCTGGCTTCAGATAGGTAAGCGACTCTTCATCGGGCATTTTTGCATTTTCATTTTTTACGCCCACCCAGCTTTCGTATCCGGTCTTGCCAGAGAAGTAATCACCCTTCAATGAATCACCTGATTTTTTTGCAGTAAACACATAAGCATGATTACCATCGAAAGTACTTAAACGTAATTCATCATTGACTACATTTCCCGAAAGGAAACGATAGTCTCCGGTTGGAGTTAAAAATGTTCCGGTAACAAGATTATCGGTTTGTTTAAAAATACCTATAGAGACCGTAGTGTCCTTTTCTGTAGAAAACAGAACCTGGTATTTTCCGGAGAAGTCTGTGGTGGTTGTTTTTTCTTTGGTAAACAAAAAGTCTTCACCGAAGGTAGCGATGAATGGAAGATTTCCATCCGGGGCATAATTTTTAATATATGTTCCGATGAGTTTATCGCCTTCTATTTTTGCTTTCAATGCGGCATCGAAAACATGAAGCACCATGGTTACGCTATCTCCTGAAACAGAAACTTCATCCAGTACAATTCGCTCCGTGTCGTTCCTTAAAAAAGCGATATAGCTATTATCTTTCTTTTCAATATCAAACAGGAAAGGAAGCTGTTGGTTTTGCATTTCGATAATGCCGCGCCAGGTTCCCGCTTTGAGCTCAACCGGTTTTTGGGTAGAGCAGGAGATGACAAACAGTGCAAGAGTAATCAGGGCCAATAGTCTCATAACTTCAAATATGCACTAAAACACAAAAAGGAACGAAATCATCTTACGCTGGCGGCCAAAAACTTGTTAAATGTCAGTTAATTTTAACCTTTGGTATCAGCCTGAGCTTGCTCAATGTCAGTCTGAGTTTATCGAAGACTGAATCATGGGCCTTCGACAAGCTCAGGCTGACAGCACCTTAGCGAATGACCTAATAAAAAACGATTGAAATGCTTCAGGGATTAAAGGTTTTAGAATTGGCATCGGTGCTCGCGGGACCGGGAGTGGGACAGTTTTTTGCTGAACTTGGTGCGGAGGTAATTAAAGTAGAGAATCTGAAGACCGGAGGAGATGTGACGCGTAGCTGGAAACTTGCTTCGGAAAAAGCAGGCGAAGATCGCTCCGCTTATTTCTGTTCCGTTAATTGGGGAAAGAAGTCACTGGCTATTGACCTGACCTCTCTATCAGGAAAAGAAGTTATTCAAAAGTTAGCGGCTCAATCAGACATCATTATCGCGAGTTATAAACCGGGTGATGCGGAAAAACTAGGTGTTGCGTATTCACAATTGAAAAAACTGAATCCAAAACTTATTTATGGCCAGATCACAGGCTATGGCTCGGACAATCCGAACGTGGGTTATGATGCTGTGATTCAGGCGGAGTCGGGATTTATGGATCTGAATGGTGAGATGGGTGGAGATCCGTTGAAGATGCCCGTTGCATTGATCGATGTGTTGGCTGGTCATCAGTTGAAGGAGGGATTATTGCTTGCTTTGTTAAAGAAAGAAAGAACGGGAGAAGGAAGCTTGGTTGAAGTGTCGTTGATACAGGCGGCCGTTGCTTCATTGGCTAATCAGGCGAGTAACTGGCTGGTAGCAAAATCGCTTCCTGGTCGTAAAGGTTCATTGCATCCAAACATTGATCATTATGGAGAATCATTTGAAACAAAAGATCATAATCGGATCATTCTTGCTGTGGGTAGTGATCGTCAGTTTATTGATTTGTGTGAAGTGTTGAGTCTGAATGAGGTAACTGATGATGCCCGGTTTTCAACGAACCAAAACAGAGTGGTTCATCGCGCAGCTTTGAGTGAATTGATTGGAATAAAAATTCACGAACGAGACGCTGATGAACTGATGACTGTCATTCATCAGCGAAAAATTCCGGCCGGATTGATTCAGAATATGAAAGAAGTGTTTGAGATGAAAGAAGCGAAGAAGCTGCTGATTAATTCAGATGAATTTACAGGAGTACGAAATTTTGTGGCAAGTAATTCCGGAATTCGACTTTCATCACCACCGAAGCTGGGTGAGCATAATGACGAGATCTTGAAGAGTCTGTAAATCTAAAACAGATGAAGAAGATTGAATGCTTCCCTTTCGAAAAACATCCAATCTAACTCACCTCGCTACCCACAAGGTAACGGTCTTTAATGAGATGTATCCGGAATGTTGAAAAGGGTAAGAGACTACGTCTGATTCTTGGACAAAGGAAATAAAAACAGCTTTAACGAGGTTCTTTTGTCAACGTCTCTTTTCTACCCCATCGTACCTTATTTTTCGAAGAGATTTTTATTTACCCCTGAAGTTGGGTTACCGTAATTTTAAGGATAATCGAATAAACCATTCCTT
>JBGATZ010000368.1:0-5562 GCA_044228905.1 Cyclobacteriaceae bacterium | reverse complement strand
GAGATGTTTAAACTGCCTGAAGTGGTAGCCAAGCTTGATGCCAATAAATGGTTAGGTGATAAAACCGGTCAGGGTTTTTATAAGAAGAGCAAAGATGCCAAAGGTCAGACTGAAATTTTAACACTTGATCTTAAAACATTAGAATACAAGCCAAAGGCAAAAGCAAAGTTTGCCACACTTGAAACCACCAAGACGATTGACAATCTGAAAGATCGTTTCAAAGTATTATTAGCAGGAAAAGACAAGGCTGGAGATTTCTATCGCGATGCATTTTACGGATTGTTCAAATATGCTTCGAATCGTATTCCGGAAATCAGTGATGAATTGTTCCGTATCGATGATGCAGTGACTGCCGGCTTTGGCTGGGAACTGGGCCCATTTGAAACATGGGATGCTGTTGGTGTTGAAAAGTCATTGGCTGCTATGGAAGCGGCTGATTATAAACCTGCACAATGGGTTTATGATATGATTGCTGCTGGTAACAAAACGTTCTATAAAGTAGAAGGTGGTCAGCGTAAGTATTACGAAATTCCTTCAAAGTCGTACAAAACTATTCCTGGCAAAGAAGCTTTCATCATTCTTGAAAACTTATCAGATAAAATTGTCTGGAAGAATGCCGATAGCAAAGTTACCGATATCGGTGATGGAGTGATCAACTTCTCATGGCATAGCAAGAGCTATACATTAGGAAGCTCCGTGATTGAAGGATTGAATAAGTCGATTGAGCTGGCAGAGAAAAATTATCGCGGATTAGTAGTTGGTCACCAGGGACCTGATTTCTCATTGGGTGCTAATCTTGGATTGGTATTCATGTATGCCATTGAGCAGGATTATGATGAATTGGATTTCATGGTGCGGGCATTCCAGAATTCAACCATGCGCATTCGTTATTCTTCTGTTCCGGTAGTTGTTGCTCCGCAAGGAAGAACATTAGGTGGCGGTTGCGAAATGACATTGCATTCTGATCTCGCACAAGCTGCGGCAGAAACCTATATCGGATTGGTGGAAGTAGGAGTTGGGCTGATTCCTGGTGGAGGCGGAACAAAGGAATTAACTAAACGTGTGAGTGATCGCATGCAGGAAGGAGACATTGAATTGAATGCGCTGCAAAATGCATTCATGAATATTGCTACTGCCAAGGTTGCTTTATCCGCTGAGGAAGCGCGTGAAATGGGAATCCTTCGTGAGCATGATCGCATCACAATTAATAAAGACCGCCAGATCCTGGATGCCAAAGCATCGGTGATTGAATTAGCGGAAGCAGGTTATACGATGCCGGCTCATGCGAAAAACATCAAAGTTCAGGGACGTACGGGTATGGCCTTGTTCGCAGCCGGTGTGAATGGAATGAAAGTAGGTCGCTTCATTAGTGAGCATGATGAAAAGATCGCCATGAAAATCGCAAACGTGATGTGTGGAGGAGATTTGTCTTCACCAACCGAAGTGAGCGAGCAATATCTTCTTGACCTGGAACGCGAAGCGTTTGTTTCACTTTGTGGGGAGAAGAAGACGCTGGAGAGAATACAGAGTATTTTGACTGGGGGCAAACCTCTTAGAAATTGACAGTTGACAAATAGCAATTGACAATGAGCGCGGGAACTTTTAGAGATCTTACGGTTTACAAGAAGGCCTTTGGATTAGCAATGGATGTTTTTGCCATTTCTAAAAAATTTCCTGCTGAAGAAAAATATTCTTTAACGGATCAAGTAAGGAGATCTTCCAGAAGTGTCTGTTCATGCATAGGTGAGGCATATCGCAAAAGACAATATAAAGCCCACTTTGTCAGTAAGACTTCAGATGCTGATATGGAAAATACAGAAACCCGTGTGTGGCTTGACTTTGCTTTGGCTTGCAATTATTTAGGCAATGAAGAATGGAAAAACTTTGATGAGAAGGCAGAAGAAGTTGGGAAACTTCCTAAATCACATGATTGAGAATCCCGAAAAATATTCACGAAAAACGAAATGAAAGATGAACGTTGTCAATTGACGCTTTTGTCAACTGTCAATTTTAGGAATTAGATAATTAAAAAAACTAAAAGTATGGATGCATATATCGTTGCTGGTCTTCGCACTGGCGTAGGTAAAGCAAAAAAAGGTGGATTTCGTTTTACACGACCTGATGATCTGGCTTCTGATCTGATCAAGGCATTGGTAAAGTCAGTGCCGGGTTTGGAAAACAAAATGGTGGATGATCTCATCGTAGGTAATGCTGTGCCGGAAGCGGAACAAGGCATGCAAATGGGAAGAATCATTGCATTGATGGCATTGGGTATTGAAGTACCAGGTATGATTGTCAATCGCTATTGTGGTTCAGGTGTAGAAACAATTGCTATCGCGAGTCAGCGCATACAAGCCAGGATGGCAGATGTGATTATTGCCGGAGGGACAGAATCAATGTCGTTGGTACCAACAATGGGTTGGAAGACAGCATTGAATTATGAAATCGCCAAGAACCATCCGACTTATTATACCAGCATGGGTTTGACTGCGGAAGAAGTTTCGAAGCAATTCAAAGTCACCCGTGAAGAGCAGGATCAGTTTTCTTATGAGTCGCACATGAAAGCTGCTGCTGCATGGAAAGAAGGAAAGTTCAAAGATGAAGTTGTTCCTATCACGGTGAAGGAAGTGTACCTCGATGAGAACATGAAAAAGAAAACACGTGAGTTTGTGGTAGCAACCGATGAAGGTATTCGTACCGATACTACAGTCGAAGGATTGGCAAAACTGAAACCGGTGTTTGCTGCAGGTGGATCAGTGACAGCTGGTAATTCTTCTCAAACTTCGGACGGTGCTGCTTTTGTGGTAGTGATGTCTGAACGAATGGTGAAGCAATTGAATCTCAAACCTATTGCGAGAATGGTGAGTTATGCAACAGCAGGGGTCGATCCTCGCATTATGGGTATTGGTCCGGTAGCTGCTATTCCAAAAGCATTGAAGCTTGCTGATCTGAAACTGAATGACATTGACTTATTCGAACTCAACGAAGCTTTCGCTGCACAATCATTAGCAGTAGTTAAAGAAGTTGGTATCGATAGATCAAAACTAAATGTGAATGGCGGAGCAATTGCGGTAGGTCATCCGCTGGGTTCATCCGGTGCACGTTTATCTGTTCAGCTTTTCAATGAATTAAGAAGACAAAAGAAAAAATATGGAATGGTCACTGCGTGTGTTGGCGGAGGACAGGGAGTGGCGGGGATTTATGAGCTTTTGAACTAGATTTTAGTAGAAAGACTTTAGACACAAGATAATGCACAACTTCAAAGAACTTAAAGTATGGCAAAACGCCAGAAAGCATGTTAAGGAAATCTATGTCGCTACAAAGGATTTCCCTTCCGAAGAGAAGTTCGGTTTGATTTCTCAGATGAGAAGAAGTGCAGTATCTATTCCCTCAAACATAGCCGAAGGCAGTGGAAGAAATACCAATAAAGACTTTAGCCATTTTCTAAATATTTCTTTGGGCTCAGCCTATGAATTACAAACTCTTTTATTCTTATCTCAGGATCTTGAGTTTCTAAATGAAGAAGAGTAAATGACTTAAATACATCTTTAGAAGAAATTCAAAAGATGATCTATGGACTAATAAAAACAATCAACGCATAATAATAAGACGTGAATTAATCTAACGTCTATTGTCTAACATCTAATGTCCACAAACATGGCAACAGCAACAGAACAAAAGCAAACTATCAAAGGCGGAGGATTCCTCATCCAGGAGACCAAAGCACAAGACATCTTCATTCCGGAAGAGTTCAACGAAGAGCAAAAAATGATCGAGCAGCAATGCAAAGACTTTTTAGCGAAAGAAGTTAATCCGCGATTGGATGAAATTGATTCAATGAAAGATTCGAAGCTCATGCCTTCCATTATGGACAAGGCGGGTGAGTTGGGTTTGTTGGGAACTTCTGTGCCGCAAGAGCTCGGTGGTTTTGGAATGGACTTCAATACTACCATGCTCGTTGCCGAAGTAATTGGTGGAGGACACTCTGTTGCTGTCGCGATCTCAGCACATACGGGTATTGGTACGCTTCCGATTTTGTATTACGGAAATGAAGAACAAAAGAAAAAATATATTCCGAAGCTGGCGACAGGTGAATGGAAAGCGGCTTACTGCTTAACTGAACCGGATTCAGGATCAGACGCAAATAGCGGAAAGACAAAAGCGGCATTGACTGCTGATGGAAAACATTACCTGATCAATGGTCAGAAGATGTGGATCACCAATGGTGGCTTTGCTGATATTTATGTTGTCTTCGCGAAGATTGACAATGATAAAAACCTTACCGGTTTTATCGTGGAGAAGTCATTCGGTGGCATCACCATGAATGAGGAAGAAAAGAAGATGGGGATCAAAGGATCTTCTACCCGTCAGATTTTCTTCAACGACTGCAAAGTGCCTGTCGAAAATATGTTGAGCGAACGTGAGAATGGTTTCAAAATCGCGGTGAATATTCTGAACATCGGCCGTATTAAACTGGGTGTTGCTGCCGTTGGCGGATCGAAAGCTACCATCAGCAAAGCGATTAAATATGCGAATGAGCGCAAGCAGTTCGGTGTGTCGATTTCGTCTTTCGGAGCGATCAAGCACAAGATAGCTGAATCAGTAACTAAGATCTTTGCTTCTGAATCTGCACATTATCGTGCTGGTCAGAATATCGATGATGCGTACAATGCATTAGTGGCAAGTGGTCTTGATTCTGCGAAAGCGAGATTGAAGGCGCTGGAAGAATTTGCCATTGAATGTGCGATTCTCAAAGTACATGGTTCTGAAGTATTGGATTATGTGACGGATGAAGGCGTGCAGATCTATGGAGGAATGGGCTTCTCTGCGGAAGGACCAATGGATCGTGCATATCGTGATGCACGTATCAATCGAATCTTCGAAGGAACAAATGAAATCAACAGACTCCTTACTATTGACATGCTGATGAAGCGCGCGATGAAAGGAACGATCGATTTGATGACGCCTGCTATGGCGGTACAAAAAGAACTCGTTTCTATTCCTGACTTCGGGGCAGAAGAAGACACAGCGATTTTCGCCAAAGAGAAGAAAGCCATTCTTAACCTGAAGAAGGTAGGATTGATGGCAGCGGGTGCAGCAGTTCAAAAATTTATGATGAAGCTTTCTGAAGAACAGGAAGTATTGATGAATCTGGCCGACATTCTTATCGAAGCGTATGTTGCCGAATCAACACTATTACGTGTAGAAAAACTCATTGCTTTGAAAGGTGAAAAAGCGTGTGAGATTCAAAAAGAAATGGCTTTGATTTATTTGCATGAAGCGATTGAAAAAGGAGCGTCCGCAGCGAAGCAGGCAGTTTATGCTTTTGCCGAAGGTGATGAATTAAGATTGATGCTTTTAGGAATTAAACGATTCACTAAGATTGATCCATATAATTTGAAAGAAGCAAGACGCAAGGTAGCCAACTATGCGATTGAAAAGGGAGAGTATCCGTTCTAGACTTTAGTAGTTTTGACTTGTCTGCCTGAGTTTATCGAAGGCAGGTTTCTATAAGCTCAACCTAACAGTAAACAAGCCGGCTTCGATTCATATCGGAGCCGT
>JBGATZ010000367.1:0-5553 GCA_044228905.1 Cyclobacteriaceae bacterium | reverse complement strand
AGTTACTTCTTGTATTCCTTTACGAACATGATGATCAGCGATAACAAATCCATGATTGATCAATTCTTCAATAGTCATCACGACTCCCGGAATATTTTTCTTCTGATAACTGCCTTTGAGCTGAGGTTTCAGATCTTCAAAACGGATGCGATTGTTTTCAACTATATTGCGTCCATCAAATACAAATTGCCGAGAAGCTATCTTTAAAGGAGCATTTTCTTCACTGGCTTTTTGTTTGAATACATCAATCACTTCAGGTTGATACTCACTGATAATCACAGGAATTGTTCTCTTGATAATACCTGCTTTCTCAAATGCTATCTTTTGTAACGTATCGCCCAATAAATCTTTATGATCATAACTAATATTGGTGATTAACGAAACCAATGGCGTAATTACATTTGTTGAATCCAGTCGGCCTCCAAGTCCTACTTCAATCACGGCAATGTCCACCTGCTGTCGTGCGAAGTAATCAAATGCCATCGCCACAGTAATCTCAAAAAAAGAAGGCTTAATTTCATCAATAGCGGGCTTGATCCGGTTGACAAAATCAACAACAAAAGATTGACTTACTTCTTCGCCATTGATTCGGATTCGCTCCGTAAACTCCTTAAGATGAGGTGAAGTGTACAAACCCGTTTTGTAGCCTGCACATTGCAGAATAGCGGCAATCATATGAGAGGAACTCCCTTTCCCGTTTGTACCTGCAATATGAACAGATCGGAATTTATGCTGCGGGGTTCCTAACACTCCACATAGCTTTAGTGTGTTAGTAAGATCAGGTTTATACGCTGCGGCACCTATCCGCTGAAATATGGGAAGGCTCTCGTATAAATACTTTAAAGTGGCGGGATAATCAGAATGTGTAGTCACAAAAAAAGCTGCCCCAAAATTAATGGAGCAGCTCTAATTACAAATCCGGATTGGGAATTATTTTGAATTACCTGCACCAAACAAACGGTAACCCAGATAAATCTGAAACATTTTGTTTTTGATTTTAGTATCATCACTGGAGTCGTCATTGCTGATATTGGAGAATCCCAGCACATAACGCACTCCTCCATTAAGGCCGAAAGGCAGATCAACTCCGGCACCGAATGCCCCGCCAATATCTGCTGATTTGATATCGTCCTTAAAATCAGCAGTGGTGTTTCCCGTCTTCGTTTCCGCTTTCATGACAAATCCAAACTGAGGACCAACATGAAGGTTAAAGAAATCAGTGATGTTGTACCTGAGAAGCACTGGTACGCTTAAGTAATCAACGTTCACCTTGGTATTAGTACTTAAGATATTTATCTCTGAACCTTGCATGGAATAATATATCTCAGGTTGAATGCCAAAATTATCGGTAAGCATTCCGGTAAGATATACTCCTCCGTGAAAACCTGTGCGACCATTTGGACTCAGGCTGAAGTTCGAATCTTCATAGCTTTGATTGGCGAAATTAACTCCTGCCTTGATACCAAAGCTTACGCCTTGAGCAAATGACGCAGTACTAATCGATACGATGAGTAATACAGCAGACAATAACTTATTCATCATTCCGGGGTTTAAAGAATGGTTAATAATTACTTTCCAAACTTAAACAGTTTATAACCAACTGAAACCTGGAATACGCGGTTCTTCACATCTCCTGATCCTTGATCATCATTCACTTTAGATACACCAATGTTGTAGCGGGCATCTACAGTAAGACCAAATGGTAAATCCCATCCTGCACCAACCCCAACAGCAACATCTACGTTTTTCGATTCATCTTTTGCATCTGTTGTTGTCTTAATGTTACCTACAGTTTGTTCAATCTGTGCTTTTGACAGAAAGCCAAATTGTGGACCTGCCTGTAAATTTAAGCCCAGTGGCAGATAGAATTTAGCCATCACTGGTATGTTGATATAATCATAATTAGCCTCACCTTTACCGCCATTAAACGAGTATTTGGTTCCTTGCTTTGAAAAAATGAGTTCTGGTTGAATTCCAATAAAACCAAATTTCATCAGAGCAAAAGCACCTGCATGATAGCCCGTGCGGTTATCATAATTTGCTCCCGCAGATTGGCTCACATCAAGATTAGCGAAGTTTAAACCGCCTTTGATACCTACAGCAAACTGTGCCTGAGCAGAAGCAAGTTGACTTGCACCCGCAATCAACAGCACTACAAAAATTGAAGTTTTAATTTTATTCATAAGAATTAGATTTTAGTCAAAATTATACAATTGTTGGGCCAGGCCCTATTTTTTTGTATCCAAATAGATCTGAAAACCGATGTTTACAAATAAAGATGGATTCAGGCTTTTAACATCTGAAGATTTGTTCTTGTAAATAGTAGAACCATATCCTATAAACGGTTCAATGGCAACATTTTTATTCAGAAAATAAGCATAACCCGCTCCCAACGACCAATTTGTAGTACTGAATTTGGAGGTAGTCGAAATATTGCCATTCTCATTTTTGAATTTTACTTGAACCAACTCCAAACTGCCCCTGAAAAAATATTCCAGGATCAAGGTAGTATCTTACAAAAGGAGATACACCGAAACCAGAATCAGATTGCTTATTATCAGTACCATCATACTTTGTAGTTGATGCTGATAAATTGAGACTTAAGCCAGCGGCAGATTGTCTATAAAAAAATATCCAGCTCTCGGATTCAGACTAAAAGAAGTGGTTTTGCTATTAGTTGTTGTTGAATTATCATCTTTGGTTTTGTTTGTAGTGGCTGCAAAGGAAATATCTCCACCAGCAAGGAGCCTTCCCTGTTCAAATTGTGCAAAGACAGATGAAAATGTAGTGATAGTAAATAATGTAAAAATTAATCTTTTCATAAACTAATCTGAGTTTTGGTGTGAAGTAAATAAAACCTGAGTAAATGAAATGTTGGCAACAGAAATCTCGCCTTAATAGCAGACGAATAGCCAATAGGATGGTTTAGATGATACCAAGTTCAGGATTTTTTCCCTGAATTCCTTTATAAAAAGCAAGAAGTTTTTCCATATCCTGATCGAATACGGACGGATATAACGGTGCACCTACTACTACCACCTTATTTCCAAAATCGAATCCAACAGGTATAATTGGAACATTTGCTTTCAACGCGATATAATAAAAACCAGTTTTTAGCTTCTCTACTTTTTTCCTTGTTCCCTCAGGGGCCATGGCTAGAATAAATTCTTCTTTCTTATTGAATAGTGCTGCTACCTGATCAGTAAAATCATAACTTTTTGATCGTTCCACTGGATAACCGCCCATCAATCTGAAAAACCAACCAAAAGGTGCTTTAAATAACTGACTCTTTGCGATGAACTTTGCCCTTTGAATTCTCAGAATACTTCTTGCTGCTACACCCACCAGAAAATCCCAATTACTGGTATGTGGAGCTACTGCAATAATAAACTTCTTCAGTTCTCTTGGAAAATCACCTCTCGTTTTCCATCCAAAAAGTCTGAAGAATAATAAGTACAGTGGACGCAGCATTGAATTACGTTTTAAAACTGAAGTACTTTAAAATTGTAACTGGTCAATCGTCTTATCATCCGCTACAAAAGGCATTGTCACCTTTAAAAGAGGATTATGTTTTTGTGCACGTTCAATGGCACTCAGTGCCCCTTCATTCTTTGCCCATGCTCTTCTGGCGATCCCATTGTTTACATCAAAATGAAGCATACTATGAAGCTTGCGATCAGCATCCGCTGTTCCATCGAGCAGCATTCCAAAGCCGCCATTGATTACTTCTCCCCAGCCCACGCCACCACCATTGTGAATCGATACCCAAGTCGCTCCACGAAATGAATCACCAATTACATTATGCACAGCCATATCCGCAGTAAACCTTGAACCATCATAGATATTCGAAGTCTCTCTGAACGGACTATCTGTGCCTGACACATCATGGTGGTCTCTTCCTAAAACGACAGGACCTATCTTACCTTCCTTTACTGCCCTATTAAATGATTCGGCAATTTTTATCCTGCCCTCCGCATCTGCATAAAGAATCCGTGCCTTCGACCCAACAACCAACTTATTCGCTTTTGCTGACTTAATCCAGCTTACATTATCTTTCAGCTGGGGATGAATTTCTTCTGGTGCAGTATTAAGAATTGTTTCCAGAACTTCTGTTGCCAATTGATCCGTATAATCCAGATCGTCTTGTTTGCCGGATGCACACACCCATCGAAAAGGTCCGAAGCCAAGATCAAAACACATTGGCCCCATTATGTCCTGCACATAGGATGGATATTTGAAATTGATTCCATCCTGAGCCATTACATCAGCCCCTGCTCTTGAAGCCTCCAATAAGAATGCATTACCATAATCAAAAAAGTAAGTGCCCTTAGCTGTATGCTTATTTATTGCTTCAGCATGTCTTTTCAGTGATTGATGAACATATTTTTTGAATTCAACGGGATGATGAGCCATTATCTCGTTTGCTTCCTGGTAAGATAATCCTACAGGATAATATCCGCCTGCCCACGGATTATGCAATGACGTTTGATCCGATCCTATGTCAATGAAGACATCTTCCTTGTCAAAATGCTCCCATACTTCTACTATATTTCCCGAATAGGCAATTGAAACCACCTCTTTGTTCGTCTTTGCTTTGCGAACACGTTCGGTCAAATCATTCAGATTAAATGCAACTTCATCCACCCATCCCTGACTGTGTCTTTTCTCTGTCGCTTTCGGATTCACCTCCGCAATCACAGTGATACATCCTGCAATATTTCCTGCCTTCGGTTGCGCACCGCTCATTCCTCCAAGTCCTGAAGTCACAAATAACTTACCCGCCAGTCCCTCTCCGTTTTTAGAAATTTTTCTACCCGCATTCAGAACAGTAATCGTTGTTCCATGTACAATGCCTTGCGGACCAATATACATGTATGAGCCAGCTGTCATTTGGCCGTATTGAGTTACCCCCAATGCATTAAATTTTTCCCAATCGTCTTGCTTTGAATAATTAGGAATCATCATTCCATTAGTAACCACCACACGTGGTGCATCATTTGAAGAAGGAAATAGCCCCATAGGATGCCCTGAATACATATGCAGAGTTTGTTGATCATTCATTAAGGCGAGGTACTTCATAGTAAGAAGGTACTGGGCCCAATTTTGAAACACCGCACCGTTACCTCCATAGGTAATTAATTCATGTGGATGCTGGGCAACTGCAGGGTCAAGGTTATTCTGAATCATCATCATGATTGCAGCAGCTGCCAATGACTGATGGGGATAATCATTGATGGGTCGGGCACGCATTTCATAATCCGGGCGAAAACGATACATATAAATACGACCGAACCGGTTCAATTCATCAAGAAATTCAGGAGCCAATTCATCGTGATGCTTGGGATGAAAATACCGGAGTGCATTCTTCAATGACAGCTTCTTCTCTTCAAGACTGAGAATATCTTTTCTTTTTGGCGCATGATTTACCGTGGCATCATACATTTTCTTTGCAGGAAGTTCGTCCGGTATACCCTGAAGGATTTGGTCTTTGAAACTCAACTCAGTCTGTATCATGTTGTTTTTCACTTTTGAAAATGATGAGGCTTAAAATTC
>JBGATZ010000366.1:0-5041 GCA_044228905.1 Cyclobacteriaceae bacterium | reverse complement strand
AAAGCTTCAGCGCTTCTTCAGTGTTCAGCCGTGAAAAGAGCTTGATACTTCCCAGCATAAGGGAGACAGCCAGAATGGTATTCACCATGAACCCGATGAGAAAGCGTAACAGGAAATGATTTCTCCAGTTGATGAATTTATCAAGAAGGCCATCGATCTGTAAAACAATAAAGCCGATCAGGTTGGTGATGATGATCGACAGTAAATACTTGTCTGCCTGTCGCTTCAGCGAAGGCAACTGCCCGATCTGGCTGTAGTGAATGTAAACGAAGAAGCTGATGCCCAAAAACGTGCACACCAATATCAGCAAAATGTATTTGCGCATGGACTCTCTGGATGGAATTTGGATGGCGGGCATTGCGAGCCCAAGCTAATAATTTTTTACCTGTCAGCCTGAGTTTATCGAAGGCTGTTTCGATAAACTCAGGTGAATTGTTACTTATTCCACTGCTCTCAGCGCACGTCCGTAGTACGTTTCCGAATCGATACGTTTGGCCGCCAAACGGTAGGCTTCTTTTACCGATGCTCCACTGGTCTTTACTTTAGGAGCAGCTGTAGTAAGTACTTCCGTGATGTAATGATCCGAATCGATATTGCCGGCTGCCGTTAAGATGCTCGTCAGCTTGGCGTCATTGATACCAGGCAGGCTCAGTGCAGAGCGAAGAATAGAGGAGGCATAATGATCGCTGTCTACATTGCTGGCACGTTCGATCAATTTTTTGAACGCATCATCACTCAATTCCTGATTTTTCATCACCTGACTATACACAATTGTTAAGTAATGGTCGGACTCAATGAAGGTGGACAACTCTACCAGGTTGAAGATCTGGTCTGTGGGTAATTTATTTTTTAATAAGTCAGTCAATACTTCTGTTTTGTAATGATCCGACTCAATGTCTTTCACTGACTCCAATACACGTTGGTAGGAAGTGGTAGACAAACCTGGCTTGGCCAATGCCTTGGTCAATACCTGCGTTTTGTAATGATCGGACTCAATAGACTTGGAAGCATTGATCATTTCGGAAACGGTGGCATCGGTCAGGTTGGATTGCCTCATCAATGAAGTCAATACTTCTGTTTTATAATGGTCTGATTCCATTTTGCTGGAAGCGGCCAGGATCGATTTGATGGCTTCCGGAGAAGCCGCCTGGCTGCGCAATGCTTCCTTGATGATCTCGGTCTTATAATGATCCGATTCCATCTTTGTAGTGGCAGCAAAAACAGCATCGGTTGCTTCTTTCGAAGTTAAGAACTTGTTCAGGCTCTTCTTGATGAATTCCGCCATATAGTAATCTGACTCCATCGTGCCGGTAACTTTGGCGATGATGTTGGGATAATCTTTGGCGGCTACTCCGTTAATGCCCATCAATAAGTTGGCATAGTGATGTTTTACATAGTCACTTTCCATGGAACTGATCTGACTTAACACAGATGCTACGCCACCTTGTTTATAGAAACGATTCACACGGCTTTCTGCACCAATGGTGGTGGTGCGTACCAGTTCAGGCATGATCTCGCTCATCCACTTGCGGCCTTCCGGCTCGTAAGGCAATGAAGTGCGGCCTTCATAGTATTCACGTTTCAATCCACCTGACTGGGGAGAGATGATGAGTGTCCGTCTGCTTCCGAATACCGTTTTGGTGATTTCCAGATATCCATCAGAAGACATGCTTTTGATATCGCTGTCGTCATCGGTGAGTTCAATCTTTCCACGCATTTCCACGTTGAAGCTGGAAACTCCGTTGGAGTTTTTCCAGACCATCTTCTCCCCATCGCGGTTGATGGAGCGGGAAGAGTACGTATCTGACTGAGCGGATGCACACAAGCCGGTGAACACGAAGAAAATAAGAAACGGAACCCTAAGCGTTTTCATAAAAGTTGAATTTTACTTCTAATACGTAACAAAGGTGGGGGTAAGATTCACCCCCGGCAAGCAATAGGTAATGAGTTGTAGAAGGAGTGTAGTGAAGGAGGGTGAAGGGAGGGTAAAAGAAGGGGAGAAATCGGATTTTTTGAGTTTTTCGAACAAAAGTTAACTCGATATATGTTGACAGCAGATTGGTTTATGAAGTTTCAAAACATCTCTGAGAGTGAGATTTCCCTTAATAATTTGCAAACACAGCCTAATAAGGTGAGGGAAAGAAGTCTCAAGAAAAACAGACACGTATGTTGAATATAGTGACATGTCCTTGTCCAATCGCACTACGACCCATTCCTGATAAACAGATAAAGGCGTGTGAATTGTACATTGGAATTTCAAATGCTCAATTTTTCCTGGGATGTATTTTTATTAGGATGATTTTTGCAACTTGGAAAGTGAAAGCGTGCCGGCAAGCTATTGCGAACATGGGATAGCTGCAACACCAAATAAAATCATGTTAATTTAATTCATAATGACAATCTCAAAATCGGTAGTCTTGTCGGTCGTTGCCGGCTTCATTCTATTCGGGCACACCAATTCGGTGGCTCAGAATACAGATTCAAAATCTTCAAAAAAGACAACAGCAAACTCTTCACTGGCTGCTTATGAAAAGTATATTGACGACAATAATGATGCGCACCTGAAAGAGTTTATGGAGCTGATTGCCATCCCAAGCATATCATCTATTCCGGCAAACAGGCCAGATGTCGATCGTGCAGCGACCTGGATAGTAAACAAGCTAACCTCCATAGGAGTAACTGCGCAGACATTGCCAACGGAAGGAAACCCCATTGTATATGGAAGCTGGAATAAGGCACCAGGAAAACCAACCGTATTGATCTACGCCCATTACGATGTGCAGCCGGTAAAGGAATCGGAGTGGGAGAACCCGCCCTTTGCGCCCAAAGTAGCAGACGGCAAACTTTTCGGTCGCGGTGCAAGTGATGATAAAAGCGGAGTCATGATTACGATATGGGCGATTGAAGCCATGCTACGGACGGAAGGAAAGTTACCGGTAAACGTGAAATTTATTTTTGATGGTGAAGAAGAGAAAGGAAGCCCTGGGTTCAAAAAATTTATCAACGACAACAAAGAACTACTCAAAGCAGATTTTGCCTTAAACGCAGATGGCACTCAGTACAGCGAAACCACGCCATCTATGTTGATGACTTTAAGAGGTGCGGCAATTATGGAGTTTAGTGTAAAGACGGCCGACATCGATGCGCACTCGGGACAGTTTGGAGGCAAAACCCCGAACGCAGCAGTAATTATGTCTCAGATTATTTCCTCGTTTTATACTAAAGAAGGGAACGTAGCAGTAGCCGGATTTTATGACAAAGTCATTCCAGCCACGTTGCAGGAAAAGGAAATGATAAAAAGTATTCCGTACAACAAAGCGGATGATATGAAATTGCTGGGCACAACAGCAGAAGCGGGCGACACTACTTTTTCACCATTGGAACGACTATGGTATCGTCCTACCCTTGAAATCATCGGTATGCAAAGCGGCTATACCGCTGCGGAAGGTCATTCAAACATTATTCCCGGAAATGCCATGGCGCGGATCACCTGCCGAACCGTATACAATCAGTCAGCGGAAGAACTACTTGATTTGATTGTGAAGCACATCGACAAAAATTGCCCGCCAGGAGCAACAGTCTCCTATAAATTTGCCAGAGGAAAACGGGGAGCAAGCCCGATGAAATTTCCTGCCGACACGAAAGCGTATCAATACGTATCGGATGCCCTTTTAAAATTCTATGGGAAACAACCCTTGCAAATGGGTACTGGCGGCAGCGTGGGACCGTTGATTGATATCAAAGAAACATTGGGTATTTACGCCTATTCATTGGGTTTTGAACAGCCAGACGAGAAATGGCACAGCTCCAATGAGTTTTTCAGACTGTCAAGCATACGCAGAGGCCAATTGATTTATTGCTACTACCTCCAGCATTTAGCTGACGAAGAAGGTAAACGTAAAAAATAGGACCTACTGATATCGTGTATGATTAAGCTGATCGGTATTCCATACGATGGAAACTCTTCGTTCTTAAAAGGTCCGGCATTAGCTCCGCCACGTATACGTCTTATGGATACGGATGGCTCTGCCAATTCGTTTTCGGAAAGCGGAAGAGAAATCTTAAACGGAAAGAGTTACACGGATTCGGGAGACTTGACTTTCCCTGATTCAAATCCGAAGGAAGTTTATGATAGAATAAAGGAAAAGATAAATCAGGAATTAAATTCTGGTAATAAACTGATCTGTTTGGGTGGTGATCATTCCGTTTCATTTCCTGTCATTGAATCGTACGCAGCGAAATTTAAAAACCTGAATGTGCTGCATATTGATGCGCATGCAGATCTGTACGACAATTTTGACAATAATCCCTATTCACATGCTTCTCCCTTCGCGCGGTTAATGGAGAAGAAGATTATTAATTCCCTGACACAGGTAGGAATTCGCACGCTGAATACACATCAAAGAGAGCAAGCCACAAAATTTGGAGTGAAGATTATTGAAATGAAAAATTTTAACTACGAGTTCATTCAAGCATTGCCGGCCCCCCTCTACATCTCGCTCGATCTGGATGCGCTTGATCCGGCCTTTGCCCCGGGAGTGTCGCACCACGAACCCGGGGGAATGAGTTCAAGAGAACTAATAAAGATAATTCAAAGCATTGCTGTTCCGGTTGTGGGAGCCGACATCGTGGAGTACAATCCTGTGAGAGACATTAATAATATGACAGCTATGGTAGGATATAAGTTATTCAAGGAATTGGTTGATAAGATGACGGATTAGGCTAGTAGTTATAACTACCTCAAAGAATTCTATGAAAGCAATTAAAGCAATAATATCGCTTGATGCATAAGTAACCCAAATGATAAGATCAGTTTCTATAAGAAAAATTTCTGTAGTATTTCTTTTAATAGTGGCCATCGGATTCATCATTCCCCAACACTTTGAAAATCCGATAAATAACGCAGACAGAAATAGCTATCATCCGAAATCGTTCTGGTTTTATCCGTGGGGAAAATCAGGAACGCATAAAGGTGTAGATATCTTTGCGAAAGAAGGAACTACTGTGAAATCATCTGCAGGTGGGCTCGTTCTGTTCAGAG
>JBGATZ010000365.1:0-5050 GCA_044228905.1 Cyclobacteriaceae bacterium | reverse complement strand
TATTTTGTGCCGTACCCCCTTGGTATCTTTTGGTGTGACTTCCCTGAAATGCCAGACGGGTAAAGTATAAAGTCTTATCCGAATCAATCTCACCATCTGCTGCCTGCGCCAATGGAATCATCTCCGAAGACAAATCTTTGGGGTTCAGTTTTGCCAGCTGATAATCATCCAGCAGGCTTTGACTTCTTGTGGTATATAGAATATTTCCATCTTCCATCCACCGCATGGCTTCAATGCCCCGCATGTTTTCAAAGGTCAACCGTTTTGGAACGCCTCCATCGGAGGAGATACTGTAAAGTTCAGAAGTACCTTCATATTCTCCCGTAAATACAATTGACTTTCCATCCGGACTAAAGGCAGGATCGAGTTCCATTCCCTGATGCGAAGTGAGTCGCAGTGATTGCCCGGAAGCGATGTCATATTTCCAGAGATCTCCTTCGGCAGTAAATACAACTGAATTGTTGAATATCGCAGGTGTGCGGTAATAACCTTTCTGTTGTGCTGACAAACTGTAAGCGGTTAGCAGCAAAACAGGAATTAAGAAATATTTCATGAGGTGTGGATTAGGTAAACGAAAGTAACCAAGAATCCAAACTCCTCCTAAAACAAAACCCATCACCTTTCCGGAGAAAGGGATGGGTTAAATTAAAAACACCTGAATTATCTTAAAGCTTATGCGATTGAGCTCTTATGAATTAACTTCTCCGTAGCCTTGATACCTTCTTCATTGGAAAGATAGCCAGGCTGGCCAGCCATCTGCATCAATCCTCCTTCATACTCAATTCCTACAATTCCTTTGAATTTTGACTTCTTGATGATTGTAAACATTCGAGCAAAGTCAATTTCCGTTTCATTGCCCTGTGCATCAAACTTATGGGTCTTTGCGCTCACGCCTTTGGCATAAGGCATTAACTCTTCCACTCCTTTATACTTATCATATTCTTCCAGGCACTTCGTAGCCATGTATCCGGCAATGTCCATCGTAGCTGGCTTAGTGCGTTTCACACAGAAGTTTCCAAAGTCAGGTAACACACCGGCACGTGGGTTATTCACTTTCTTCATAATACCTGCAAGCCATTGTCCATTGCATGAATGACCCACGTGATTCTCTACAATGATATCCAATTGATTCTTCGTTCCGTACTCCAAAAGTTTGCTATATCCCTCAATAGCAGCTTTGGCTACTTCGTCTGCACTTCCTTCCTGATCAATGCTTCCCAGGTTTACGCGAATGGAATTACATCCCAACACTTTCGCTGCATCCACCCACTTGTAGTGACTTTCCACTGCTTCATTTCTTTTCGCAGTGTCGAGGTCAGCTATATTTTTATCATCCACCATGATGAGGTTGTTCTTCACACCTACATCATCAGAACGTTTCTTCAATTCTTTCAACCAGGTATTGTCTGTTGCTTTGTCTGCGAAGAACATCGAAACATACTCTACGATGCTGAGGCCAAACTCATTCTTTGCCCGTACAGGGAAGTCGAGTGTATTGTGCTTACCGGCAAAAAACTCGGAAGCAAGGGAGAATTGCGCCAGCGATATTTCATAGACTTTTTTATCAGCCGCAGAAAGATCCCAGGGCATGGCAGAAGCAACAGCTGCTCCGGCAGCGCTGAGTCCGAGTTGCTGAATAAAGTTTCTTCGATTTGTTTTCATACAGATTGGATTAGATGAGTTTTAATCATTCATTAGGTACAAAGTACACAATAATAAATAATTATTTACAATTCCCATTCTACTTTTTATCATTTAAATTGCGGGCTATGCCCCACAAAGATCTCCAGGATTATATTGACAATGGTGCCCAAACCTATTTGCCGCACGTCTCCATTGATTGCGCGGTGTTTGGATTTCATGACGGTCAGTTGAAGATCTTGTTGTTAAAGTGGAAGCACCTCAATGGCTGGAGTTTACCCGGAGGTCACATGCTTCGCACGGAAGAAGCAGATGCCGCAGCCAACCGTTTATTGAAAGAACGCACTGGACTGGATCAGGTGTTTCTTCAACAGTATCACACCTTTACCGGAATTGAGCGCGCCAAAATGCAGGGCATCAGCACTGGCGATTTTGAAAAAGCAATGGGTGTCACTTTTCCTAAAAATAATTGGCTCACTGAGCGCATTGTTTCCATTGGTTATTACGCGTTGCTGGAGTATTCAAAAGTCACTAACCCACAACCCGATTCATTTACAGAAGAGTGTGTCTGGTGCGACATCCATAAACTACCGAAGCTGATGTTCGATCACACGGAAATGGTGAGCGAAGCATTGAAAGTTTTAAGAACGCAAATCGCTTATCAACCGATTGGTCTAAATCTGTTGCCTAAGGAATTCACCATGATGGAATTGCAGCTCATCTACGAAACTATCCTGGATACAAAACTGGATCGTGCCAATTTCAGAAAGAAACTATTGGGACTGGAGATTCTGAAAAAGACAGGCGAACGTCCTACCGGTAAAGCACATAAAACACCAATTTCTATTCGGTTTGATAAACGCCAGTATGCGAAAGCGCTGAAGGATGGAATAAGTTTTAATATTTAGAGGGGAGCAACGTCTGGCTATGAGGCGTTGGCCTTACCTTAATTTAAACAAACAAAAAAAGCCAATGACTTATAGCTTGTGTTGTAGCCAGTTCTTGACCTCGCCTTCATCTGTCATTTCAACTTGAAAAATTGTCTGTCGTATTGAATCCATAAACCTCAATCAGAATTCTTTGCGACAACGAGTCAATCTTATCAACATCCTTGTCCAGGTCAATGACGTAACATGGTACGTCCTCATACATATAATGTTTAAAGCCAGAATAGTATTCTGTCGGCCTTAAATCTGTTATAAGCCTCCATGTCGTAGTGTGGAAACGTCAGTTGTAGGGCAAAACCGAATCTATCATTCTCTCGTCTAGTTTCCTGCGCATAGCTTGTATGGACAATCTGAAAGAACTGTCTTCTTCTGAGGCGTCAACACGTTCAAGATAAATGCCTTATTAGGTGGCTCAAAGTTGTTAACGGCAAACTTTAGCTTCTCCTCAAGTTGTGTTGAAAAATTTGGAGCTTGACTTGGTCCGCAGGCTGTCATAATGAGAATCAGTCCGAATACTATTATTGATTTCACGATCATTCTATAATGGTCATCTCAATTGTCCGGTCAAGAATTGGCTGCAACAAGCGAAAATATACACTGCATATATCTTATCTATGTAAAAACAAAAAAGTATATATATCCTGTCAAAATGAAGGATATAAACACTTCTGACATAATGATTCTCTGCCATGTCAGGTGTTATCACCTGACATCAACACAAAAGAGGTAACCAATAACGGCTACCTCCTCGCATTTCAAACTCCCTTACGTTATGCCTTTACCTCCACTTCACTCCACACTCCGTAGCGGCTGTATCTTCCACATAAGCAGCAAACTCTTTCGGTTTTCTGTCCAGCACTTTTTTCTACATCGTGAGTAGTACTCGCATTACGTCCATCTAATTCATCAGAGAAAGATAGTTCACCAGCCAGAGGTAAATCTTAGCACCTGATACTTGTGAAGCATATTGATGTAGTCTTTGCCCGTTCATTGACCCCACGCTTGAGATAATGGGTTAATTCGCAAACGAATACTCCACTGCTACAATAAAGCCGTTGGTCTCAATGATGTCTCTGGTCATTCAATACAGATTATACTTCAATTGCTTCAATAAGTGCCCAAATTAACGTCCAGAACAATAAACTTGCGCCATTTTTTATATCGATTCGTCATAATTTATATCAATCTCCGTAAAGTTGATGGTTTTGTCCGCATAACTCTTTAGCGGTTGGCTGATGAAATGCCGTTCTTTACTTCCACAGAATTTAAGTACTTCAATGGTTAAGCTCGAAAATGTAAGTAAACGCTTTGACACAAGAACGGTGGTCAATAACCTCTCACTTGAGGTCACACAGGGTGAGATTTTTGGTTTACTCGGACCGAACGGTGCCGGCAAAACGACTACGATCAATATGATCATCGGGGCATTGCTTCCAGAAAGCGGATCTGTCAGAATAAACGGAACAGGCACCCCCGATCAATTATCCATCAGGCGACTGATTGGAATTGTACCACAGACGATAGCATTGTATGAATCGCTTACTGCCCAGCAAAACCTGGAATTCTTCGGGGAACTTTATGGATTGAGCGGGCATGCTTTAAAGGAACGCATTCAACAAGCATTGGAATTGGTTAACCTGACCGACCGCAGCAAGGATGTAGTCAAAAAATATTCGGGCGGAATGAAAAGACGATTGAACATCGCCACGGCTTTGCTTCACCGTCCTTCGTTATTAATTCTGGATGAGCCTACCGTTGGAGTGGATCCCCAATCGCGTAATGCCATCTTTGAGAGTATCCTTTCTTTAAAGAAAGAAGGTTGTACAGTGATGCTTACTTCACACCACATTGAAGAAGCTCAGAAATTATGCGATAGTGTCGGAATCATGGACGAAGGAAAATTAGTAGCAATGGATACCGTGCAGAAACTGATTTCCGATTTCGGAGGCAAAAGTACGTTGACGATCGAGACCAGCAAGGGTCGCACGAAAATTGAAACCGATGAACCGGTAAAAGAAATCATCCGGATCAATGAAGAAGATACCATCGTGTCACTTCAGATGGAAAGCCCAAGCCTGGAAAAGGCATTTCTGAATATTACGGGAAAACACATGAGAGACTAAACTTATCCGCGCATGCAACAACTACTTACCATTACCCGCAAAGACATTCGTCTTCTGCTGTTAGATAAAACCAGTTTAATTTTAACCTTTGCTTTACCGGTTATCTTAATCGGACTGATCGGAAATGTAATGTCATCGAGCTTTCCGAATGTAGGCATCAGCAGCTATGATTATGCTTTTTCGAAATTTATGTTCTGGGGATTGTTTGGTGGCGCGGCATCATCTGTGGCTTCTATTGCTCTTGAAAAAAACTCGGGCACCATCATACGCCTGCAGGTATCACCCGCAGGCAAATTCCATGTGCTCTTGGGAAAAAGTCTCGCCTGCATCGGAATGTTG
>JBGATZ010000364.1:0-5340 GCA_044228905.1 Cyclobacteriaceae bacterium | reverse complement strand
TTTTCACTTCACGATCGGTCGCCCGTGCAAAAGAGGTGAGTATTCGAAAAGTGACGGGAGCTACCCGAATACAGATCGCTTTTCAATTTCTAACAGAAACATTTGTCTTTAATACGATCAGCATTGTTCTGGCTCTAGTATTGGTGAGCATTGTATCAGTACATTTTTATGAGTGGATTGGTCTTTCGTCAAAATATTACTCATTATTTGCTATTGATCTGAACGAGAACACGCTGATCTTATGCGCGATACTTTGTGCAGGTATTCTGGTGTCTGGTGCTTTTCCAGCGCATTTGATTTCTTCACTGGCTCCTGCGAGTACATTGAAAGGTAAAATAAAAATGAGTACATCTCGTTTCCCCTTTCGAAAGGCAGCAGTGGTTTTTCAGTTTAGCTGTGCCATCGTATTGACTATGCTGGTAATCGTTTTTCAGCAGCAATTTCAATTCATGAAAGAGCAAATTCTCGGAATTGACATTAAGAAGTCGATTGTGTTGAAAGCCCCCGCTAATGTAGACTCTACTTATCTTTTAAAACTTTCCGGATTCAAGAAACAACTTCAGTCTTTGGCAGTCATCCAATCCATTACAACATCAACAGATGTGCCAGGCAATGTAATGGGAACCGGATGGAATGGAAACATCAGTAAAGTATTAAACGGACCTTCTCTTGCATTTGGTATTAATTTGATTGATCCGGATTTCATTGAGTCCTATCAGCTTAAATTATTGGCAGGAAGAAATTTCACTGAGAAGGATTTTCCTGGTGAGCACTTTGGAGATAAGATAGAGCCAGTAATCCTTAATCGAAGAGGAATAGAATTGCTTTCCTATGCAAAACCGGAGGATGCGATTGGTGGAACTATTTATTGGGGAGATAATCAATGTTTGATTGTAGGAGTGCTTGAGGAGTTTCATCAGGAGTCGTTGAAGAAAGCGATACAACCCATGTTTTATACCGCGAACATGGGGCCTTCCATGACATTGAAGTTGACGAAAGGAGCTGATGAAAAGATAGCGATGTCATTGAATCAAATCAGAGAAACATGGGATACTTACTTTCCGGACAATGCGTTCGACTATTTTTTTCTTGAAGATAATTTCAACAAGCAATATGCAGATGATGAACGGATGACCCGGCTTTTTAATCTCTTTTGCTTATTGGCATTAGTCATTTCTTAAAATTGGGAATTTTTGCCTTATTATTTCAATCACACAACGCGTAAGCGAAATCAGCATTCGCAAAGTATTAGGTGCTTCCGTTCCTTGACTTATTTCATATATCAAAGAGTATTTTATATTGATCGGCATTGATTGTTCTAATTTCAATCGCATGGACACCAAAATGGTTGATGGATTTGTAATAGAAAATGGAGTTTAATAATGGACTGCTTTTGATCTGTGCTGTTGTTTTCATCCTGTTGATTGCTTTGTCTACTTGTGGCACATGCGCTGAGAGCAGCAATTAAAAATCCGGTAGATAATCTCAAGCATGAATAGACCTGAAGACCTTTTTGCTTTACGATTGCTCCGACTCTTTTGTCCTTCTCATTTATACGAAGAGATTGAAGGAGATTTGATTTATAGATTTAATAGAGATGTAAAAGAAGTTGGTGAAGGAAAAGCAAAGAGAATACTCCTCTGGAGTGTGATTCGATTCTTCCGGCCTGGAATACTAGCAAGAAACAGATTCAACATAAACATTAAGCCATTTTATATGTTCAACCACTACTTTAAGATCTTTGTCCGTACTACCTGGAGAAGCAAAGGATATTCATTGATCAACATAAGTGGGCTGGCAATGGGATTGGCTTGCAGCATTTTCACTTTGCTTTGGATAGCAGATGAATTTGCTTATGATAACTTTCATGAGAATAAGGATCAGGTTTTCGTATTCAGGGTTAACTGGACGTACCCCGAAGGAAAATTTACCTATCAAAGCACATCGGGACGTTTGGCAGAAGGAGTGAAAGAATTTCCCGAGGTGGTCGAATCCGCCCGCTCTACGTTCAGAGATAAAGCGTTATTCCAGGCGAATAATCAATCCAATTTTGAAGAAGGTGTTTATGCCGATGCTTCACTCTTTAAAATCTTCACCCTTCAATTGATTGAAGGTGACAAAGGGAATCCCTTACCAGACATCAGCTCTGTGGTAATTTCAGAAAAACTGGCTAATAAATATTTCGGACAAATAAGTGCCATCGGAAAACTAATTAAGGTCGATGGAAAGACAGATGTAAAAGTGAGTGGAGTAATGAAGGACTTGCCTGCTCAATCTTCTTTACAGTTTCAGTATGTGCTTCCTTATAAAATGTATGCAAACAATGATCGGTATAATGATGAATGGGGAGCATGGACGGGCGGAGAGACATTCGTTAAACTTCGGGCAGAAACAAATCAACAGGATTTAGAAAGTAAAATTTCCAAACAAATTACTCATCCGAAAATCTGGCCAAGATGGGGAGATAATGTTGAACTGACCTTGCTGCCATTTAAAGACAGACATCTGCGTTCAGATTATGAGAATGGGAAACAGTCAGGAGGAAGAATTGAATACATTAAAATATTCGGATTAGTAGCCGGATTCATCTTATTGATTGCATGCATCAACTTCATGAACCTGACGACAGCAAGATCGTTGAGCAGGGCAAAGGAGATTGGTGTTCGTAAAGTGGTAGGAGCCATTCGCCATTCCGTGATGAACCAATTTTTAAGTGAATCGATTTTGTTCTCTATCCTTTCCTTAGTTGTTGCACTTGGATTAGTGTATTTGTTGTTGCCTTATTTTAACGGATTAACTGAAAAGCAAATCGTTATTGACTATACTAATCCGGTTCTGATCGCTGGCTTGATCGGAATCACCTTATTAGCCGGGGTTACAGCAGGAAGTTATCCGGCTTTCTTCCTCTCCTCTTTACGCGCCATTCAGGTATTGAAAGAAAGATTTTCCGGTGGGAGTGGAACAAATGTGAGAAGAATGCTTGTGGTTTTTCAATTCTCTCTTTCTGTTATTCTTATTGTTTGTGCATTGGTAGTTTATCAGCAGATTGAATACATGCGCTTAAAGAATCTTGGTTTTGATAAGGAAAACACACTTTACATCAAAGCCAGCGATGGATTAAATAAGAAGTATGAAGCATTTAAACAGGAGGTCTCCAATCATCCAGGTGTACGTTCTATTTCGCGTGGATCAGAAGAGCCAATGAATATACAGCAGAATCTTGAAATGGGAGATGATGGATGGAGAGGAAAGACCAAAGAGGATGTCGTGGCCTTTCAATGGCTTTTTTGCGATGAAGTGTTTTTGGATGCTTTCAAATTTGAATTTGCAGAGGGAAGAAATTTTTCAGAGCAGTTCCCAGCAGACTCGTCCAACTTTATTATCAACGAAGAGGCTGCTCGAAGAATGCGATTCAAGAATCCCTTGGGAGAAATTGTGAAAATTGATCGAAAGGGCGAAGTGATTGGTGTAATTAAAGATTTTAATGGCTCAGGATTGAACCAACCTATTCAACCTGTAATAATCAGCATGCGGCCTAAAAGATCTAATCAGATTTTTATTCACTATGAAGCGGGGAAAATTCGGGAAGCGATGAGCCAAATTCAATCTGTTTATAAAAAACTGGAACCAGATTTTCCCATGGAGTACGCTTTTCTGGATGACACATTTGATACACAATACAAGAATGAGATCCTGATTGGAAAGCTTTCGTCCTGCTTTATGGTCATCGCTGTTTTCATTTCATGTCTTGGATTGTTTGGCTTGTCTTCTTTTACCGCAGCGCGAAGAATAAAAGAAATCGGGATTCGAAAAGTGTTGGGAGCAACAGTTTCTCAGTTGATCGCTTTACTCTGTCGCGATTTTGTTGTACTGGTGATGATCGCGCTGGTGATCGGATTCCCAATAGCGTGGTATTTAGGTGATCAATTTCTTTCTGGCTATGCGTTTCGAACCGATTTGAACATTTCCATTTTTGTAATCACAGGTATTTCGTTGTTGTTGATTGCGTTACTAACAGTGAGTTATCAGTCAGCAAGAGCAGCAATGAGTAATCCTGTAAAGAATTTAAGAAGCGAGTGAATTAATTGCTGGTTACTGAATGCTGGAAATGCCACCAGAATCCAGAATCTTTTAAATAGATGTGAATGATACGAGGAACTGGACATTCTCCTCCAAAGGCAATACTCCGATTACTATCGTGGTTTTGTCCCGCGGAGCTGTATGAGGAAATTGAAGGAGATTTGGTTGAAAAATTCAACCGGGAAGTTATAAGTATTGGAGAAAGTAGAGCAAGACGAAGATTAACCTGGAATGCAATCCGGTTTTTAAGACCTGGAATTTTGTTAAGACGAAAAGGATCAGAAAATAATCATAGCAACATGTTTATCAACAACCTTCGATTCAGTGTAAGGCACCTCAGCAACAGAAAGACGAATACATTTATTCATGTAGCAGGCCTTACACTGGGGATCACAGCTTGCTTACTCATTTCGTTGTTCATTCATCATGAATTGAACTTCGATTCGTATCACTTCGATGCGCCACACACTTATCGGGTCAATACGGTGATGAAGGAATCGGAAAAACAATTTGACCTCTATGCTACACCAATTTCTTTAGGGACCGCCCTACGAAAAGAGGTGATCGGCATAAAGCATGTTGTGCAAGTACTTCCACAGTTTCCAAGTATTGTGGAAATCGGTGAAGGAAAGCTTTTCAAGCAGGAACGAATTCTTATAGCTGAGCCTGAATTTATTGAGATCTTCAAGATAGAGATTGTAGCGGGCAATAATGCATTGAGCAGACCGTACCAGGCAATACTATCAGAAAGCACTGCGCAGAAGTTTTTTGGGAATGATGATCCTATTGGAAAGACATTTCGTTACCGAAACGAGTTCGATATTACCGTAGCTGGCTTGATGCGCGATCTTCCCTCTAATACAAGCCTTCCTGCCAATATTATTCTCTCCTACGTTGAAAGCGAAAAATTTCTTAACAATGGAGATACCTGGTATTTTGGAAATTTTGATTGGGTAAAATTTCAGTCATCCACGTATGTTGTTTTGGAGGAGAATACAACAGCCGATAATATTCAGCTTCAGCTAAATTCGATTGCTGATCGAAACATAAATTCGTCTCCTCGCCTGGATAAAACACTTCATGGAGGATTTGAATTGCAACCACTTTCAGGGATTCACCTGGATGATCAGCGATTTGGTGGTGGGCCATGGGTAAAGCCGATTAGTAAATCCTGGCTTTGGCTGTTTGGATTTATCGGAGTCATCATACTTGCTTTGGCTTGCATCAATTTTTTGAACCTATCTGTTGCGCAGGCAATTA
>JBGATZ010000363.1:0-5088 GCA_044228905.1 Cyclobacteriaceae bacterium | reverse complement strand
GGGAGATCAAGCCCACGCTTTTATATGGAGACCGGATCTCCTTCTTTGATAAGAATAATGGTGTGGCGACCAGCAAACAAATTCTTCAGATAACCAATGACGGAGGAATTAGCTGGAAGCCCGTTTTTATGGGTGCCGCTCAGTGATTAATGATTTTAAAGTACAATTGTGAATTCTGTTCCCTTTCCCGGCTCACTTTTCACCTGAATATCAGCCTGGTGCAATTGCAGAATCTGTTTGGTTAGAGCAAGGCCAATTCCCGATCCGTGTTTCTTAGTCGTAAAAAAAGGAATAAAGATTTTATCAATAGTCGATTCATCCATCCCTTCTCCATTGTCGGAAACATGGATTTGCAAATTCCCTTTTTGATTTTGAGAACTCCTGATATTAATCCATGCGTCTTCTCTTCCTTCTAAGGCTTCAATGGCATTCACAAACAGATTGATTAATACATGTTCCATTAATTCAGGATCAACGATTACAGGTGCATCCACGCTGCCAATCATTAACCGGATGTTGCTTTCTCTGATTTTTGACTGCATCAGCAATTCTACACGTCCGATGATTTCATTCAGGTTACTCTGCCTGAGATGCAATTGGGGAACGCCTGTAAGCTTTCGATAGGTTTGTGTGAAATTATATAATCCCTCACTTCTGATCTTGATGGCTTCCAGTCCTTTGTCAAGACTTTCATATAAATTCTCATCCCGGTTAGTTTTATCAATAACCATCCCGTGAAGTGTAGAACTTAAAGACATAATAGGAGCTGCCGAATTCATAATTTCATGACTCAACACCCGGATCAGCTTTTGCCATGCTTCCATTTCACGGGTATCGAGTTCATTGCGAATGTTCTGCATGGAGATGAGTTTGTAATATTTTCCATCAAGCTTGAATTCAGAAGCGTGAATCGATAATTGAAGGAGATTCTGATTCACGCGAAGTTTTGTCAATCGTGTTTCGCCTGTGCTAATCTCACGTAAGGCAGTAGTGAAGGTGGTATCTACCTGATTAAACGAGTTCAGGCTATTGATAATAGACATTCCGAAAAGATCTTTCAGTGCCTGGTTGGCATGATCTATCTTTCCTTCTGCATCCACACTGAGAATACCTACGCGCACATGCTCAAAAAGTAATTCGAAATAACGACTTTGTATTTCCCTCTGAGAACTGATCGTTCGAAATGCATCGGATATCATGTTCAGTTGATCATATAGTTCATCAAAATCTTTACCATAACCTTTCGCCTGGAAATGTGTGGTAAAGTCTTTGCGGATAATACTGGTGAGCAGCATTTTGATGTCGCGATTGAACCGGGTGATATACCAGATGAGCTCGATTACTATTATGATGGCTGCAATTGCTACATAGGCACTTCGGAGATATAGGCCACGTTCCACACACCATGCAAACAGAAGAATGCATGCCGTGAGCAATGCTACCCGGAAAATCACAAGCAAACGGAAGTTCTTAAATTCCATAGGTTTCTATTCTACGATATAACGCACCGCGTGATAAACCCAATTCTTCCGCAGCATGACTGATGTTGCCGCCATGTTTGGCAATTGCTTTGCGGATTGCCCATGCTTCTAACCGTTCAAGATTGAAATCATCGAGTGTGAGATCGCTTGTGGATTGTTTTTGCATTGATCCGAAATCTTCCGGTTCCAGTTGTTTGCCTTCACTCATGATAACAGCACGTTCAAGTGAATGTTGTAATTCGCGAATGTTGCCCGGCCAGTGATATTTTTGAAGGTAGGAGAGCGCCTGATTAGAAAGTTTGAGATATGTTTTTTGGTATTTCTGACCAAATCGACTTAAAAAATATTCAGCAATCAAAGGAATATCTTCAATTCGATCGTGCAAAGGAGGTAAAGTAATCTCTACTGTGTTGATGCGATAGAGTAAATCCTCTCTGAACTTTCCTTCTTTCACCATAGCAGGTAAATCGCAATTGGTAGCACAGAGTACACGAACGTCCAGATCAATAGGAGTATTTGTTCCCAAACGAATAACTTGTTTGTGCTGAAGAATTGTAAGTAGCTTTGCCTGTAGCGGGAGGGAAAGATTTCCAATCTCATCTAATAGAATTGTGCCACCTGCTGCAGCTTCAAATCGTCCGATGCGATCTTCCTTTGCATCGGTAAACGAACCTTTCTTATGGCCAAATAATTCGCTTTCAAACAAACTGCCGCTTAGCGAGCCAACATCTACCGTCATAAACACACCGTCCGCGCGTTGTGAATGACGATGAATCTCGCGCGCAATCACCTCCTTACCGGTTCCGTTTTGTCCGAGTATTAAAACATTGGCTTCAGTGGGAGCTATCTTCTCAATCACTTTTTTGATAGACGTCATCGAAGCTGATTCTCCGATCAATGGCTCATGGCGCTGATCCAATGCAGATACCAGCGATTTTTGCTGTGACTTTAGTTGCCTTACTTTCCGCTTCTCCTGACTCATCAGGAATGCAGTCTTCACGGTAGAGAGCAACTTTTCATTTTGCCAGGGCTTCACAATGAAATCCAAGGCACCTTCTTTAATGGATTCAACGGCAACATTGATATCTGCGTAAGCGGTGACTAAAATGATTTGCGTTTCCGGGCTGATACTTAGAATTTTCTTTAACCAGAATCTTCCCTGATTTCCTGTTGTATCACCATGACGGAAATTCATGTCGAGTACGACCACATCGATTTGCTCCTTATCAAACAGTGAAGGAATGCGTTCGGGATTATTGGTTGTCTTGACTGAAGTATAGTGCTGCTCAAGCAACAGTTTGATAGAGAGGAGAACAAACTCATCATCATCAACCAGCAATATGCTTCCTGGAATTTTCGCCATTTGATACTATATATGTATGGCAGGCAAGATATTCAGTGTGTCATTAAATCCCATAAAAACTGCCCATCAATGGACACTTTCATTTCTATGGATGGGCATTGGTGCGAGCTTTCGCTGAATAAATCGCTATTTTTGAGCCAAATTCAAGGTTTTTAATTACGGCACTTGATTCGAATATCAGATTCTGGATTCCTGATGCCGCGTGTAGCAAACCAGTATCAGAATCCTGTAACCAGAATCAATTTTAACAAAAAGTCAAAGTATGCTTCGCCACAACCTTCTCATCATTTATCGCAACTTCAAAAGGTTCAGAAGTTCATTCTTCATAAACCTGATCGGTTTGTCCACGGGACTCACCTGCACGCTGTTGATTTACTTGTGGGTGAATGATGAGTTGCATATTGACAAGTTTCATCAAAATGATGAGCGTTTATATGAAGTGTTTGAGAATCAAAAGAATTCAAATAATAGTGTTCGGTTTATGGGCTCTACTCCAGGACTGCTATCTGAAGAACTGGCCACAACAATGCCAGAGGTAGAGTATGCAACAGTGGTTACCGATTATGTTGATGAATACAATTTATCGGTGGGAGAGAAACGGATTGATGCATTGGGCGAATATGTGGGGAAAGATTTCTTCCGGGTTTTTTCTTTCGGACTTACCCAAGGTGATGCTTCGAAGGTTCTAGCCGATAAAAACTCCATTGTTATCTCTGAAAAAATTGCATTGAATCTATTTGGCACCGTACACGTGGTGGGAAAGACTGTATTATTTCAGAAAGAAAAAGAATATTTGGTTACAGGCGTATTTAAGGAAACTCCTTTTAACTCGTCCACACGTTTTGATTTCGTTTTATCTTATGAGTTAGTTAAGGATACAAATCCCGGTGTACTCAATTGGGAGAATTCGGGCCCGTTCACCTATGTTGTTTTAAAGAAGGGTGCGGATGCCGAACAATTCGGTAAAAAAATAGCTGACCTGATAAAAACCAAAACAAAGGATACTCACCGAACCCTCGCGCTGGCTCGATTTTCCGATGTTTATTTATATGGTGGTGATGGCAAAGGTGGAAGAATCGATTATGTGGTACTGTTTTCTGTGATCGCGATATTCATTCTTGCGATAGCGTGTATCAATTTCATGAATCTTTCTACTGCTAAGGCTTCTCGCAGAGTAAAAGAAGTTGGAATTAAAAAGGCGGTAGGAGCGAACCGAAAAACATTGATCGGTCAATACATGGGGGAATCGCTATTGATGAGCTTTCTATCTCTCCTTATTGCAATATTGCTGACCGATATCTTCCTGTCGCAATTCAATTTGGTTACCGGAAAACAGTTGTCATTGAATTTTGATTCTAACCTGATTATCACTTTAGTAATTGTCGTATTGGCTACCGGATTGATTGCGGGTAGTTATCCGGCTTTGTATTTATCCGGCTTTAGTCCGGCTACCGTTTTAAAAGGAAAATTCAATACGTCAATAGGAGAGTTGTGGGCTCGTAAGGGGTTGGTTGTATTTCAATTTGCTATCTCCGTGATATTTATTGTATCGGTGTTGGTCGTATACAAGCAGATTCAGTTTCTCCAAACCAAAAATCTAGGCTACGACAAAGAGAATGTAATTTATTTTCCAATTGAAGGACGCGTAGCTCAAAGCAGGGAAACATTTCTGAATGAGTTGAGAAAAATTCCGGGTATAGTGGCTGCAACAAGTGCTCAGCAAAGCATGGTAGGTGGTGGTAATACAACTACTCCTGACTGGCCGGGAAAGAATCCGGAAGATAAAACTCCCTTTGCTTTCCGTGCCGTTGATTATGATGCCATGGAAATGCTGAATCTTCAATTAAAGGAAGGCCGCTTCTATTCCAGAGAACGTAACGATTCAATGAAGATCATATTTAATGAATCAGGTATTAAGGCCATGAATATGAAAGACCCGATAGGCAAAACTATTGATGTGGGAGGCCCTTACAAGAATCTTGAAATTATCGGAGTGGTAAAGGATTTTCATTTTGAGTCATTACACGTAGGTGTAGGTCCGATGTTCTTTATGCTGGCACCGCAGTACACTTTTCAGATCATGGCCCGTATAGAAACAGGAAAAGAAACAGAAACTATTCAACGCATTCAGGATTTCTATAAAACGTATAATCCTGATTTTACATTTGATTATCGCTTCCTGGATCAGGACTATGACGCGCAGTATCGTTCAGAAGAACGAGTATCTGTTCTTGCGCGCTACTT
>JBGATZ010000362.1:0-5138 GCA_044228905.1 Cyclobacteriaceae bacterium | reverse complement strand
ACTATGAGCGTGGATAGTTATGAAAGCAAATGGGAGCTTGGGAAGAAGAGAAGTTTTGCCAAGCGGTGGGCGAGTGAATACATCGCAGAGTGGTGCTGGGATAAAAAGTTTCTGCTCAACTATCTACAGGAACTAACCCGACCTAAATTTTCCGACCACATGTCGGTTCATAATTTCTTTGCGGAAAGATTGAATTTCTCTCAGGTAGCCGTACTTGGCCATGGATGGGGAGGTTCTTCTGGAGTCCACAGCTTACTCACCGACAAGCGAATCAAGGCAGCCATCAATATGAATGGATTTCAATTCAGTGAAGGGATGGAGAACCGGATTACAAAACCGTTACTGATGATTTATAGTGAAGAATTTTCCGGATTGAATGATGGAATCTACTTCAGTCCGCTTGATTATAAGAAGATAACCATCCCTGATTCAAGCGATGCTTACTTTTTTGATCGAGGTCATCATGAAATCACCAATAAGTTTCCGGAATACAGTACAGAAATAGTTAATCAAAAAGTAAGTATTATTCTATCTTTTTTGGACGAACACATGCATATCCCCTATCAAATCAATCTGAAAACGCGACAGATACTTTAAAAAAGTTAATCACAATACTTGTTTCACTTTGTAATTGATTTTGGTACCCGTTGGGTTGCCGGACAAGTCGGCAATCGCTACCGGAAAGCTAATGGCAAAAGTTGCTCCCTCTTCGGGAAAGCTTGATACGATTATCTCACCTTTTAATTTATCAACCAATGCCTTCACTATCGAAAGACCCAATCCTGTTGAGTGCTCTCCCGCAGTAGGTCTGGCAGACAATTTCTTGAATTTCTTAAAAAGGTGAGGCATATCTTGTGGCTGAAAACCGGGGCCTTCGTCACGAATAGTTATCTTTATCATATTCAGCTCTGTTCTCAATGTGAAAAAGATACTTTTTTCTGCTGGCGAGAATTTGATTGCATTCGTTAAAATATTGTCCAACACACGTGTAATGCAAAACTGGTTTGCCTTTATCTCCAGCAGACTATCACTTCCCAGATCCAAGTGCAGATTCAGTCGCTTGTTGGTCAGCTGAGTACCATAGTTCGCTGCCCATGCACGCAGCGTACTTTTTATTTCAAAAGACACAATAGAGTCTTCATCGGCTTGGTCTTCCAGGTGATGCAGCTCCATCAGGTCGCGAATCAAGCTATTTCCATCTTCACAAACTTTCTTCACACGGGCAACCATTTGTGTTTGCTCATCATTGAGCGTACCTGTCAGTGTTATCAATTCGGTGAGTCCTACCACTTTATTCAATGGACTTCTGAGGTCATGCGCAACAATTCCAATCATACCATCCTTTTCCCTATGAAGATCTTCCAGTTTATCATTCTTGATAGCCAGCGATTCATTCTGATCTTCGATTTTCTCTATCAGGCTACGCATCTCTTCATTGGCATCTGAAACCTCTTTCTTTTGTTGTTTCAGAATACTTGCGGTACGAATTTTACTTTTCAACCAAAACAAGAGCAACACAATAAGAACAACAAAACTAATTGTCACAATCAGGTAAATACGTTGCTTGTTTTCATGACTAAGCTCCTCTCTCTTTTTTACCTCGTTCAACAACTGAATTTCCTGATCTTTTTTCTCACTTTCATAAGATGCTTTCATCTCCTCCACCTGCAGGCTTTTTCGCTCAGTAAAAAGACTATCGTCAAGGGCAGTATACTTTTTATACGATTGGTAGGCATTGCGAAAATCTCCTTTCGCGGAGTCCAGCTGAGACGACAACAGGAACATGTCACGCTCCCACAACTTAGAACCAATCGCTTTGGCTATGCGTGTTCCCTCCTGAATCTGTTTAGCCGCCTCATTGAGATTTTTAAGTCTGATATTAACCGTGGCCAAACCCGTCAACGGACTCAACAGTATTTCATTCTCATCAAACGTACGAGCAAGGTCAATTGACTGCTGATACGTTCGTCTTGATTCGTCCCAGCGTTGTTGCTGCTTTCTTAAGTAGGCCAGATTGCTTAACGTATAAGCAAGACCTCTGCGATCGTCCAGTTTCTTTCTGGCATCTATCGCTTCCTTAAGATACTGATCTGCTTTCAGGAAATTACCCGTGTGAGCGTAACAATCACCTACGTTGGACAAGGCAAGAGCAATCAATGGAGGATTATTCTGCTCGCGGGCCAGGTCCAGTAATTTAAGAAAACTGTCCAGCGCTTTATGATAGTCATACACTCTTATACTGACCACTCCGATATTATTCAGCACGCCCGCCTGAAGCCTTTTGTGGCCAACTGCTTCCGCATAGTGTAGTGCCTTATAATCATTATCAAGAGCAAGCTCGTAGCTTCCCTTGTTCAGGTAAGAAACACCAAGGCTATTATGAATATTTGCCAATCGGTTTTTATCAGGCTGCGGCTCTCGTTCGGCAATAGATTGAGCCTTTCTTAAAATTTGTATGGCCTGATCGTACTTCGCCAATACATCAAAAGCCTGACCCATGTACGTGTACGTACGAATCAAGCCGGTTGTATAATTTGTCTTCTCGAAATATGCTTCCGCTTCTTTGAAAATATTTAGCGCACTGTCGTACTGATTTTTTGAAAGCTTCGCGTGGCCAATGATCAGCAACGCATTACCCTGACCAATAAAGTAATTTGACTTACCCGCAATTACTAACGACTGTTTTGCATAGTCAATGGCTTCTGTACGTTGCCCGGTTTGATAATACTCTTCCGCAATCTTAATGAGTGTATTTACTTTATCTTTCTCATTGGTAAGTGTGGGCAAAACCGCTTTTAAGCTATCTGTTTTCTGAGCATTCAATTTGCCTGAGTAAAGGCAACACAAAAAGAAAATCAGAATACGACCTGAGATTGTAAAGTAACGCATAGACATCTATCCCCCGAGAGGGAGCAAACGAACATTGCAGATATTTTGTTTGGCTCCGTCAGGGAAAAATCCAGGCATTGTCAGAAAAAAGGGCAAGCCCTTCAGTAATGTACGTATCCGAACCTGTCTTTTACGGCATTTTATCCATAAGGTTGAGGATCATCCCCCCATTTTATGTGAGATCACGATAAATTAATTTCTTTAGTCACATTCATATGCTTTAAAAAATGCGAATCATGCGATATGATAATTAATGTGCCTTCATACTTTTCAATTACAGCCGTTAAAATTTCTGTACTTTGAATATCCAGGTTATTGGTGGGCTCATCCAGTATAATCACATCAGGTGATTGATTTTTAATCATTAAACAACAAAGCATCAGTCTCATTTTTTCTCCACCACTAAGTGCATTACCTACTTTATCCCAATCCTCTTTATGAAATAAAAAACGATTGAGACGTATTTTTACTTCATGTTCCTGCAATCGGTTTGTGTTAAATCGCTGAGCTTGCTGGTATAGAGTAATATTATTATCAATCATTGAATACTCCTGATCGATATACAATGCACTAAAACCGGAACGCTGAATGAAGCCTGACTGAGGGGTTAATTCCCCAAGAATTAATTTTACTAACGTAGTTTTCCCGGAACTATTAGTACCTTTTATCACAATCCGATCGCCACTGGCAATCTGAACATCCAACGGAGAACTCCATAACCAATGAGCGGCATACTTGAAGTTAATAGCGATCGCTTCTATCAGTCTTTTACCTTTATGAAGCGCTGTGTTATTAAGATCCAGTTTCATTTTCACCTCTTCAGGAAGAACAGTGCGCAATTGTCTTAACTCAATGGACAACGTTTCAGTTTTTTCGGCATGCACATCTTTAATCCGGGAAGTACTTTTTTCTGCGTTATTCCTAAACGTATTCATCGAGATGGTTGGAAGTCCGGCCTTTTCCTGTTTCTTTTTCCCTCTCGCATCCAGTTTTTGTTTCCGTTCCAATGACTCCCGCTCCACTTCTTTGGCTTTGCGCAACTCTTTCTCTTTGCTTTTCAAATTTTGAATCAACGCATCAGATTCATTTTTCTTCTGCTCTGAATAAAAACCGTAATTGCCGCCATAGGTCGTTATGCTCCCCTTGTTGAGTTCGAGCGTCACATTGAGTAAATTCAACAAAACTTTGTCATGGCTCACTACGATCAGCGTATCCGATGTGGATTGTATGTAGTCATAGAGCATCTTCCTCGATGAAGCATCAAGATGATTACTCGGTTCATCAAGCAATACAATCCCGGGCTGGTGTATTTCTATTCCCGCTAAAAATACTTTGGTTTTTTGTCCACCACTTAGCATTTCCATTTTATGGTTCATGCCGAGTCCGTCTATGTTCCATTTAGCAAATGCCTGGCTACATCTTTCTTCCAGCAGCCAGTCATCACCAAGCAATGACAGTTGTTCTTCAGTAACGTTACCTGAAATAATTTCCTTTAGCGCATTTAGTCTTTTATCTACACACAATGTCTCAGCAACAGTGAGTCTATCAAATTGTCCTGTATGTTGGGGAAGATAATATGGTTTTGATTTGCTGACCACATTGCCAGCAGAGGGAGAAAGACGGCCGGCAAGAATACGAAGTAAAGTAGATTTGCCGGTTCCGTTTTTTCCAATTAAGGCGATTCTTTCACCTGCATTTACAGAGAGATTGATATCATTAAGCAACACCAATCCATTCGGATGAATATAGGATATATGATTAAGCGTAAGCATAATTTCTTTCGTTAAAAAAATTAAAAAAATGAAGATCCCCTTGAAAGGGCTTCGGATTTTAATCGATGAAAGAAATAGCTATTACACGGATTGTTACTTGAGGTGCAAAGATAGTATTTTATTGTAAAACGTTTCCGTAATGCAATCGGTTGATCTAAAAAAGTAAAATTCGAATAGGGAACAATTAATAACGAATTGAGGTTTTATCACTTAACTTACCTCACCTTGAAACTTATTTATCACTATGTCTGAGCCAAGTCAGGATCGAAAACTTGGACTTCTTCAGGCCACGGCAATCAACATGACAGACATGGTCGGCATTGGGCCATTCATCACGCTTCCTATGGTGATTGGTATCATGAATGGTCCATATTTTTTATATGCGTGGCTGGCGGGAGCAGTACTTTCGATCATCGATGCTATGATCTGGAGCGAACTGGGTGCTGCATTTCCCATGGCCGGTGGATCTTATAATTT
>JBGATZ010000361.1:0-5147 GCA_044228905.1 Cyclobacteriaceae bacterium | reverse complement strand
AAATTTCTATCCTGTCCCCAATCGATATATTCCTGAGCATTTGTATTCACCACATCTCCCAATGGTTTCAGGAAATTATAGAAATGATTTCTTCCCTGCCGCTGGAAATAATCGTGGAAGTATTCGCCATCACGCGCGTTTGCCGAATAGTCATTTAATAACAAGCGCAAAGCATCGGGGCCTCTCCGGCTTGGGATCTTGATTAGTTTATCAGAGATGATTCCGTTACCATCTTTTAATTTTCCTCCGCCTAATAAAACAACCAATGCAGGCAACACTTTGCCTTGCTTGTCTTTGATTGTGCTTCCGTGAAAACCAATACCAGCTAAACCATGCTGGCCACATGAATTCGGACAGCCACTGATCTTGATCTTGATGTCGCTGTTATAAATCAAATCAGGAAATTCTTCCCGGATCACCCGTTCAAACTCCAATGAAATGTTTGTACTGTCGGAAATTGCAAGGTTACAGGAATCCGTTCCCGGGCAGGCAGTAATATCGCCCACGCTATCAAAGCCCGGCTCAGCCAAACCTAATTTATCCAGTTCAACAAAAATATGTTTGAGTGCTTCAGGTCTTACGTGACGAATCAAGTACCCCTGATTGATCGTTACACGCAATTCATTGGCAGCATACTGATCAATGATGTCAGCAAACTTTCTTGCTTTATCCGAAGAGAGATTTCCCAACGGCAACTTCACATACACGCCAAAATATCCTTCTTGTTTTTGTTCTACTACGTTAGTGTCTTGCCATTTTTCATATTTCCTTTCATCCAGTTCTACTGGAGAGTCTTCATTTGGCAATAACTCGGGCAATTGCAAATCAGGTAGTGTGTCCTCATCTACTTTATATACCTGATTTTTAAGAGCCAGCCTCTCTTCGTTAACCAACTCCATTAACTGAGGCAATCCGATTTCGTCAACCAGGAATTTTAATCGTGCTTTCATTCTGCGATTGCGTTCTCCGTAACGATCAAACACCCGGATTACTCCCTCTGTAAAAGGCATTACCTGATCCGCTTCCAGAAATTCAAAAGCGGTTTGTGCGAGATAGGGATTTGCTCCAAGCCCGCCACCGATCACTACTTTAAATCCCCTCTTGCCATCAACGATCTTTGGAAGAAAGCCTAAGTCATGAATAAAAGTGTATGCAGTATCTTCTTCACTCGATGAGAATGCAATCTTGAATTTTCTTCCCATCTCCTGGCTGATCGGATTGCGAAGAAAGTAACGGAACATTTCGTATGCGTAAGGCGTCACATCGAAAGGTTCTTTCGGATCGATACCCGCCAATGCAGAAGCAGTGATATTGCGAACGGTATTCCCGCATGCTTCACGAAGCGTGATATCATCCTTCTCGAGCTTGGCCCATAGCTCAGGAGTTTTATCCAGGCTTACAAAGTGAATCTGAATATCCTGGCGGGTGGTGGCGTGCAGATTGCTGCTTGCATACTCATCCGAAATATCGGCAATGCGCCTCAGTTGTTTGGTTGTTACTCTGCCCAATGGAAGTTTGATCCGGATCATCTGTACTCCTGACTGACGCTGACCATAAATACCTCGCACCAAACGAAGGCTACGGAATTTTTCAGGGTCAATTTTTCCATCTCGGAATAACCTGATCTTCTTTTCAAGATCAATAATGTCTCTTGCCACCTTAGGATTGTTGATGTCTTCGAGTTCCGTTCTAAAACTTTCCATGTTGCATTGTTAATGGTTAAAAAAAAGCCTTCCGTTTTCTGGGAAGGCTCTTGTATTCTTTTTGTATATGATCTTATATACGAGAGTACACTCCTTCCTGTAATCGGGCAGAGGGTTTACAACACCAGTACATATGATTTTTTGTTCTCATCTTTAAATACACAAATCCTATCTACTTACTAGACAATTCAAACATAGCTTGAAATTCCCGAATGCAAAAGCTTTTAACATCTATTTATCAAAAAAAAGATCTGATAGTCAGGCCTTCGCCTCAAATAATACTGAAATCGAACTCAAACAAATGAGCGTTAGGAATTGATAAGCCAAATAATTGAGGAATTCTCTGTACAGTATGAATAAAAGACGGTCCTCCATCCTTTCACTTTTCACAGGCATTGATATTTCCTCCACTCAGGTAAATCATATCAACTATGAAAACAAGAATGAAACTGGCATTGGCGCTTTGTGCATTAATCTTATCCATAAGTTCTCCTTCTTTCGCGAATCCTGTTGACGTATCTCCTGTTACTCCAGCTGAATCAGTGGAAGCTAGAAACGAAAGATTGATCAAACGCCTGGAAGAAATCAAAGCAATGGACCTGGAAGGTATGTCGCGAAGCGAGAAAAGAGCGCTGCGCAAAGAAGTTAAGAGTATTGAGAAGACGATGGGCGCTTCAGGCGGTATCTATATCTCCGCGGGTGCACTGATCCTTATCATCATTCTATTGATCATCTTAATTTAAACTACAAAACACATGAAAAATTTAGGAATTGTATTAATCGTTGTCGGGTTAGTGATGACTGTCATCACAGGCTTCAACGTAGTAACCAAAAAGAAAGTGGTGGATCTTGGTCCTCTTGAAATCAACAAAGAAGAAAAAACACCAATCTACTGGTCGCCAATATTGGGAGTTGTACTTCTGGCTGGCGGAGTTGTCATTACCTTGATGGGACGGAAGAGAGCCTGATCATTCTTTTTCTTAATCAATAAAAAAAGTCATGAAAATTATTCTTCATGACTTTTGCTTTTTATAGCTATTCAGTTTAGTAGTTATTAAAATGCGAGTTGTCCTCAGCTATCCACTCTCACCTGCATTCCATTCACTCTGGCCAGCTTAATGGTATCTCCGTTGCAATCTACTCCCTTTCCGAATTCTACAATGCGATAACCACAAACTGATTTTTGTTTTGTAATAACAGGTGCAATGTCAGCAGGCTTCGATTTAAAATCAGCTGCTGTAATCAGAATCAGGTTTACTAAAACACTTATCGTAAAAATTGCTTTTTTCATAATTCACTTACTTCTGTTGTAACGCACAGAGTATTGAAATTTGAATGCCGGGCAAAGGCTGCGAATTCAGTCAATTAAAGCATGCCAGCCTGAAATAGAGAACGCTTACCTGGGGAAAAAACTTCACCTTGTGTAACACTGGCACCACAATATTTAATACTTTACATAAACTCAAAACACAAAAATTATGCGTTGGGCAGGAAGACAGGGAAGTGGAAATGTGGAAGACCGTAGAGGTATGGGCGGCCGTGTAGCCATCGGTGGTGGAATTGGCGGAATAGTGATTCTGATATTAAGTCTGCTGATGGGAGAAAATCCACTGAACTATATCAATACAGAATCTGCTCCGGTAACACAACAAACTACTGAAGCAGAAGACCGGCAAGCTCAGTTTGTTGGAGTAGTATTAAAAGACACGGAAGACGTTTGGAACAAACTCTTCACCGAACAACTCAACGCAAATTACCAGGAGCCGAAACTTGTGCTGTTTACTCAAAGCGTGGATTCCGGGTGTGGTTATGCCAGCGCTGCCACTGGTCCATTCTACTGCCCTGCGGACGGAAAGGTTTACATCGACCTGAGCTTTTATAACGATCTGCAAAGCCGTTTTAATGCTCCGGGAGATTTTGCCATGGCGTATGTAGTTGCTCATGAAGTGGGACATCATGTTCAGAATCTTTTGGGGATCAGTGACAAGGTTCATAATGCCCGTCAGTCACAAAGTGAAGAGGAAGCCAACGCGATGTCGGTAAAGCTGGAACTTCAGGCGGACTTTCTTGCGGGTGTATGGGCGCATCACGCGCAGGAAATGAAAAATATTCTGGAAGAAGGTGATATTGAAGAAGCGCTAAATGCAGCCAATGCCATTGGCGATGATCGTTTGCAAATGCAGTCACAAGGTTATGTGGTGCCTGATGCCTTCACTCACGGTACATCGAAACAACGAATGTATTGGTTTAAAAAAGGATTTGAGACAGGAGACATTAATCAGGGAGATACATTTAATTCGAATCAATAGCTAAATTCGGCTTTCGATTCATGCCTGCCATCCGGATTAAACACCCCACGAATTACTTCGTTCACAATCACACGCGACTGGTACGTGGTGGAAAAGATTATTTCGATTTACTTCATAAAGTAATCAGTGAGGCAAAGCATACTATTCATCTCCAAACCTACATTTTTGATGAAGATGAAACAGGAGTTCCCATTGCCAATGCATTGAAAGCTGCGGCACAGCGGGGTGTGAATGTTTTCCTGCTACTGGACGGCTACGCATCGCAGGCACTAACTAAAGAATTCATCAAGGGGCTGATTGACTCAGGAATTCGCTTCCGGTGGTTTGAACCCTTTTTGAAAAGTAAAAACTTTTACTTCGGGCGAAGACTGCATCACAAAGTGGTGGTGATTGATTCCTGCAAATGCCTCGTGGGCGGAATGAACATCAGTAACCGGTATAACGATTTACCAGGTCAACCCGCCTGGCTGGATTGGGCTTTGTATGCGGAAGGAGAAATCGGTCCGGTACTGGAAAACATCTGCAAGCAACGCATGCGCTATCACCGCTACAAAATAAGCGGTGAAGTGAAAGAAGTAATCAATACGAAAGAGAAGAGACCTATTCGCGTTCGTGTAAATGACTGGGTGCAAAACAAACGGCAAATCTCGCGCAGCTACCTGGAGATGTTGAGAAACGCTAAGTCTCATATCATTATCATGTCCCCTTACTTCCTTCCTGGAAATGAGTTAAGACGACAGATGGCAAGAGCTGCCAAACGCGGAGTGAAAATAAAAGTGATCCTTGCCGGTGTTTCAGATATAAAGATCGCCAAGTGGGCAGAACGCTACGTGTATCGCTGGCTGTTTAGAAACCACATCGAAATCTATGAGTATCAGAAATCAGTACTGCACGGAAAAGTTGCCACTTACGATGGCAAATGGATGACTATTGGATCATACAACGTCAACAATCTGAGTGCTTACGCCAGCGTAGAGTTGAACCTGGACGTAGATCACTCCGATCCGGCCAAAGAAATGGAACAGCGTTTCAACGAGATCATTGAGAAAGATTGTTTAAAAATCACCGAGGAGGTTTATAAGAAAAATACTCACCTGGTTCAGAAAGCAATCCAATGGACGGCCTATGAAGGGCT
>JBGATZ010000360.1:0-6226 GCA_044228905.1 Cyclobacteriaceae bacterium | reverse complement strand
TTTCGCATCCGCCTGCCCGCTACATAGAGTGGATGTTGCAAATGCCTTCCTGCGAGGGCTTAATTCCATCACCGCTTGTATGCGGGCCTTTTGTCCTTTAGTGAAAATATTCATGCAGGCGTCATCACTATAGTCCATGTAATTCTGAACCATTGCAGGTGTGGTTCCATCACAGCTTAGTTTATTAGTTGGGCAGCCCCTGCTTTCATTTTGTTGAGTGGGCGTGTCGCCAACAAAGTCATTGCCGCAAGCGCCATCTCCCCAGATGTGACGTAGTCCAAAAAAGTGACCAGTTTCGTGAGTGAGTGTTCTTCCTTTGTTGTAAGGTGCCTGCATAACCGGGAAATCTCCTTTATCGGCCGAGCCGAAGGAACTGTATTGAACAACTACACCATCAGTTGTGGCAGGACCACCAATAGAATTCAATCCATCTAAATTTGAATTATCCGGAAACTGAGCGTACCCTAATAAATTGGCATCACTTCCACCAAACTTTAAAGTCCAGATATTGAAAAATAAATTAGGGTTCCAATACGTGGATGGTTTTAATGTTCCGTCAATCTGATCTTTTGTCCAGGTGGATTGTGCGCCACGTACCCGGTGAATACCAGGCTCTGCAAGAACGTTCCCTTTTTCATCGCGGGGAGATAAGCAGAATTCAATTTCGATATCGGCACCCACAGAGCTATTGTTGAACCCGGGTGTTCCTGACTTTCTCCTGAAGTCTTCATTCAATACTTCAATCTGTGCTTTGATCTGTGCCTGGCTGATATTTGTACCTGTGCCCACAGCTTCTCCATTATGAATAACATGAACAACGATAGGTACAGTAATTATAGTTGCTTGTGTACGCCCTGAAGCTGCTCTGGCATTAATTTCCTGAACGCGCTGCTGGATTCGTTCTTCAAAGTCATTCAGTTTTCCTCGTTGAGGAAATCGGAGTCTGTTGATGCTGTCCTGCTCCATAGTAGCACATCGAATTGTCTGTGCATATGATTGAGTGGGCAGAATCAATAATCCCAGACAAAAAGCAATTAAAATTCGAACCTTCATTGTGCTCATAGATTACTGCTCACTTACCGACTGCATGGTGATTTTATAGCTATACTTGTTATCCTGATCCAGATAGATCTCCAATGTCATTTCTTTGCTGGTTACTTTTTTCAAATAGAAAGGTAATACGTTATCTGAAAGCAACGGAAAAATAATATTAAGGGTAGACGTGGCATTAATAAATGACCAGGAGTCACTGACCAGCTGTGAAGGTTCTTCATCACTGCATTTGGTAGGGCCGTTATCTACTTCGTAAAGCCTTTCGGCATTGGCATAAAAAGTATAAAGATCATCCCTATAGCACGAATTCAAACCATAGGTGATCGGATCCTTTCCATCTCCGGTCCATTGAATACTGACCATCTTCCAGGTTTTCTTTGTAGTTCCTGTAATAATCTTACTGAATTCAGTTGGAATTGGTTCAGGGTCTTCAGAACATGCCCCCAGAATCAGCACGATTGAAATGGTGGTCAGAAGTAATCGCATATTCATATCTACTGTGGAGTAAGGGTGAATGTATAAGTGTCTTCTTTTTCTACCTCATCCTCTTCGTATTTGTATAGAAGTTCAAATGAAATCTTCCGGGTAATGGGGTCAATCACACCTTTACCTTCAATGGTTTCTTCAGAACCTTGTTCCTGCACAGTTAAGGTATTATCACCATTGTCTATGAAGGTGAGACTGTAGTCGTAAGGAGGAGAGAAGAAATTGATGTTCCAGTTGGAAAGTAAATAATTTTCGCAATCTGAACTCGTGATTGAAATCCCTTCTATCGGAACATCAAGTGCATTCACCGTTCCATTGTAGAGTCCTGAAAGAATGCAATCGTCTTGTATAGTTAAAGTGAATACTTTACCTATCGCGCTTGGTCCCTGACCGACTTCTATTTTTGAATCGCTGGTACTCTGCAAAGTGAAGATGATGTCCTGCGAGCGAAGTATATTGTTTGCGTTGTTGATCAGCAATACTTCAATGTATCCGAAGTATGCTCCCTTCTTTATTGTAACTGTATTTTGTTCTCCAACGATGGCATAATCGATGCCTGCTCTTGCTGAACCGGTAATTGTGTAATTGATGGTGAGATCTTCTGCAGGTGCAGGCCCTGCCTTATGAATCTCAATTTTAATGGCATCCGAGAAGCTCTCCTTTTTTGTTATGCTCTCATCGGTAAAACGAACGTGGTACGGACCTGTAAAAAGAATCTTTTCCGTCTCGCAACTTAGCGCGATCAGTAGTATAAGAAGAATGCTTGTTTTTATGATACTTATCTTTCTCATACTTATTTAATATCCGGGGTTTTGATTACCTGCCAGCGATGGATTATTTTGAATCTCGCGTTGAGGAATTGGCCATAATTCATAAGCACTTTTCCAATTGCTATTGAATAAAGGCATCACCTGAGCGGCACGGCCGGTCCGTACGAGGTCATACCAGCGATGCCCTTCAAAAGCCAGTTCAAATTTGCGCTCCTCTTCAATAATTGAAATCATTTGGCTCTGCGTAGCTGAAGATAGGAGAGGAGCATTAGCGCGATCACGTAATACATTAATGTCCTGGATTGCACCCTCTACGTTACCTTGTTGCGCTCTTGCCTCGCACGAATTAAATATTGCTCGGCCCAACCGGAACACAACCACATTGTTGTTGTCTTCGGTCTTTAGTGCCATACTTGGCTACCTGCCACCCGTTATCATTTCCGTTAAGATCTTCTGCATTGAAATCAATCGAGGAGAAACGATCTCCTGATTCTGTTGACGCCAGCGACAAAACAATCTGATTGGAAGGAATGATTTCTCTACGGCCTTCAAATAAGTTATTCAGACCTATATTATTATCGGTTCCGGGGTCATCTGAAATTGAATATCCGACCTCGAATATGGATTCATAGGAAAATCTTTTTGAACAATAGTCAGGTAACTGGTGTCAAGTTTGTATTTATTCGAGGCAATAACCTGAGTGGCTGATTGCTCTGCATTGGCCCAGTCTCTGTTGTAAAGATAGAATTTAGCAAGAGCACAACGAATAGCGAAGTTACTGGCGCAATATCCGGATTGGTAGGAACATCTGCAAGTTTTCGCTAAAAACTGTAGTCTTGCAATCAGATTATTGATTTCATCAACTGAAGCCCTGGAATATTACGATTCTCTTCGATCGAAGTATTAACTACCTGAGGAACTCCTCCGAAAGTGTGAAGGGCAATGAAGTATGCATATCCACGAATAAACCGGGCCACAACAATCACTGTTCGCGTTCGAATTTTTACCTGGAACATCAGGTAGTTTTTCGAGGATAAAGTTGAGATATATACCGTGTTGTAAATACTTCCCATAAGTTAGCTACCTGAAGAATTGGCCGGTGAGTATTCGGTTCCTAATTCTCTGTACTGTGAAAAAGTACCATTGAAGATAAGCATGTCAATGCAAATCCCCGGCAATAACAGTGCCGGAATAATGTCGCGGAAAACGTTATATAACCCGATCTCTACATTCGGTACGTCTATTCGCTTCATTTAAAACAATATCATCTGTAAGTAGGTCTGAGTTTGACTCCAGAAGCTTATCTCACACATGAGTTTAACAGGAGAATGATGCTTAACGTTAATATGGTTTTATAAGATACTTCTCATTTCAAAGTGGCATTAAACCCGATAGAAACTGTTCTTACCTGAGGCAAGCGGAAAAAGTCGATTCCCTGTGCGGTGGTAGAGCCATCCAGTGTGCTCACCTCAGGATCTGCTCCCGAGTATTTTGTGAATGTCAGTAAATTCGTTGCAGATGCATATACACGAAGTTTATTGAGCATCACACGAGAAGACCACTTAGCCGGCAAAGTATAGCCAACTCCGATGTTTTTTAATCGGAGATACGAGCCATCTTCAATTAAGCGATTACTGTGATAGTGATTAAACGTATTGCCTTCAATGTATCTGGGTACATCTGTAATGTCACCGGGTTTTTGCCAGCGCCTGAGTGCTTCGGGAGTTTGATTTGATGTGAGATCATTGCCTGAATTCACCAGAGTTGCCTTGGTTAGATTCAGTACATCATTGCCTACGGAAAATTGAAAGAAGACGTTGAGATCAAAATTCTGATACACAAACCGGTTGGTCACACCTCCTGTGAGTTTGGGTAACGCGTGACCGATCACCATCTGATCATCATTAGTAATTTTTCCGTCTTTGTTTCGGTCTTCATAGATGGCATTTCCGGTAGCCGGATCTACTCCGAGAAAATTCAAGCCAATGAAAGTGCCCAACGGCTGTCCTTGTTGCACAATGTTCGTAGCAGAAGAACCTTCTACAGTATAACCGGAGTAGATGGGTACGGAGTCTGCCAGGTATAAGATTTTATTGATGTTCTTGGAAAGATTAACTTCTGTTGTCCATTTGATTATTCCATCCACATTTACAGAGGTAATTCCGAGCTCAAGACCTTTGTTCTGAATGTCTCCGATATTATCGAGAACAGAAGCAAATCCGGTAGTAGAAGCATAAGGTCTGTTATATAAGAGATCTGTGGTTTTGTTAAGATATGCTTCAAATGTGCTTTGAATGCGGCCGCTGAATAAAGAAAGATCAACACCAACGTTGATTTCGCGTGTTGTTTCCCATTTAAGGTTAGGGTTTCCGATATTGCTGGGAGCAACTCCCGTGGTACCGTTATAAGGTACGCTGGCCCACGCTCCAAGAAAACGGAAGTCGCCAATGCGTTCATTACCAGTAAACCCTACACTGGCTCTTAGCTTTAAGTCTTCGACCACTTCCGCTTTGAAGAATTCTTCTTCAGAAATTCGCCATGCTCCGGAGAGCGCAGGAAAATAACCGAACCTGTTACCTGGTCCGAAACGGGATGAGCCGTCTGCGCGCATTGCCAGTGTGAAAAGATATTTATCCTTAAACGTGTACTTGCCTTCTCCGAAAGCAAAGCAACCCGCTCTTAACTCTGCTTGAAAATCCCTGGTCTACAATACCCGCAGAGGTAATGTATGTGAAGTCATCACTTGGGAAAAGTCTTCCGGTAACACTTCCTGAGATTGTAGGTCGTTGAATCATTTCCGCTCCTACGAGCGCACTGATATCATGATCTGAGATTTTTTTTTGATAAGACAATACAGAGTTCACAATGATATTAACAGACTTGTTTGTGCTGAATATGCCGTACCCTTGTCCGCCTACACTGGCAAGATAACCTCCGATGGCTGTTTGTGAAGATTCATATTGATCCTCAGTAACATCGTTGTAATCGATACCGGCCTGGCTTCGAAGTGAAAACTCCTCGTTGAACTTATAAGTTGCATTAAGATTGCCCAGTACTTTTACTGTGGAAGAAATAAAGCGAGGCAATAACGCCTGACCTACCGGGTTAAAATTGGGGAAGGCTGCATAAAGTGGAGAGCCGGCTCCTACGAGATTTCCACTTTCATCGTAAGGTGCATAATAGGGAAGGCTTTTAATTGCTCCTGAATAAACTCCGTCAAGAAAGTTGTCACCTTTTACGCGGTTATTAATGGAGTAAGCCATCGTCAGATTGTTGCCAACAGTAAGTTTGGGACTGAACTTACGATCTACATTTAAGGACATGCTGTATCTTCTGAATCGGTTGTTAAGTTGAATACCTTCCTCATCGCGATAACCTCCACTGAGATAGTATTGAGTATTCTCATCTCCGCCTGAAGCAGATAACTGATATTGTTGCATGATTCCTCTTCGAAGAATAGCATCAAGCCAATTCGTATTTACACCGTCTGTAATGCCCGGGATAAGTCCGGCTTTGTCCGGATCATGACCGGCATTTGTCATTGCTTCGCGCTGAAGCTGAAGCAATTCTGTGGATCCCAGGAGGTCTATTTTTTTTACCGGATCAATGATGCCGCGCTGTACGTCCAGGTTAATTTTGGCGCGCGACTTATTTCCTCTCTTTGTGCGAATAAGAACTACTCCGTTGGCTCCGCGTGATCCATACATTGCCTTTGCAGAAGCATCTTTTAATACTTCCATACCCTCAATGTCATTGGGATTGACCAACGATAGTGCGTTGTCGTCCTGGCCGCCAAAATCGCGTAAGGAGAGCGAGCCCGTTTCTACAGGTACTCCGTCAATGATAAATAGAGGACGATTAGATGCACTGATTGAAGTATTGCCTCTGATGCGAACGGTGATACCGCCACCTGGTGT
>JBGATZ010000359.1:0-5163 GCA_044228905.1 Cyclobacteriaceae bacterium | reverse complement strand
AATCTCTTTAGCGGCAAAAAGAAAAAAGGACAAGATGCCAATTCCAATACCAATGGTAATTCTGGAGGAAATTATTCCGGAAATTCGAATGGAAACACCGGAGGAAATAATAATCCCTCCAACAACAGTGGTGGAGGGTTAATCTCTACTCCTCCTGATGTAAAACAAAACTTAGCCGATGCCGAAGCATCTTACAAAAAGCTGAGTTACGGTGAATCACGCTATGCTGTTCAGCAGGCTATGCTTGGCGTTGAACTGGAAATCGGAAATAAAATTTTGAAGTCCCTGCCCGAAACAATAACCGGATTAAAAATGGACGCAACAGCCGATCAGGTAACAAGCACGGGATATGGCTGGGCCGGTTTGACTATTCATCGTGAATATGACGATACGAAAGACAAAGAACTTCGGGTGACTGTTGCTAACAATGCAATGTGGATGTCAGCATTAAACATGTACATGTCATCTGGTGGTTATGCCCAACAAACCAATGGGCAGCAAAACTGGAAACAGACAAAAGTAAAGGGATATAAGGCAATCATCGAGTACGATGAAAGCAGTGGATATAAATTAAGTGTGCCACTCGGACAGTCTTCATTGATTGTCTATGAAGGGGTAAACTTCGCCAATGAGAACGATATGATGGCGGCTGCCAATGCGATTGACATTGACGAAATTAAGAAAATGCTTGGCGAACAATAAAATCTGGCTTTCTAACTTTTAAAGACATCACAAAATGAAAAAAATATATTTAATCCTTTTTGCACTTGTTGCCGGCTTATCTGTGTCTGCGCAAGACTTTGATAAAAATCTGGCAACAGCGCGGGCCTCCTATTCTTCAGGTGATTTAGAAAATGCACGCTTCGCGATGGAATCTATGCTTCGTGATCTGGACATGGCTATTGGAAAAGAGATTCTGAAATTGCTCCCCACTCAATTAGGCGCTGCAAAAGCAAATGAAAAAGAAGATAACTTAAGCGGAGGCACTGGCTTTATTGGATTATACGTACAACGAACCTATGGTGCAGATCCAAAAAGAAGCAACATTGAAATTATAAACAATTCTCCATTGATTAATTCAATTGGGGCCATGATTAACACACCGATTATGGGAGGAATGATGCGCGATGAAAATCAAAAAACGATAAAAGTTCAAGGCTATAAATCATTACTTACAAAAAACGTAAATACGGAAACCGGAAAGACCAATTACGAATTGCAGATTCCGATTAACAATACATTGGTTACAGTAAAGGCGGACGACAGTTCTGAATCTGAAATCACAGGTTTCGCAAACACTATTCCTCTTCCAAAGATTGCGCAGATCGCTCAATAACAGACATAATTTTTAAAGAAATAAAAGGAGCCAATTACGGCTCCTTTTTCTTTTCCTGTATATTGAAACGGAATGACCTACGATTATATCATAGTTGGTGCAGGTTCTGCTGGTTGTGTATTGGCCAATCGGTTGAGCGAAGATCCTGCCAAAACAGTTTTGCTCCTTGAAGCCGGAGGAAAAGATTCTCATCCCTTCATTCATATCCCTGGCGGCTACATGAAGCTTCACAAGAGCAGTGCAGATTGGAACTGTTATTGGACTGAGCCTCAACCTCATTTAAATAATCGTAAAATATATCATCCCAGAGGAAAAGTCCTTGGGGGATCAAGTTCAACGAACGCGATGGCCTACATCCGTGGCCAACAAGAAGATTATAATAACTGGGCAGTAGCCGGTTGTGAAGGCTGGGGTTATAAAGAAGTGCTACCCTTTTTTAAAAAATCTGAACACAACGAGCAGTTTGAAAATGAGTTTCATTCCAAAAGTGGATTACTGAATGTAACGCAAGCCCACTGGTATAAAACCGAATTAGGGAAAGCTTTTATTAAAGCTTGCGAAGAAAAAGGTCTTCCGTACAATCCGGATGTGAACGGAGAAACTCAGGAGGGAACCGGCTGGTTTCAATACACCATGAAGGATGGTAAAAGAGTGAGTGCAGCACGTGCATTTCTCAACCCTGTTCTTAAGAGAAGTAACCTTACCATTCTAACGGGAGTCAGTTGTAACAAGATCATCATTGAAAATGACACAGCAAAAGGAATTGAATTTGCTAATGTTACAAGCAGCACGTTAACCGCCCGTGCAAGAAAGGAAATTATTGTGAGTGCCGGTGCTTTCGAATCGCCCAAGCTTCTGATGCTATCGGGTGTAGGAAGTAAAGATGAATTGAAATCGAAAGGCATTGAAGTAAAAAGAGAAATTGAAGGAGTTGGAAAAAATTTACAGGACCATTTGTTTTATCCTGTTGGTAGTTTGTGTTCAAAACCTATCAGCAATAATCACTACTTGCCAATACACTTACAAGCATATGCACTGATGCAATATCTTTTCACCAAATCAGGACCTTTATCAATTGGTCCATTGGAGGCTGTTGCTTTTCTGAAATCATCAGATGATACCGAAAGACCCGATCTGCAATTTCAATTTACTCCCACAAATGCCGGTGATCAGCGTGTTTCTGATATGTATGATTTGAGCTCCTTTTCTTTTAAAGATGGATACACGGTTTTGCCTACTCAGCTTCGACCTTTGAGCAGAGGTTATCTTGCATTAAGATCTGCGAATCCCTCTGATGCTCCTATCATTGATCCCCACTATTTATCCAATGAAGAAGACCAGCGGATTATGGTTGCCGGTGGAAGAAAAGCATTAGAAGTTTTAGAGGCTAATGCGTTCGCAGATTTGCGTATAAGAAATCATCTCCCTGTTCGTACCACTTCAGATGAAGACTGGTTAAATCATATCCGTCAAAATGCGGAGTGTGTTTATCATCCTGTAGGCACCTGCAAAATGGGTACAGATGAAATGGCTGTTGTTGATCCGCAGTTGCGTGTTTGCGGTATTGATAGGCTTCGAATTGCTGATGCTTCCATAATGCCATCGATTACCAGCGGTAACACGAATGCTCCGGTAATTATGATTGCGGAAAAAGCATCCGATATGATATTGAACAATTATTAATAGCAGATCCGTGAAAAAATCATTTGCTCTATTTTGTTTCATGATAGTAAGCTTTGGCATCTATTCACAATCACACCCTTTTAATATTGTTCGTGATCTTGTAAAAATTCCCATGCGTGATGGTGTGAATCTTGGTGCTATCGTGTATCGTCCGGATCAGCCTGGGAAATTTCCAGCAATCGTGTATCGTACTCCCTACGGTGTTGAAGATTACGATTCTTATGCAGAGTTTCCACTGAAAGCAGCAAAGCAAGGTTATCTCGTCTTTCTGGTTGACGTGCGGGGCCGACTACTAAGCGAAGGCGAGTTTGAAGCTTATCGTAATGAGAAAAAAGATGGCTATGATTTAATTGAATGGATTGGCGCACATCCTTTATGTACGGGTAAAGTAGGAACATATGGCGGTTCGTATCCGGGTATTGTGCAATGGCAGGCCATGTCACAAGTACCTCCACATCTGGCAGCGGCAGCCCCGGAAATGACACCAATAGGGAGTCATCATTTTATTTTTTACGGTGGAGCGTTTTCGCATCCTTGGATCGATTGGTTTATGCCTTACATTTTAGCGGATAAACGAAAACGTGCCAATGATACTTCCGGACCGTGGGATGATGATGAAGTGAGTCCTGAGTGGTTTAAATCGGATAGAAGCCAATGGTACAACTATCGACCTTTGGTTGACCTCCCCATTCTTAAAAAATATGCACCCGAATATTATCAATGGCTCACTCATCCGGATTCTTCTTCATGGTGGGACTTTGTAAACATGGAACAGGATTTCAAAAAATTTAAAAATCCGGTATTTCTTGAAAGCGGGTGGTACGATGCGGCCTATGGTCCTGATGGTGCCACGAGGGCTTTTAATAAAATGGTTAAAGAAGCAGCTGGTGATGCTGCCCGACAGAATACAACATTACTGCTTGGTCCTTGGAATCACACTTCTCTTAATACACGAAAAACGAAATTCGGTGATATCGAATTCGGCACCAATGCAGGGATAGATTACGATAGAGAGCTTTTAAACTGGTTTGATAAAAATCTTAAAGAGGAAGTGAGTAAGAGTAAAATGCCATCCATCAACATCTTCGTAATGGGAGAAAACAAATGGAGAGCAGAGAAAGAATGGCCATTAAGCAGAGCTGTTAAAACTTCGTATTATCTCCATGAATCCAGTACGTTAAATATGTCACTCCCATCAAAGGAAAAACCAGACTCATACGTTTTTGATCCTCACGATCCGGTATGGGATATTTCCAATGAAAAATCATATCCTCACGATCAGAGTGAAACTCAAAAGCGAAAAGATGTTCTGGTTTATACTTCGCCAGTTTTGGAAAGTGATGTGGAAATTACAGGAGAAATTACAGCAGAGTTTTTCTTCAGTTCGACAGCAAAAGATACGGATTTGAGTTTTACACTATGCGATGTTTATCCCGATGGCCGTAAGATTAATCTACATGGACTGGATGCCGGCTACCTGCGTCTCCGGTATCGCAATGGACTCAGCAAACAGGAACTCCTGAAACCCGGTTCTGTTTACAAAATCAAAATAGGAAAAGTGTATACTTCGAATCTTTTCAGGAAGGGACATCGTATTCAGATTTATGTAACCAGCAGCAGAACCCCTCATTACGATCCCAATCCAAACACTGGCACTGAAATCGCAACGGAGAAAAATTTAATCAATGCTGAAAATACCATTCATCATAGCGAAAAATACCCCTCACGGGTTATCCTTCCTGTCATTCCTAAGTAAACATTAACAATCCAGGCGAGGTTATGGATGGTCTTATTTCGTTATCTTTGTGATCCAATGAAAATAAAACAGATCATATTGGCTCTGAAGATCAGCTTTTTGCTCACCATTTTTGGTGCGGCAACATTCTATTTTCAATACGCTTCTGTTAAAAAAACATACTGTGTTTCAAGTTCAAAAAATCAGAGCACAGAAAAAAATTCAGGAACACTTCCTATTGCGGAAGAAGAAACTGAAAATGAGAAAACTTCCGGAGAGGAAGAGGAGCAGGACAACGACCGCGTGTTTTATGATTTTGAGTTATTAGCCGAAGTCTCCCCTCATACATCCATTACTCTTTCTACCGTACATCCGCTGGATTTTAAAGAGATCCACTTCGAGATCGTTA
>JBGATZ010000358.1:0-6710 GCA_044228905.1 Cyclobacteriaceae bacterium | reverse complement strand
AACTCAAGCTCTTCGCGCACGGTCACCAATTTTTGTTTTTGGTTATCGATCACATACCGAAAGGTATCAGCCATTCTTCGAATGAATTGTTCAGCCATCGAGGTATCTTTAAACAGCAACGAAGAAACTGTATTCAGGCAGTTGAATAAATAATGCGGACTGATTTGGTTCTTCAATGACTCAAACTGTAATTCGAGTTGCAATCGATCCAGCCGCATTTGTTCTACCTGAGTTTTAGCATAATACTGATAAGAGTAGAACAATCCATAGAAAATCTCATAGATAAACAAGGCGATGGCAAGCTGAATACCAAGTTTAATCATGTCCTCAGTTCGTGATTCAAGTAAAATCAGGCTTGCCGTAATAGCGAAGACAAGCACCAAAATCCCGTTAAGGATAAAACCGGAAATAAAGCGAGCGAGGAAATGACTTCGCCAGTGAATCCAGCGATCCAGAATTTTGTCCACTTGCCACGCCATGAAACCCGCCAGGTTTGTAATTACAGTACAAATCAAATATTCATCGGCTTCGAGATATAAAGAAGGAAACCGGCCATTATTGCTGTAAAAAATATAAATGAAGAAAAGGAGACCAAGTGTTGTGCAAATCAAGACCAGCAAACCGTATTTCTTCATAGAGCGATTTTGAAGTGCGTATGACAAGGAGGCCATAATACCCTCAAACTACTCAAAATTTTGAGAATTGTCAGGTATCAGGATTTCCGTTGTGATCAGTTAGTTTTCAATTGCGCGAAGGGCGCGTCCATAGTAAGTTTCAGAATCAATTTTGCGGGCGGCAGCGCGATAGGCATCTTTAACCAGTGCACCAGCCGATTTCACGGCAGGGGCAGCATCCACTAATACCTCGGTGATATAATGATCGGAGTCGATTTGAGCAGCGGCATTGAGCACCGCAATTAATTTCCCATCCGTCATTTGTGGTGCGGATAAAGCTGTTTGAAGAGTTTATGATTTGTAATGATCGCTGTCCATCGTACCACAGTATTCAACCAGTTTTTTATAGTTCTTTCTTTAAGTCCTGCTTTTTCAGTAAGGTGGTAAGCACTTCGGTGCGATAATGATCTGATTCAATCGATGAGGTAATGCTAAGCAGGCCTTGTCAGTACCTGGCCATCAATGGGTTTATCCAACATACTTTTGATTACCTGTGTGATGTAATGATCGGATTCAATGCCTTTCACTGACTCTACCACTAACTGATACGAAGATGTTGACAGAGTTCTCTCCAAGGCCTTAGCTAACACAATAGTACGGTAGTGACTAATTCAATTGTTTTAGAGGTATTAACTATTTCTGCGATTATGGGATCTGTCAGGTTAGGGCTATGCAAAAGGGAAGGAGTACTTCAGTCTTGTAGTACCGATTCCATTCTGGAAACAGATGCCATAATTACTTTTGTGCTTTCACGATACAGGCTGAAACTTCCGCAGAGCCTTTCTTTGGATCACCTGGGTTTTATAATGATCGGATTCCATTTTATTCGTTGCCACAAAGACAGCTTCAATTGCTTCCTTGCTTTGCATGAATTTGGATAGATTATTATCCAGAAATTCTGTGAGGTAATGATCGGAGTCCATTCGGTGGAGACCTTGGTGACAATCATTACTGAGTAGTCTTTAACCTGGAACAGGTAACTTTCATCAACAAATTAGCATAATGCGCCTTCTGGCGTAATCCCCATCCAGAATATCGATTTCATTAAGCACACCAGCAACACCGCTCTTTCGGTAAAAGCGGTTAACCCGGCTCTCAGCTGCCACTGTAGTAGTTCTCACCACCTCAGGTAAAATCTCGGAAAGCCATTTACGACCCTCAGGCTCATAACTTATCGGAGTTCTTCCTTCAAAATATTCGCGTTTAATAGTATTCCCCTGCGAACTGATTTTTATGGTGCGCCTGCTGCCAAAGGTAGTTTTGGTTATTTCGAGGTATCCATCGGGCGACATGCTTTTAATATCGCGGTCGTCATCGGTTACTTCGATCGTCCCTCGCACCTCTATGTTAAAGGTGTTGAAGCCGTCAGAATTTTTATAGGTCATTTTCGAGTCCTTGCCAGAGGCATAAACCCGGGTAGATTCTGACTGACTAAATGCAGAAGTAACGATCAGGAAAACAGAAATTAGCGCGGAGAACTTCATAAACTATTGGATTTTTACCTAGATAACGCAACAAAGGTGGGGTAAGGATGCCCCCGGAACAACCCTTATGAAATGAACCGCCTAAATGATGTATTGAGTTGTAGAAACCTGTGTCCGGCTGACTTATGATTAATCCTGCTTTTTAAAACCACGTTGGCGCATTGCTTCATAAACTACCACAGCGGCTGCATTTGACACATTCATGGAATCGATTTTGCCTTGCATTGGGATAATAATGTTCGCTGAAGAATTCTTCACCTAGATTTCAGACAAGCCAGTGGCTTCGGTACCCATTACAATCGCTGCAGGTTTTTGTAAAATCTAATGGCGATAAGGTTCAAGCTTTAAGATAAGTGCAGAAGATATTGATGTCATTCTTTTTTAAGCCATGCGATGGTCTCTTCTGAAGTAGCTGAAGCAATTTGCTTGCAAAGACACAACTCACGCTGAGGGATCACGTTGGGATTATAGAAATCGGTTTGTGATCGCCAGATAATTACGGCATCTACACCAGCTGCACTGCTAGGTTCTGAGAATGGCACCCGTGTTGCCTGCTTTTCAACAGCCTCAAAAACAGAATGAGCGAATTCTTGCTGCATGGACATCTTCTAATCGATGAGTCTTCTGTCTGGCTACAGCCAGAACAAGCACCCGCGCTTCGCGGATAGCAATTTTGTTCAAAGACCTCTTTGAGATCATTGGCACTAACAACTTGTCTTGGGTAAGCAGATCTGCAGACTCATTCTTGTCAATAATCTCATCACAAAAAAATATGTTTCCGATTTTGTAGCCTGCTTCCAGTGCCATGCGCACTTCCTTTGCTCCTTCAATTATAAAGAGTTGTTGTTTCCTGCGTTCGCGGGGCTTCTCCAGCAAAAGCAAACTTTTGATTTTTGGATTTTGAGTGCTGGTAATAAGAAAATGCATACCTGATTCAAAATTCAAGATTCAAAATTCAAGATCAAAGGATTGGCATCGTGTTATTTCCTATTTTTGAATCTTAAATCTGGATCTTGAATCTTATACATCCTTCATCCTGGAAAGATTATGAACTGCTCGACAGCGGAAGTTTTGAGAAACTTGAACGCTTTGGAAAAGTAATTCTCATTAGACCAGAACCCCAGGCTATCTGGGAACCGGTGCTTTCAGAAACGGAATGGAATAAACAGGCGCATGCCCATTTTACGCGCGAGCAAAAGGATAATTTCCGCTATGGTGAAGATGTGAAAGGTGGCTGGAACAAGCTCAAACCTATGCAAGATAGCTGGCAGGTAGACTATCAGTATCAATCGTTGAATTTGACTTTACGTTTGGCTTTAACAGGATTTGGCCACGTTGGTGTTTTCCCCGAGCAAGGGGCAAACTGGAATTTTATTTTTGATACGATCACTTCCTGGAAGGCCACACTACCCAGGGTCCTTAATTTGTTTGCTTACACAGGTGCGGCTTATGTCGTAGCTCGTGCCGCAGGGGCTGACGTTACCCACGTTGATGCATCTCGCCCCGGGTTGAACTGGGCTAATCAGAATATGCAATTGAATCAACTCAGTGATATTCGTTGGGTATATGAAGACGCATTGAAATTTGTGAAGCGCGAGGTGAAACGCGGAAATAAATACAACGGAATTATTATGGATCCGCCACCATACGGCCGCGGGCCGGAGGGAGAGAAGTGGACCCTGCAGGAAAAATTGAATGAGTTGATCCACCTGGCAAGTCAGTTGTTGGAACCAACCCCGTCTTTCTTTATCCTTTCCATGTATGCAGTAGGGTTATCACCGCTGGTAGGATTGAATGTAGTTAAAACTCATTTCAATGTTGAGTCGCCAGAGTATGGTGAGTTTTTCTAAAATCGAAAACAGGTCGCGATTTACCGATGGGTACTTTTTGAGATTTAGCCGATAATATTTACATTACGCAAAACTTTTTTCAGAGTAGCATCTGAAATCAAATACACACCCGTTGATCAGACTTTTTTTTCTGGATCATTTTTTCTGACATCAAACTATTGTTGTGGATTCTGCTAAACTCACTAATCTTTCGGATGTACATGTTTCAGTAAAACATTCTGGCCGGGGTACCATCACCAACACTTCAGGGAGTTTTTTAATCTCAGCGAAGCCTACTGATACACTTTTGTTTTCAGTGATTGGTTATAAGCTATTGTAGCTTCCGTTGCTATTTGAAGAAGATGCCTTATTTATTCTTTTGGTTGAAAATACGCTGATGCTAAATGAAATAACAATCAGGGCAACACGACTTTATCCCAACAAAATCAATGACAGAACCAAGATAAAGCCCCGCACGATGACTTCTCTGGATGGATTCATTTCACCAATCACCTACCTGAGTAAGTTGGAACGTGAGAAACGGAAACTGTTGCGTGTAGTTGAAGAGAATAACCGAACCCAAACTTTTCGTCAGGTGATTACTGATCCTGATGTAAAGGAGATCTTAATGAGAGACTATGAAGTGAGTGAAGAAATCTACTATCACACCATCGAGAATTTCAACTTACAACATGCAGCCGTTCACTATTTTACCGATCCAGATGCAATTATGGAAGCCCTGCATTCCTTTTTCGAAAAGCAGGTAACGGGCAAATGACCTACAATACAATCGTTCTAGATTGAAAGTAAAGCTGTTTTTAATCGTAACAGAGAAATCAAAACCTTACATCACTAAATCCACAAAATAGCGCTATCTTTGCGCCCTCAAAGTTGAAAATAGAAGAGGAAACCACGATTTATGGAAGTAAGTAAGATCAGAAATATTGCGATTATCGCCCACGTTGACCACGGAAAAACCACCCTGGTGGACAAATTATTGCACGCAGGCCATGTTTTTAAAGATCACGAACACCCTGGTGAGCTAATTATGGACAGCAACGACCTGGAGCGTGAACGCGGTATCACTATTTTAGCGAAAAACGTATCCGTTAGATACAAAGACTATAAGATCAACGTAATTGACACCCCTGGCCACAGCGACTTTGGTGGTGAGGTAGAGCGCGTTCTGAATATGGCTGATGGTTGTTTGTTGCTTGTGGATGCCTTCGAAGGCCCCATGCCTCAAACTCGTTTCGTATTACAGAAGGCACTGCAATTAGGTTTAAAGCCTATCGTGGTAATTAATAAAGTGGACAAAAAGAATTGTACACCGGATGAAGTACACGAAGGCGTGTTTGACTTAATGTTTGCCTTGGATGCAACCGAAGATCAATTGAACTTCCCTACTTTTTATGGTTCGGCCAAGCAAGGCTGGATGAGCAAAGATTGGAAAACTCCAACCACAGATATTACAGCACTGATCGAAGGAATCATTGAACATATTCCTGCTCCTAAGATTGACGAGGGCACTACGCAATTACTGATTACATCATTGGAATATTCTTCTTTCGTGGGCCGTATTGCAATCGGACGAATTCAGCGTGGAAGCGTGAAGGCTGGGCAGCAGATTGCCTTAGTGAAGCGAGAGACAGGAGCCATTGTAAAGACTCGCATCAAAGAAGTGTATGTATTTGAAGGCTTTAATAAAATAAAGCAGGATGAGGTAAAGGCCGGAGAAATTTGTGCCCTGGTGGGATTGGAAGGGTTTGAAATCGGAGACACTGTTTCTGATGTTGATAAGCCTGAGGCTTTAAAATCAATAGCGATTGATGAGCCTACGATGAGCATGCTTTTTACGATTAACAATTCTCCTTTTTATGCCAAGGAAGGAAAGTTTGTTACCTCACGGCACATTAAGGATCGTCTTGAAAAAGAGCTGGAAAAAAACCTTGCATTACGTCTGGGTGAAACCGGATCGGCAGATAGTTTTATGGTGTATGGTCGGGGTGTGCTTCACTTATCCGTGCTGATTGAAACTATGCGAAGAGAGGGGTATGAACTTCAAATTGGTCAGCCTCAGGTAATCTTCCGCGAGATTGATGGGGTGAAGTGCGAACCAGTTGAAGAATTAACAATTGACTTACCAGAAACTGTTGCCGGTAAAGCCATCGAGACGGTTACCCAGCGTAAAGGTGAAATGTTAAACATGGAGCCTAAGGCTGACCGGATGATTTTGAAGTTCCTGATTCCGTCAAGAGGAATTATGGGTTTGAGAAACTATCTGTTGAACGTAACTGCCGGGGAAGCCGTAGTAACTCACCGCTTTAAAGAATATCAACCCTATAAAGGAGAAATTCCAGGGCGCATAAACGGATCACTTATTGTTATGGAGCAAGGTGAAGCAATCCCTTATAGTTTGCACAACCTGCAGGATCGTGGAAAGTTTTTCATTAATCCAGGAGAACCAGTGTATGAGGGCCAGGTAATCGGAGAGCATAGCCGTGGTGGGGATTTAGTGATTAACGTTACCAAGACCAAGAAACTTACCAACATGCGTGCTTCTGGTTCAGACGAAAAAATGAAAATTGCACCTCCTCTGAAGCATACCCTGGAGGAAGCATTGGAATACATTCAGGCTGATGAATATGTTGAGGTTACACCTAAATCAATACGTTTGCGAAAAATTTTCCTGAATGAGAATGATCGTAAGCGCGATCGTAACC
>JBGATZ010000357.1:0-5272 GCA_044228905.1 Cyclobacteriaceae bacterium | reverse complement strand
GTGTAATCGTATAGGTAGCTGTGCCCTGTACTGCGGCACTCGTACTCAGAACCTGGGCGATGCTCGTACCGCTCCCCGCACTCGCTCCCGTAACTCCGCTCTGAACTACGGTCCAGCTGAACGTGGTACCTCCAATAGCATTTGGATTTGTGAGGGCGATATTAGGCGCAGTGCCACTGCAAATGATTTCGCCTGATGGAGTTGCCAAAACATCAGGTCTGGGATTTACAGTAACTGAAGTTGTGGTACTAAGAAGACGTGAGCAGGAGGTCGTAGCATTTACTGCTCTGACTTGCAGATCTGACACAGTAGTTGGCAGGGCATTAGTTGTAATATCGAGGTTTCCACCATTGCCAGACAAGGCGGTACTAACTATGTTATTCGACTGATCAAAAATCTGGTAATTGACCCCTGCCTGCGAGGCCGAAATACGAAGAGTTATGGTATTTCCGCTACAGACGGTAACCGGTGTTGTATTTGAAACAACCTTATCGGAAGGAAGTGCATTAATTTGAATGCTGGTATTCAATGATAAGGGTCCCGTACAAGTACCATCTACCCATTGCACCTGATAATTACCACTGGAGGCAGCATTGTCTGTTACCGTATAAGTATCTGAAACCTGCCCAACCAATAACACATTATTCCTGTACCACTGGTAAGTTCCTGATCCGGGTGCGGACGCACTTGTTAACAGAATACTTCCCATTCCCTCACATCGAACAATAGGACCAGACGGTGTGATCGTAGGAGTTCCCAATGAAGGCTTTACAGTGATTGATGCTAACTGAACACCACTGCTACATCCGTTGACGGAAGATTGAAATGAATAATCTATCGTTTGATTTGAACCTGTATTATTAACCAGCAGGTCACGAACATGTACACCGTTCCCAAATGTAGAACCGATTGGACTGTACCCGGTAATCGCACCCGAAAAGGTCACATTGGTTATCTCTATAATTGATCCGGGAGTTGGAGATTCTAACTCTATGTCTGTTTGAGTACTGCTACAAATAGTTGCAATATGATTTGAAACAGTAAGAGCAGGAGTTGGCTTTACGGTAACATTATAAATCGTAGCAGATGCAGCAGAACATCCCGCCCCATTGGAGTAGTTCACAGTAACCTGATTAGGTCCTATGGTTGTCCAATCTACTTGAATAGAAGATGTGCCTGCTCCTGCTGTAATAGATCCTCCTGCTGACACCGTCCAAACATAACCGGTTTGTCCGGCCAGAGTACCATAGGCTACAGACGTTGCACCTTCACAAACACTGGCTGATCCCGTAATGATTGGTGAAGGTGCAGGATCAACTGTTACCAGGATGTCATCCGAAGCAGAAGAACATCCTCCGCCTGTGGTAAACACTGTAAGTGTCACTGATCCACCAGAAACATCTGATGTTCCAGGGTAATATTTTGCACCAGGATCAGACGCATTCGGAGAGAAATAGCCATCACCAGAAGAAGTCCAGAAAAAGCCGGAAGCCCCACCACCAATCGCGACCGTTCCTGCAAGATCAGCATAAGAATTTGCACAGATATTCATTGTTGCCGGAGTAGCAACTACGGTATGAGGTGCTATAACCGTATTAGTGATGATGTTACTCGGATCACTACAACCATTGATGCTATAGCTAGCAGTTACAGAAACCTGATCTCCATTTACAAGACTTCCTGTCGCATAGGTATTTTGAAGAGAAGGCCCCTGAACCGGAGAGGCATTGACATAAAATGTGTATTGATTAGTCGCATTAGCGATTGAAGGGTTTGCTGTAAAGGTGATGGACTGTCCAGCGCAAAATGAGTTATCAATATCCGAACTGGTCAGGGTGACGGTAAACGCAGAAGAAGACAGAGATCCATGAACCAGATCTCCCGGATCATTGCCTTGCTGGATTCCATCTGTGCCCCCCAGACGCAATTCGAAGGATATCGCCAGAACCTGCTCCTGTCGATTTTTACTTCCAGCCCCTGAATAGTGATTACGTCCTGGGTGGTTGTTCCTGAAACCTCGTAGGTAAAAGAAAAAACATCCGCAGAAGGGTAATTAAGATTTGCAACATTGAAAACATCTCCGGAATTGGTAAGTACGCTGACTGTTGCCAAAGTATTGAATTCAAATCCGGAGGGAAGTTGAATAGCGTAGTCCACAACTCCTGAAGATGGAAAAGAATTAACCGGGTCGTCTTCAGTAATTAGAATATTACCTATTGATGCTGAGTTGCCAGATACGCAGTATGTATAACCTGGTCCTGGAGCGGGGGTAACTACAGTTTGCCCAAAAGTAGAATGAAAAAAGACTGTAAAGGCTATTACAAGGAAAAGCGCATACGGTCTTAAAAATCTAAACATAAGCAGGTTTGCCAACTACTAAAAAATTAAATAACCTTCAACCTTTAAAAGTAACCGTTTACAATCAAAAAGCCCCTTTAATTACTGAATTTTCCGTCTCTATCCACTTTAATGAGTGTCATCTTCTTTTCATTGTCATCCGCCAATGAAAAGGTCCCGATTACAAGTATGCTTCCGTCCGGCAATTCAGCAACGGCCCCAATCTGATCAGCGTCATCACCCCCAAAAACAAATCCTTTTGGGGAATTCCATGCCGTTGAACCGGAGTTGGTCATTTTCGTTAGATAAAAATTTTCATTGCCAGCACTGTTTTCGTTGGATACAATCAGAAAGCCAGAGGAAGAAGAGGAAACGCTCGAGGTTTTGAGGTGAGCCAATTGGCCCAACTCCATATCTGTAGAGAGAATTACCGATGGGAATTGAAATACCTGATCGGTCTGTCCCTGTGAGAAATTCAAATTCTTTCTAAGCTTGGAAATAAAAATACTGCTGTTACCTGATCCATCTGTTCTCATTCCTGTGAGCAGGAACCCTTCACCTGCCTGCACAGGACTTAACGTAACAGAACTCAATCGTTCATCCACCACCGGCTCTCCGGCAAAAATCTCCTCTCCCACATCAAAGGTTCCATTACCAAAATTATTGATCGGAAAGATCCAATAGTTAAAATTTGAAGTGGAGTGCTCAATAGATGGCTTCTTGTTTGTATATCCGAAGAAATAAAACTGGCCAGGGGAAACTTCAATGATCTTAGTACCCGAATCATAAGTGCCCGGACCAAGTGTTTCGTTCCAGGTATTTCCATATAAAGCGAGGTCAGTTGTAAATCGAAAATTGAATGCATCCCGTTGATCATTGATTACCGACTCAGGGTTCGCTTTCTGATTCACGTTAGACGTAGAGCCTGTTACAATAAATCCATCTGAAATCTGTGTTACTGAAGAAGCATCTTCATCTGTTGATGGATAGCCATGCATCACACTGTTTAACACATTACCTTCCTGATCGGCAATAATTAAAAGAACATCATTATCACCTGAGCCATTCTCACTGGTTGCCACCAGCATTATTCTCCCATCAGATGTTAACTCAATATCTCTCGCCTGATTTTTTCCTGCACCTCCAAAAGATTTTTTCTCCCAAAGTAGTTTTCCATTCGCATCACTCTTTGCCAGATAAAGCTTAGGGATTGTTTCTCCTGGCAACGTAGTGTTACCAAAAAGCAATATGGTCCCGTCTGAATTCACCACTAAATCAACACCCTCCTGATTTCCTGCCGCCCCAAAATACTTAACAAAGTAAGTCGGTGGATCAATATTATTTGATGTCTCACAGGAAAGGAGAAGCACCATCGCGATAAACAAAATCCCAAATGCCCCTTTACTTCTCATTGGTATTCTTTTGTTTTGAGATTTGTTTCATTGCAGATTTAGTTCTTGCCTTCCTAATCTTGCGCGGATCATAGAGTGGCTTCACATAACCTATCGAAACAGACAAATTATCTACCCTGAAATAATCACCGATAAATGAATACTTGCTTACCGTCTCCGCCAGATCATAACCTGATTTGGCATTATAAAAATTGCGACTTGCATTTGTCACATTAGTCAACCCACCCATGTATCTGGCATCAATCACAACAAAGTCCTTACCTACTTTATACCTGATTCCACCTCCAAGTATAATTGACCGATTCAGAAAATTGCGCTTATACATCAAATCAACATCTGCACCTTGAGTACGGCTTTCACTAAACGACTCCAGTGCGGTAGCTCCCGGTGTCCGGTTTACATATGTCAATTGTGCCTGAGCAGAAACAAGGAAATTCATTGAGAACCCCAGGTAGCCAAAAGGTCTTACTTTCCCCAAATGATCTGCGTATTTGAAATACACTGGTACATCAAACCAGAACTGGCGTTCGCGAGCCGATTGATTATCATCCTTGGAGATTCCTTTCGCTGAAGTCTGAAGAGATCGTTGCGCAAAATTAATCTCTGCTCCCACCGACATATTATCGTTGATATTCCAATCAATACCAGCCCCGACCTGAAATCCCAATTTTATTTGTTGATTATATGTAGAACTGTCTGGTGATGAGTTGGTATTGATTCGCTGAATGGTACGAATAAAGGAAACGTTAGTTCCGGCTTTAAAAATCGTTGGTGTGAACCGGGGTGTTGCTGTAAATTTTTTACTTAAATAGTAGACATCTACCGGATCTTTGATTTCATCAGCTACATATTCCGGATCTGCAGCAAGTAAACGCAGGTAACTATCTTCGGCCGCAATTGGATCATCAGATAATAGATAAGCTTGCGAAAGCAATATATATGCCCTTACTTTTTGCTCGTTGGTGAATCCATTACTCTCCAGACATTCCTGAAGAATAGAGGATAGTCCATAAAAGTGGCCAGCATTAAATTCACTCTCTGCCTGCGTCAGGACCTGCAGACAATCGGTCTTTTGCGCCAGCGAAAGCTGAAAGGAAAACAGGAAGATTAAGCCAATGAAAATTCTCATGAATCAAAAATCGCTAATCAATAAACTTTTACATGTTGATTCATACCCTATATCATTTCCTACATATGTTTTCCATTCTTCAGGAGTCATGTTTCGAGGTAACTTAGGACACACCTGCTCAGCAAGCATTCTTGAATTCGTTTGCCAGACACGGATCTCACCATTGTTACATGATGCAAGCAGATAATCGGAATCTTTTGAAAATGCAATCTTCCAGATGTTACCATTATTATTATCCATTGTAATTGGTAAATCCTCTTCCTGATCTACTACCCACATCTGCAGTTTCCTGTCGTATCCTGCACTTGCAAGCAGGAATCCATCCGGGCTAAATTCAATATCAGACACACCCGCCTTGTGGCCAGTCAGCTCTTTGGTTATTTTATTCTTAGTC
>JBGATZ010000356.1:0-5304 GCA_044228905.1 Cyclobacteriaceae bacterium | reverse complement strand
CGCGTAGTCATGAGTGATGCATCCTTACCAATCTTGCCGGCAACAGAATGGATCTTCGTTGTCTCCAATGCTTCATTCAATGTTAATGGCGGAAGTATTGTTGGAAGTCGTTTTGCCAGCATTGTCTTCCCGGCTCCGGGTGGACCAATCATGATTACATTATGCCCACCGGCTGCGGCAATCTCCAATGCACGCTTAATATTTTCCTGGCCCTGTACATCTTTGAAGTCAGTATCGTAATTGTTCAACTGACTCTGAAACATCTCGCGCGTATCAATCTTCAGCGGCTCAACGCTCGTTTTACCTTCCACAAACTCAATCGCTTCTTCCAGTGTGTCTACTCCGAATACATCCAGATTATTTACGATAGCTGCTTCACGCGCATTGGTTTTAGGAAGGATGAATCCTTTAAAGTTTTCCTTGCGTGCCTGAATGGCAATAGGTAGTACACCTTTGATAGGACGAAGTACGCCATCGAGCGCAAGCTCACCCATAATTACATAGTTCTCTAATTCAAGCGCTGCTATTTGCCCGGAAGCCTGAAGAACGGTTAACGCGATGGGCAGATCGTAGGCCGATCCTTCTTTCCTCAAATCGGCAGGTGCCAGATTAACTACTACTTTATTGCGAGGCATAAAGTAGCCGGCTGTTTTCATTGCCGATTCCACGCGATGTTCGCTTTCTTTCACTGCTGCATCGGGCATCCCACTAATATATAAGTGCTGGCCTTGCGTAACATTTACTTCTACTGTAATCGTTCTGGCATCTACACCATGTACGGCACTTCCAAATGTCTTTGCTACCAACGGGATGAATGTTTAATTCCTTTATCAAATAATGATGATAGGAATTAACGAAGACTTTGAAAAATTCAAAGAAGTCCCTTTTTAGGGTCAGGCCAATTGCTTTTCGATCAAAAGCATTAAAATATGAATGATCTTGATGTGTACTTCCTGGATGCGATCGGCAAAACCAAAGTGAGGTACTCTGATTTCAAGATCCACCATTTTGCCGAGCTTGCCACCATCTTTGCCCGTGAGTGCGATCACTTTCATACCTTTCTCTTTGGCGGATGAAACGGCTCTCAGGATGTTGGGAGAATTTCCACTGGTACTTAACGCAAACAATACGTCACCTTTATTTCCCAGCGCATCGATGAAGCGTGAGAATACAAATTCAAATCCATAGTCATTGGCCACGCAAGTGATGTGACTGGCATCGGATACGCAAATGGCAGGAATCGCTTTACGGTCTCCGCGATAACGACCAGTCAGCTCTTCAGCAAAGTGCATTGCATCGCAATGAGATCCTCCATTACCGCAGGATATTACCTTGCCACCCGCATTTACTGAATCAATGATTATTTCGGAAGCCTGCTGGATGAGTTCTGCATTGACCGGATTATCGACAAACTTCTGGAGTACCCGGGCCGCTTCGTTGAGTTCGTCTGTGATGATCGAACGTAAATCCATTAGTCTTTCGGATTGATTACCGGTTTTGCTTTTGACGACTCCTGTAAGTCATACACTTTTGCTTTCAGTGTATTGTTTTCCAGGCGTGAAGCCTCTTCCTTTTCAGCGGCTGCCTTGCCTTCTCTCCACCACCAGATGAAGTCAACAAGCACGAGCAAAAAGCCAAGGAAAGTACCATACTTAAACCATGAGATATATCCTACCAGCTTGAAAAGCATGCTGGTATTGTATTGAATGGTCAACGTGAAAATAAAAGCCAGTAAATGGTAGGCACCAAAAATGCCAAAGAAAATAAGACGTCTTTTATTCATATAGAGACTTGGAGAGACAAACTTAGACTTTTTAAGTTAAAGCAAAAATTGAAATTAGCCTCAAACCTTGCATGTTCAAACGGATGCTATGGCCATTCTACCCCGTAGGTTCCTTTCTCGCCTGTACGCGAAATGCCTTCAATCAGCATTCCTCCTTTTTTGATATCGAGTATGCGGTTGAGGTCTTCCACGTTATCGACCTGTACTTTATCAATATGCGTGATGATAAAACCGGGCTCCAGCCGTGCTTTCTTCCAACTTCCCTCCGATAATGATTTGATGCGTACGCCACCATCCACATTCATACGGGTAAGCTCACTATACGAAACATCCTCAAAGGTGGCGCCCTGTATTTCGAATTGTATTTCTTTTTTGCTCACTTTCTCCGAGCCTTCAAAATTTCTGAGCACTACCTTAACGTTATTCTCCTTGCCGCTTCTGCAGTACACGATATTAACGGTTGCTGACCTCATTGCGTGCCACCCACTCTGAAGCTCTGATACACTGTTCACACCATGACCATTAACTTGTGTAATCACATCGCCTCGTTCTATCCCGGACTTCTCGGCTGCGCTTCCTTCATTCACTCTGCTTACAAACACACCCTGTACTACATCCAGGCCCTGGTCTTCTGCCAGCGCTGCTGTTACATTGCTGATCTGAACACCTAATAACCCACGTTGCACTTCTCCAAACTGAAGCAAGTCATCCATAATTTTCTTCACCAGGCTCACCGGTATGGCAAAAGAATATCCTGAATAACCACCAGTAGAAGTCGCGATAGCCGAGTTGATGCCAATCAATTCTCCTTTAAGATTGACCAGCGCTCCCCCGCTATTGCCCGGATTAACTGCGGCATCGGTTTGTATGAAAGATTCAATCTGCAGATTGTTGCGGGTGCGCAGAATATCGATGTTACGCGCTTTCGCGCTTATAATTCCGGCTGTAACGGTGGAATTTAAATCGAAGGGATTTCCAATTGCCAATACCCATTCTCCCGGAGTAATGTTATCGGAATCTCCGTACTTTAAGAAAGGCAGATTTTTCGCTTTTACTTTTAGCAACGCGAGGTCCGTGGTCGGATCCTTTCCAATCAATTTTGCATAAAGACGTTGATTATTATTCAATACGATTTCAATACTACTTGCTTCTTCAATCACATGATAGTTAGTAACAATGTAACCGTCATCGGAAATGATCACCCCTGAGCCGGAAGAATGAGCCGGAGGATTGAAGTAGCTATCCAAGGGATTGAGGCTAAAGTCGCCCTTTCCATAATTAGTGCTGATGTGAACTACCGCTGGGATCACCATCTTCGAAGCCGTTTCGAAATTCAGCTCCCGCGGAATTTTTGCACTTGAATCGTAGGTTACGCGATTAATCAGTTTTGAATTCTGTCTGTCTTCAATTGAATTGTAAGACGGAGCCACGTCAAGATAACGGATCGTGAAAATGGTTCCCAGGATGGCCCCGATAAATGCAGAAAAAAGAACCAGTAAGAAGATAAGCGAACGCCTCATAGCCGTCAGTAGATAATGTCCCCTGAAAATAACGTTAATTCCATTAAAAAATCGGGGAAGAACTATAAAATAAAAAAGGTGCCCCGCATGCACGGGACACCTTACCCACAACCTACACCCATCTAATTCCGGTTGGGTAACCGGATTAGTTTACTTTAATAGTTTGTTTCAGCACTTTTTTCTCGTCCTTAGGAAGAGTCAGTTCCAGAATCCCGTTATTGTATTTAGCGTTAATCTTAGCACCATCTACATTTTCAGGTAAGCTGAATGAACGGCTGAACGAACCGTATTGTGTTTCTATCGAGTGATAGTTTTTATCTTTTTTCTCATTGGAGAATTTGCGTTCACCGCTTACGGTCAGGTGATTGTCGTTGACTTCAATTTTGAAATCTTCTTTTGCCAGACCAGGGGCTGCAAAATGAATTTCGTAAGCTTCTGCATTTTCAATTACATCTACCTTTGGTACAAAGGTGCTTCCACCAGAACGTGCAATAGAGTCATTAAAGAAACGGTCAACAATGCTGCTGAAAGAAGCAGGTACAAAGTCATTTGAGTTATAACGAACGATGCTCATAGTATTTGATTTTTTAAGATTTGACATTTTGTTCTCAATTGCTGACTATGTAGTGAAAAGTATGCCGGCCCACTTTGAGGTTATTTTTAACGACAATTTGTCCTGATTTAGGTTGGAATTTGTTCTTTTTAAGACATTTTGTCTTAAAAAGGAGTTAATCCGCATTCAAAATGACTGGTTGAAGAACAGAAGCCTGAATCAGACTCTCGCATTGATATACCAAAGCCCTGAAAAGAACTCTTACCTTTAAGGTTTGTATTATCGCGCAGGAGCTGTGAGACCCAGGACCAGAAAGATGCATTGGCGAATTCCCGTTGTACTACTACTCATGTTCTTTGCAGGAATTGTTTCCGCACAGACCGTGGTTAAAATCGATGACGCGATCGATGAGCGGGACTTTATGCCTTATGACCTGGTTTACCTCATCGACTCTACCAATACATTAACTTTCCCTGAGATCTCCTCTACACAGTTCGCTAAACGTTTTCAACAGCACTCCTCCTATCAGAATAAAGATTTCAGAACGAATGTTTCTTACTGGATTCGTATTCCCATTCAACACAATTCAAAAACAAAGAAAGTCTGGCTGCTTGAGTTTTATGATCAGACCATTGATGAGCTGGAAGTATTTATTCCACAGGGCAGTGGTCTCTACGAAAGTAAGCGTATGGGTGATAAGCAGCCCTTCGCTCAACGCTTATTCCGCCATAAAAATTTTGAGATCATGCTTGATATTAAGTCGGATGAGCTCATGTACTATTACTTCAAAGTAAAGTCGCACGACTTTGCTGATTTACGTATTGCTTTTCGTTCGATCAACTGGTTTACCTATTACACACTCAATGAATATTTTCTTTTCGGCACATTGTATGGAATGATTCTGATTATCAGTTTGTATAACTTCCTGATGTATCTCGCCATTCGTGAATTCAAAAACATCTTTTATATTTTTTATATTTTAAGTGTGGCCGCTTATGTAATGGGGATTGATGGAATTGGCTTTCAATACCTCTGGCCCAATCAGCCGTTGTGGAATGATTATGCTGTAGGGATCGCTTTGTATTCGCTGATACTTTGGGCGCTTGTTTTCACCCGGAGATTCCTGAGCACAAAAGCCAATGCTCCGCTGATGGATAAAGTATTGCAATGGATGATCATTATACGTTCTGCTCTTTTCGTCATTGAGCTTTTCTTCTTTCCCCAACTACTCACCTATCGCAATCTTGAAATCATTCCTCTTTCTCTTATCTTTTATACGGGAATCAAAGTATGGAGAGATGGCTACCGGCCTGCGCGATTTTTCGTAATCGCTTACGGTGTATTATTCAGCGGATTTTTCCTGAGGACATTGGTGATCTTAAACATTTTACCTTTTACCACCTTATCTCACTATAGCTTACACATCAGCTTTGCACTGGAGATGTTGT
>JBGATZ010000355.1:0-5187 GCA_044228905.1 Cyclobacteriaceae bacterium | reverse complement strand
CAAACCCCGACTCTTCTGATCCGTAGTCAGATGCTTTATTCAGTTAAGCTACGGGTCCTTCTCAAAATTGAGACTGCAAATGTATAAGAATAAATCCGATCAGGCAATGGCAGGGTTTGCCCCTCCGAACAAAAAAACTATTTTTGGGGCCACTTACCAGCAGAAATAAACGAAAAAGTCATTCTTCTACGTATAGGCTGGTTGGTTAATCATTTAATTCATTAAACATGATTCGTAGAGCTTTTGGGCTGTTGACCTTGATATTCGTTTGTTCGGTTTCTTTTGCACAAAAGAGTCAAAATAAAGTACCACGCCCTGATATTCCTGGCAATTTCATGATTGATTTTGGGTTCAATCAGGGCATCAATACCCCCACCAATTTCAGCCAGAAATTCATCGGGTCACACACGATTAATCTTTATTACCAATATCCTATCCGTTTTGGTAAAAGCAGGTTTAGCTTCAATCCGGGTATCGGATTCAGCTTTGAGCGGTTCAAGATGAAGAATTACTATTATCTGAAGGAGTCTGCTACTACAAAAGGTCAGTATGACCTGGTATCAACCGCTTCCTTATTCCCAAATGCTTCTTCGATAAAGAAATCACAGCTGATCAACAACTATGTGGAGATTCCCCTTGATTTCCGTTTTGATACTAAGCCAGAAGATATTTCCCGCAGTTTTAACGTGGCAATCGGTGGTCGCATTGGGTATTTGTATGACGCCATGGTAAAGGTGAAATACAAACAGGATGGTGAAATGAGAAAGTTTAAGGAAAAACAAGATCATGGAATGAATCCGATCCGATATGGAATCTACACCCGGGTAGGTATGGGCGCTATCAATCTATTCGGCTTTTACAATCTGTCTACTCTTTTTGAAAAAGATAAAGGCCCTGATAAAACAACGATGAATACCTACACGGTAGGTGTTTCCATTAACGGATTCTGATCATCTGCCTTCAAAGTCAGGCTTTCTTTTTTCCAGAAACGCAGTAACGCCTTCTTTGTAGTCATACGTATTTCCGGCAATCTCCTGGCTCAATGCTTCATACTCCAGCATTTCATCCAGGGATGAAGAAGCGGATTTATTCAACATTTTTTTGATCAATCCGATGGCTTTGGTCGGAGCTTTGGCAAAGTAGTCAATGTAACCTTTCAAGGTTACATCCAGTTGATCGGCTGAAACAGCCTTGGTTATCAGACCAAGCTCCACGCCTTCTTTAGCACTCACCTTCGACCCCATTGCGCATAGTTCAAAAGCTTTCGCCCTTCCCACTATGCGTGGAAGAATATAAGACGATCCTGCGTCAGGCACCAGACCAATATTGATAAACACCTCCACTAATACTGCTTCCTCAGAAGCAATAATCATATCACAGGCCAGTGCAAGCGAACAACCTGCCCCTGCAGCAACGCCATTCAGACGGCAAATCACAGGCTTGGGCATGTTCACAATTGTCTTGATAATGGGATTATATCGCTTCTGTAAGGAATCTTTAAATGATGCCTTCTCTTCTCCCATTGCGGCCTTCAGATCCTGTCCAGAGCAGAATGCTTTCCCTTCGCCAGTAATCACTACCACGCGAATAGCAGTATCCGCAGCAACGCTTTTAAGGACGGACTGTAGCTCGTAGGTGATACCGTCATTTAATGCATTGTAAACTTCCGGACGGTTCAAGGTAATGGTTGCCACTCCATTCAATGCATTGTATTTAATAAACTGAAAATTCATATCTCTATCAATTTAAGTAAACAGCAACGGAGATTATCTTAGAAAAGTAAAGTCATTCCACCCAAACCGAGCGCAAAGCCCAACAGGCTTCCAATGAGGATCTCACGGGGGGTGTGTGCGTTCAATTGCAAGCGTGATGACATTACCAAGCCCGCACAGATGACTACACCTACAGTCGGCCAAAGTAACGCTCCATCCGCAATTTTGTTTAGTGGAAGCAGGATGCCCATCCCGCCCCATAGAGCGAGGCTGTGTATGCTTACCTTGTAGAAAATAGTTGCGATAGCAGACACCAGCACCATAAACGAAATAATAATCATCAGCCTGATGAAATTGCCGCTGATTGGCAGTTTGTAGTAGAATAGTCCGGTAACTAGAATATAAATCAGGGCTATAAAAAAGAAAGGGAGAATTCGTTCCTTATGTTTTTCCAGGGAGAGGGAAGAGATCGTTCCAAAGTAGCGAAAGGTTATCAGATTAAACGCAGGAAGGATAAAAGTAACCATGAAAACAAAACCAGTAATAGGCAGTAATGTTTCTCGTTTGATCATCAACATAGGTGGAAAAAAGAATCCCAACAACAAAACGAGATATGTGGTCAATAATAGCGGATGAAATAGGAAAGAAATGAACTTTGCTGCTGTTGTCACTGTGTTATAATTCTTTTCTCAGGCGAGCTACGGGGATATTTAATTGTTCACGGTATTTAGCCACCGTTCTGCGTGCAATGTTATACCCTTTTTGATTAAGTAATTCTTCCAGTTTATCGTCAGAGAATGGTTTGTTTTTGTCTTCACTCTCAATCAGATCTTTGATGATTTGTTTTACTTCACGGCTACTCACTTCTTCACCTGAATCAGTAGCTATACCCTCACTGAAGAAATATTTCAAAGGAAAAACCCCAAAATCAGTTTGCACCGTTTTGCTGCTCGCTACCCGGCTGACTGTTGAGATGTCCATATTAATCATCTGAGCAATGTCCTTCAGAATCATTGGCTTCAGCTTGGTTTCATCTCCTTCCTGGAAGTAATCGTACTGAAAGTCAACGATGGCCCGCATCGTTCGGAGCAAGGTATGCTGACGTTGCTTAATGGCATCGATGAACCATTTGGCTGCGTCCAGCTTTTGTTTCACAAAGCTGACTGCCTCTTTCAGTTTCTTATCTTTTTTATCGCTCTTGTCATATGCCTTAAACATATCATTATACGAGCGGCTGATACGTAGTTCCGGTGCATTGCGTGAGTTCAGCGCAAGTTCCAGTTTCCCGTTGTTATTGTTGAGAATAAAATCAGGAATAACATATTGATTCTTTACCATTCCCGAAGTGGTCTCTCCTCCTGGTTTTGGATTCAGACGAACGATCAATTCGATAGCATCTTTGATATAGTCCTCATCGTCCAGATCAAGTTTCTTCAGAATCTTTGCATAGTGCTTTTTGGTAAACTCATCGTAGCATTCATTTAAAATGCGTTTTGCTACAATCACATCTACATCCTGACCATCATCCATTCGCTCCAATTGAATGAGCAAACATTCCTGCAGGTTTCGCGCACCAATTCCGGCCGGATCAAAAGACTGGATCTTTCTTAATACACGTTCAACTTCTTCAGTGGTTGTTTCAATGTTCTGGGAAAAGGCAAGATCATTTACAATGGCATCCAGATCTCTGCGGATATAACCATCTCCTTCAATGCTACCTACTAATTGCTTTGCAATGGTATTTTCCGGTTCGTCCAGGCCAAGAAAGCCGAGTTGAGTCATCAATGTTTCATGCAAAGACGAAGACGTGGGGATAGGCATTTCACGATCATCATCGTCATCGCCATCGCCTTGCATTTTGTAACCGCTGTAGTCATCATCCCTGAGATAATCCTTGATATCAACATCATCCTCTTTCGATCCTGTTTCGGTCTGATCGCTTTCGTTGTAATTATCTTCGGCTTCCTGAGGGGTCTCCTGCTGTTGATCTTCGTCTTGCTGAGTTTCTTCTTTTTCCTGCTCTTCAGGTTCTCCTTCCTCCAGCACGGGATTTAACTCCATCTCCTCCTCAATGCGTTGCTCTAACTCGGCTGTAGGCACCTGCAACAGTTTAATAAACTGTATTTGCTGCGGTGACAGCTTTTGTTGCATTGATTGGTTAAACCCGAGTTTTTGCATGAAATCCTTTTAATCAAGGCAAATTTATCAATTCGAACGGGCACTCAAAAGGACGCTCACCGATAATCAGGGCATGGCTAAAAAGAAAGGGGAGCTCATAACCAAGTATTTGAATGTAAGCCCTTTGATGGAAAATGCAAATTGCCTTTTTTTGCACCCTTATCACTATGAAACGCACAAAGATTAAGCAACTTCTCGTTACCGAACCTTCTGGTCAGACCGTGACCGTGCAGGGATGGGTCCGTACTTTCCGCAACAACCAGTTTATTTCCATCAATGATGGTTCAACCATTAATAATATTCAGGCAGTTGCAGAGCTTAATTTATTGGACGAAGCACTCCTGAAAAGAGTAACTACAGGTGCCTGTATTTCTGTTACCGGAGAATTAATTGCTTCTCCTGCAAAAGGGCAGGCAGTGGAAATCAAAGTGAAGCAACTGGAGATACTAGGCGACAGTGATGCAGAGAAATTTCCGCTTCAGCCAAAGAAACATTCCATGGAATTCCTCCGTGAGATTGGTCACCTGCGTGCGCGCACCAATACCATCAGTGCAGTAATGCGTGTACGTCATGCGATGGCCTTTGCCGTGCATAAATTTTTCAATGATCAGGGTTTTGTATACGTGCATACACCAATCATTACGGGTTCGGATGCAGAAGGTGCTGGCGACATGTTTCGCGTAAGTACACTGGATGCAAAGAATCCTCCCCTTGATGAGAACGGTCACATCAACTATAAGGAAGATTTTTTCGGGAGAGAGACCAACCTCACTGTATCGGGTCAGCTGGAGGGTGAAACCTATGCGCTGGCATTGGGTGACATCTATACATTCGGTCCCACGTTCAGAGCGGAGAACTCAAACACAACCCGGCACCTGGCCGAGTTCTGGATGATTGAGCCGGAGATGGCCTTCTATGATATCAATGACAACATGCAACTGGCGCAGAACTTTCTGCAATATCTGGCCAAGTATGCGTTGGACAACTGCAAGGAAGACCTGGAGTTCCTGGACAAACGCGCTACTGATGAAGAAGCAAGCAAACCGCAGGATCAACGTAACGAGTTGGGTCTTATTGATCGGTTGAAATTCGTAGTGGAAAATGATTTTCAGCGTCTGACTTACACAGAAGCGATCGATATTCTGAAAAATTCCAACCCAAACAAAAAGAAGAAATTTCAATACCTGATTGATCAGTGGGGTGTTGACCTGCAAAGTGAGCACGAACGGTACCTGGTTGAGAAACATTTTAAAAAACCTGTTATTCTGTACAACTATCCCAAAGACATCAAGGCATT
>JBGATZ010000354.1:0-5195 GCA_044228905.1 Cyclobacteriaceae bacterium | reverse complement strand
TCCGTTTCTTTTTGCCACTTGCCGGCCTTAGCGAAGAACCAGTCTACTTTCGGATTCATCTTGTTCATAAGGCTACTAATTTACAGAGAAGAAGTAGTTTTTCTTTCCGCTGGACGGAAGTACCAGGATACAATGGTAAGCACTACAAGTAATGTCGGGCCAAAGTAGTCCATAGCACTGTCTCCGACTGCAAAGTGAGAGAAGATCGCACCCGTCATCGCGAAGAAGAATCCGGCATAGGCCCACTCTTTCACCAATGGAAATTTAGGAACAAGGATGGCAATCACTCCCAGGAGTTTCCAGATCCCCAGTATCGTTAAGAAGTATAGCGGGTAACCGAGACGTTCCATCATATCCGTTTCTTCTTTCATTTTAATCAATTGCACAATGCCGGTAGATGTCATTCCCAAGGCCAGCCAGATGGTAGCAATCCAATAGATGATTTTGTTTCTCTTGCTCATAGTGGTAATTATTTTAAGTTGTTTAGGATGTCTTGAATTCGGTTATGCGCCATGTTGATGCCCTGCGCAAAAGGCAATTGTAATATCTGGTCACGAACCTGCACTGACTTATAAATCACGTGCATCGTCAGCTTACTGGTATCTTCCGTCAGTGATTCAAACTCCAGGAACTCCAGCTGCACAGCAAAAGGAGTATTCTCCATTTCAAATGTGCGGGTGATCTTCTTATTCTGCTCAAACTCATGAATGGTTCCGCTGAATAAATGCTTATTTCCTCTGGGATCAGTGGTTTCAAACTGATAGCTGCCCAGTCGTTTGTTCTCCAGCTTCACTACTTTCGTTCCCATCCATTGCTCTACCAGTTCAGCTTCTTCGTAGGCTTTGAAGAGCAATTCCAAAGGAAGATCAAACTCACGGGTGATCAGAATCTCCTGTTTGCCATCCACGGCATCGATTTTTGTTTTACGTTCCATGCTTATTTCTTTTTGTATTGTTTCATTACGGCTTCGAGTTTGTTAAAGCGGTCGTCCCACATTTTGCGGAAAGGCTCAATAAAGTCGGCTACTTCTTTCATTTTTGTTGCGTTGAGGTGATAGGTCACTTCTCTTCCACTCTGCTCCTGGTTGAGCAATTCACATTCGGTAAGTATGGCCAGGTGTTTGGATACCGTTGGTCGCGCGGTATCAAAGTTGGCCGCAATGGCGCCAGCCGTCATGGATTGTGATGCCACCAATAAAAGAATCGCCCTTCTGGTGGGGTCGGCTATGGCCTGAAATACATCTCGTCTCAGATTCATTATGTAGCTATTTGACTACAAATATAGTGTAGCCATTTAACTACGCAAATAGTTTAAGGATTTTTTTTGAATGATTTCAGATGCCTTTGAAATGATTGTGAATAACCGAACGGCATGATATTGTGCATTCCGCATATATTCTATCTGCCCGTGCCAAATGACGTGAATGACTATCTGAACTTTCCTATGGCACGGTATGCCATAACTAATTCTTTCACAATGGGCTAAAGCCCATTGCTACAAAAATTTCATCCCTACGGGATTAACAAAATTTCCAATGCTAATACCGGAAGTATTGATGTTTAATAAAGTGCCACCAAAACAGTAATGATTGCTCAAGATAAAATCGTAGCCATGGAAATTGAATCGGGCTTCACATTATCTGACACAAATGATGAAACAATTGAGACTAATGTTTTTACAAACCAATTTATCAAAACAATGAACTCTGATCGAGCTTTTCCAGCCGTCCTGCATGAGCGCATTCATACTTTCGCAGGTGGTGCGGTGAGCATGTGGGTGAGAAAGGATGCAGCGCGAAGGTAGGATGGCGAGGCCCGCCCGGCCTGAGGGCAAACTTTATCTCTCAAATATTGTATAAAGTAAATCGGAGCAAAAAATCTTTAACGCTTTGCGTCACTCATACTTCAGCGCTTCCGCAGGATTCACATTTGCCATCCCCCAGCTCTTCCATGCGACAGTGATTAATGCAAGCGCCATACACACCGCTCCCGCTCCAAAAAACATCCACGGACTCAACGCAATCTTAAACGCAAACTCCTGCAGCCATTGATTCATCAGGTAACCAGCAATCGGGCATGCCAGAACAAAGGCAATGAATACCCATAGCATAAAGTCGCGGGTCAGCAACCGCACCACTCCCATCGAGGAAGATCCCAATACTTTTCGCACACCAATTTCTTTCGTGCGTAAAAGAATCAGGTAAGAAGAAACACCAAACAATCCCAGTGAAGCAATGATCATGGCAAGCACAGAAAAAGCAGCAAACACGCGGCCGAAACGCTGATCACTTTTATACTGATTGAAGAAATAATCATCGAGAAAAAAGTAGTCAAACGGATTGTCAGCAAATGTTTTTTTCCACACGTCCTGAATATCTTTAATCGAACCGTCAACATTGCCAGCAGGTATTTTGAATGCATAATACTCTCCTGCCCAGGGAGCCACCAGGTATTTTTTCATGGCAAAAACGATAGGGCCAACATTATTCCGGAAGGATTGCTGGTTAAAATCTTTTACTACGCCTATTACTTTTTTAGGAAAGTGATTCCCATCCGATTCATTCCAGACAACCGTTTCATTAATCGCATCTCCGGGATTTTGATATCCCAGTAAGCGGGCCGCTGTTTCGTTAATGACAATATTATGCTGCTGCTGAAGGCCGCCATCACTGAAATTATTTCCTGCTGCAAAGCTGGCATTGAATAATGTAAAATAATGTTCATCTACTGCAATGATATTCGCACCGGTGCTGTTTGGATCTCCCAATCTGTTATACCCCCTTCCCCAATGCAACTCGTCACCAGGAATGGATGACATCATCGCCATAGAAGAAACATTTGGCAACTGTCCAATCGAATGATAGAAAAACTCCTGATGTGCCCGATGCGTACTGTCTTTGATAGAGGGGCCTTTTACAATCAACGTTTGCTCCAGGTCAAAACCGGTAGGCTGGCTCAGCATGAAGTTCAGCTGACGATAAATCGTTACGGTACTAATCATTAACACGATCGAAGCAGTAAACTGAAAAATAATCATCGAACGGTTGAGTGAAATATTAAAGAGGCGCGAACCTTTTGTTTTTAATACTGCTACCGGCTTCAATGAAGAAATAGCGTAAGCGGGATACAAACCAGACGCAAGCGTGCCAATAACAAACAAAAGTGAAATAATCCAGATTTGATTCCGGCCAAGTGCCAGGGCTTCAGGAAGAGATAGCGTGTTCTTCAACAAAGGCAAAGTCATTTCAAGAATAGCCACTGAAATAATTATCGCCAGCAGATTTACCATCGCTGATTCTGCCACGAGCTGTCCCATCAGTTGCCAAAGGTTGGAACCGGAAATCTTACGAATACTAATTTCTTTAATACTCTCTGCTGATTTTGCAATCGCAAAATTGATATAGTTCACCCAGGCAATAACCAGAATGAAGAATGCAATAATCGCCAGGAAGTTAACGGTTCTGCGATCACTGTTTGGCTCAGCCTCTCCCCAGAGTTTTGAATCAAGATGAATATCCTGAACAGGTTGAAGATCCAGCTTCACCGTGTAGCCATGAGCAGGATCATCAGAGAAATAGGTCAGGTACTTCTTAAGAAACGCAGGTAGCTTTGATTCCACCGATGCTGCTTCGGTATAAGGAGCCAGTTTAACGTAGGTATAAAAATTACCCCAGTCCCAGTCAGTTTCCAGTGTCTTGTAAAATGTTAATGTTTTAAATGAAACGAGGAAGTCAGTATGAATGTGAGAATTGGCAGGAACATCTTTGAATACACCAGTCACTTTCAATGTACTGATGCCTCGCTCCCCGCGATGAAACAACATCGTTTTACCCATTGGATCTTCCTTACCGAAATATTTTCTGGCAGCAGATTCTGAAAGTGTCACCTGATCGGGCAAAGCCAATGCGGTTGCAGCAGAGCCTGCTACCATCTGATAAGAGAACAATTCAAGAAATGAAGAATCGGCATAATAGATTTTCTTCTCACGAAAGATCCTTTCACCTGCCTGCATAACAGGATCAGCCATGAATGGTCCGGTGTGTGCGATGCGTGCGGCATCTGCAATCTCCGGAAGATCGTTCTTCAATGCAGGTGCCAGTCCCGGCACCCACTGTGCCGATTTTCCTGCCTCCACATTATCCTGATAGCCATAACGTGCAACGCGATACAACTGCGGGGAACGGAATTCATCGAAGCTTTTCTCGTAGCGCACATATAGATCAATCAATACGAATGATACGATACCTAATGAAAGCCCCATCACATTAAGTGAGGCAAAGAGCTTACTTCTCCAGATTTTGCGGCCAGCGATGAGGAAGAAATTCCGTAACATATTTTCAGGTTTGAAGCGGGTATTCCAAAAACCAGTCCAAAGTATGGGATGCCTCCTAAAAGGCATTTTTAGCCTGTTTTGATGAATAAATAGACCGATAGCGGAGACACCCGTTCGTAACCGGACGGATGCAACCCATCCTTCAAACCCAGCGTCTAAGCCCAAACCCCATTGACGCTCTTCTTATGAAACCACGCTCTTTTGTATTGTTCGCTTTATTCATCTCTTCATTCTCTTTCGCCCAATCCAAATTAAACTTCGACAGTTTGATCGTAGCCAACGCAACTACTTTCAAAGGATCAACTCAGTTTAGTGGAAAAGGCTGGGACTTATTAACTGAAAAAGCACGCAGAACCAATTATGTACTGATCGGTGAAGATCACTTTATCAGTGAAGTTCCATTGTTCACGCAGGCGCTGATACAAAATCTCACTATCAATAATTACATCTGTGAAATGGATCAATGGATGATGGACATCTTTAAAAGTAAGATCAGTACATTAAAAACAGATCAGTTGAACCAGTGGGTATCAGCCAACGCCAACGATTTTTCATTCTTTCAGAAGAAAAATGAATTTGCCATGTTGAAATACCTGGTGAATCAAAAAATTAACCTGATTGGTATAGAGCAGGCACGATCCACCACGCTGTACTTCGGACCATTAGCTGAAACAGCAAATGCTAAAAACAGGAAGATCTACAAACTTTTGCGTGATTCATCAGAGGCAATTAACAAACGATTCTATGCAGATCACTCACAACCTTTTTTTATGGTCACTCCCTTCTTCATCGAGACAATGAATAAACTCGATAAGTCAGTAATGAAAGCCGAGGAGATCGAATTAGTTAACGGATTGAAGCGT
>JBGATZ010000353.1:0-5204 GCA_044228905.1 Cyclobacteriaceae bacterium | reverse complement strand
CGTCCGATCGCATCAATCTCATCGATAAATACGATACAAGGAGCTTTTTCTTTGGCTTGTTTGAATAAGTCGCGCACGCGCGCTGCACCAACGCCCACAAACATTTCGACAAAGTCAGATCCGGATAAAGAGAAAAAGGGAACACCTGCTTCTCCGGCTACTGCTTTAGCCAGCAATGTTTTACCTGTTCCCGGAGGGCCAATGAGCAATGCACCTTTAGGGATTTTACCACCGAGTTTGGTGAACTTGGCAGGAGTTTTCAAAAAGTCTACGATCTCTTTTACTTCTTCCTTCGCTTCATCCAGGCCAGCTACATCCTGAAAAGTGATCTTAACTTTATTCTCAGCATCGAATAAGGCAGCCTTAGACTTACCAATATTAAAGATCTGGCCTCCAGGGCCACCGCCACCAGTCATTCTTCGCATCAGCATCCAGAAGCCAAACAGCAAAAGGAACAGGAAGCCCCAGTTAATGAGCATACTGGTTACATTAGTACGTTCTTCCGGCTCGAATCGAATATCAGGCGCCTGGCTATTTTTCTTCTTTAACTCTTCATAATTGGTCTGAAATTTCTCGACAGAGCCAATTTTAAGCTTGTAATGAGGACCTCCCGGATTAACGGAGCCAAGTGGACTGATTTTTTCAAGCTGCGACTTGTATTTTGTATTCTTGAGTGCGTCCTCTGTCAAAGTCACCTCAACGAGCTGCTCTTTGGTATAGAGTACCACCTTGGCTACATCGTTACTTTTAACCATTTCCTCGAACTGACCAGTTTGCAGCTCTACCAAATCACCTGAGCGATTGAAGTAGGTTACGGCAAGTATCACGGCTACCAGTGCAAGGATAACCCACATCTGATAATTAGGTCTCGGTACTTTCGGAGGTAAAATCTTATTTTCTCTTTCTTTGTCTGCCATCAGTTCAAAATTTCAAAATGTTAATTCAATAACGTGAATAAGGTATTTAAGTTCTAGTCTTCTATTTCGGTAATTTCTGCATCGCCCCAAAGTTTTTCCAAGGCAAAGAATTTTCTTTTATCCGTTCGGAATACGTGGGCCACTACGTTGATATAGTCGAGTAACATCCACTCTTTATTGTTTTTGCCCTCTTTATGCCAGGGATTTTCTTTCATGGCCTTAAACACTTCTTCGTCAATCGAATCAGTAATTGCATCCAACTGTTTATCTGAATTTCCGGAACAGATCACAAAGAAATCGGCTACCGCATTTTTTACTTTGCGAAGGTCCATCACCACAATATCAGAGGCCTTCTTCTCCTGCATTCCCTTCACAATTGCCTGACTTAATTTCTCTGAATCAGGAGCAGTTTCCTTCTTTCTTTTGGCCATTAACTATTTTTGAGTTTTATTTTCTTGTTAACCAGCAAAGCTAACCAAAATTACATTGTATAAAATCCCTGCCAATACGCTTTTCCTTGGTAAAAATATGGTTTTCGTGCCAGAATGTCATTCCACTAATACACTTGCGGCTGATCTTTCTGGTAAAACGGAGATGGCCGAAGGATCACTGGTAATCACTGCTTTTCAGTCTGCTGGACGTGGGCAACGTGGAAATACATGGCTGGTAGAACCTGGAAAGAACTTTACCTTCTCGCTTATACTTAAACCTAAGTTCCTATCGGTTAAGGATCAGTTTTATCTCAATCGCTTTGTTTCATTGGGATTGACGGACTACCTGCAAAATTATTTTAGTGCGGAGGTAAGGATTAAGTGGCCTAATGATATTCTAATCAGTAATAAAAAAGTCTGCGGAATTCTAATTGAAAACCAGCTAAGCGGAATTCAACTTTCACAATCCATTGTAGGTATTGGATTGAATATGAATCAAAGAGAATTCGGAGTGAAGACAGCTTCGTCTCTATCTGCATTGAGCGGGAATGAATATGATCTTCAAAAAGAACTTGAAAAACTTCTGAGCGCACTTGAAGTGAGGTATTTGCAATTGAAGCAAGGGAAATATGAAACACTCAGTAACGAATATCTTCACCGATTACACTGGATCAATGAAATACATACCTTTTCTGCTCAGGATAAAAATTTTGAGGGTGAAATTACTGGTACGGATGAAATCGGAAGATTGCAGATCAAAAGCAGCGAAGGCATTCGTACCTTTGATGTAAAGGAAGTCTCTTACCTGAATTAATACGAAATGGATTTTAATAAGCGTTCCCGGATTGTGATCAGCTGCATGAAACGTCTTGCGCCTTTCCTCCAGCAGGAGGTAAAAGAGCTGGGCTTCGAAGTGGAGCATGCATTTTCAACGGGTATTGAGTTGAACGGAACAATCAACGATTGCATTAGACTTAACCTGAATTTGCGATGTGCCAGTCAGGTATTGTATTCATTAAAGTCATTCAGAGCGGAGCATCCGGAACAATTATATGCCGGGTTACTCCATTATCCGTGGGAGAATATACTTCCTAAGGATGGATATTTTTCGGTGACGAATGAATCGGATAACCTTTTCGTGAACAATTCCATGTTCACCAACGTGAAGGTGAAAGACGCTATTGTTGATCGCATGCGCAGAGAGACAAGCAGTCGACCTGATTCAGGTGCAGATCGTGATCGTGCAGTGATCAATCTTTACTGGAAGGATAACCTGGCAGAAGTTTTTCTCGATACCTCGGGATTAACTTTATCCAAACATGGCTACCGAAAAATTCCAGGCAAAGCACCGATGCTCGAAGCGCTGGCTTCGGCTACCATCCTTGCTTCAAAGTGGGATCGTCAATCTCCGTTCATCAACCCGATGTGCGGATCTTCAACTCTTGCTATCGAGGCTGCATTGATTGCCACGAACAGAAGACCTGGTTTATATCGCGATAATTATTCGTTCATGCATGTGATTGGTTACGATGAGCGAGTTTACCGGAAAGAGAAAGAATTGCTAAAAGAAGGAATTAAAGAAGTACCTGGACTAAAGATAATCGCTTCTGATATCAGCGTAGATGCCATTGAAGTTTCGAAAGTGAATGCGGGTATTGCCGGAGTGAGTAAACTGATTGATTTTGATATCTGTGATTTTGAAGCTACACCCATGCCAGAACAGAAAGGCGGAGTTGTATTCTTCAACCCGGAATACGGAGAGCGATTAGGTGATGAAAAAGAACTGGAGGAAACCTATGCCCGCATGGGCGACTTCATGAAGAAGAAATGCAAGGGAAATACGGGATACATTTTTACCGGTAATCTTGATCTTGCCAAAAAGATCGGTTTGAAAGCCAGCCGAAGAATTGAATTCTATACAGCACAAATTGATTGTCGCTTGCTGGAGTATGAATTGTATGAAGGAAGCAAGAGAGCTCCGCTGATTAAGAGTTAAAAGTTATAGTGGGCTAGACTGCTTTTAACCTTTAACTTCTCACTCATGCCTCAATGCCTTTACCGGATTGGTCAATGAAGCTTTTAATGATTCATATCCTACAGTGGCGAGCGTAATCAAACCGATCAACAGCACTACGCTTCCAAAGACAAATACAGATAAGCTTGTTTTATAGACAAATGTCTGCAGCCATCGGTTTGAAAGATAGAATGCGACAGGAATACCTATGAACGTTGCAATCAATAATAGTTTGCCAAATACACTTAGTAGTAATGTGAGAATCTGTCCATTGCTTGCACCCATGCTCTTGCGAATACCGATTTCTTTAGTGCGTTGTTCTGACATAAATGCGGCTAATCCATATAAACCAACACACGTAATGAGGATTGCTAAAGCAGAAAACTTCTCGGTCAACTGAGCTACCTGCGTTTCATTTTCGTACATGTGACCGAACTCTTCATCTACAAACCAATAATCGAAGCCAAACTCCGGATAGATTTCCTTCCACGATTTTTCTATTGAAGCGATCTTGGCATTCATGTCTTTTGCAGGAAGACGCACGTGAATGATACGATCATCCGTGTGTGGCTTTGGTGAAATAGCGAGCGGATCAATTTTCTTCAACATGGATTTGTAAGGGAAATCTTCCACCACACCAATCACATGGCCAGTTACTGGCAAGCGTGTGCTATCCGGTCTGCGGTAACCCATCACATAATCAGGTCGAATGACTGTTTTGCCTACTGCTTCTTCCGGAGTGAGTTTTAATGAGGCAACGGCCGTTTCATTTAAAAGAATTGCCGTTGAGTCTCCTATATTTTTCGGATCAAAGTCGCGGCCCGCAATGACTTTCATTTTGAAGGTTCGTGGGAAATCATAGTCGCCATTCAGCTGAAACCACTCATGCTTATCTTCATTGATTTCAGGAAACTGCATCTGCATATTAATCGGTCCGAAGAAATCGAGGCGGGGCAAATGATTGGCCAACGTCATTGCTTCAATCTCCGGATCCTGTAATACTTTGTTTTTGAAGGTGAGAAATTTTGCATCAGTGGCTGGTCCTGTAAAACCTCCGTAGCGGATGGAAACGATTTGTTTTCCGGCTTCATTCAATTTGGAATTTCGCATCAGGTTCATCTGACGAACCACTACTACTGTGCCCGTGAGCAACGTAACAGCAACCGTAAACTGAACAGTGGTGAGAAACTTGCGAAATAAGTTTGATCCCTTCCCAAATGCAAACTTCCCTTTCAATACACTGGCAGGTTCAAACCCTGAAACAAATAGAGCCGGATAACTTCCTGCGAGCAGCGTTACAAATACAATGATCACTGCTATAATTGATAGTGTAACCGGATTAATCAGATACTCAATATTGAAAGTTTTATTGGTGATCAGATTGAATTGAGGGATAAACAAAATAACAAGCATTACAGCAATGATTGTAGATATGAGTACCAGAACAAATGATTCTATCATGAACTGGATAAAGAGCTGCAGGCGAATTCCACCAAAGGTCTTTCTTAACCCGATCTCGCGTGCACGATTGGCAGAGCGTGCAGTGGATAGGTTGATGTAGTTGATACAAGCCACGACTAAAATCAATATGCCTAATGTGATAAATACAGCTACGTACTTTCTGTCTGCCGATTTGTGATTAATGGACCAATCAATTTCCTGATCGAAATGAACATCAGTGACTTTACGGATCAATGGTTTGAATTTGAATTGCAGATTGAATTTCTCAATGATGGCATTCGCCCGCTTCTGAAGATCGTCACGGATGGCGGGAAGTTGTGATTCGCCTTTCATTACAAAAAATGATTGTGTCCAGAAGTTATTGTTATCGCCATCCCCCAT
>JBGATZ010000352.1:0-5318 GCA_044228905.1 Cyclobacteriaceae bacterium | reverse complement strand
AACCTCACCAACTAAATATACATTCGGTCTGATCTTCTCCATTTCGGCCCTGAACCAGATCCAGAACGCATGATTGTCTTTTGCCCGCTCGGTGGGAAAAATATGTTTCGCAGCATCGAGACGGAAGCCATCTACATCCATGTCTTTCAACCAGAAGTTACCAATGTCCACAAACTCATCTTTGACTTTAGGATTATCGAAGTTCAGGTCAGGCATTCCTCCCCAGAAATAACCATAATAGTGCTCCGCGGTTTCATCTCCATTCGGAGCGTGCCATTGAGTGATATTGTCTGAATCTAATTGCGTTTCTTTCTTCTCAATTTCTGATTGAATCGAATCTCTGTCAGCCCAAACATAATAATCGCGATACGGACTATCCTTTCCTTTCAATGCACTTTGAAACCACGGATGATCCGCACCGGTATGATTCAGAATCAGATCCACCAATACTTTGATATTTCTCTTATGCGCTTCGGCTACAAATTTTTTAAAGTCTTCAATCGTGCCATAGTCCGGATGAATGCCTTTATAATCCGTCACATCATACTTGTGATAGGTCGGTGAAGGCATAATCGGCATCAGCCAGATTCCACCGACTCCTAAGTCTTCCAGGTAATCCAATTTTGCAGTTAAACCATTGAGATCCCCTTTGCCGTCCCCGTTGCTATCTGCAAAGGACAAAACAAACACTTCATAGTTTACTCCATAAGGCCACTTCGCCACATTAGGCTTGTTGGTATCACACGACATAAGCAAAGAGGTTATCAATAAAGTTGAGTAAATAATAATCCGCTTCATTCTCTACTTGATTTTAAAAATGAATGAACTATATGCCGGCACATCCAATTCAAAAGTCAGGTTTTCATCCAAACCAATGTCCGCACCACTTCTTAACAAATCACGACCGATATAGTTATTCGGTAAATTAAGATCTAATCCCTGAGCTACTTCCGCAGGAATCTGAATCTTTACATGTTCCTGTTGCGTATTGAAACTGGAAATAATAATCAGTTTCTCTTCTCCCGCACTTCGTGCAAACACAGAAATCTTCGGGGAGATATTTTTTGAGTTAACATTATGAATAGTCAGATCGAAATAATTCCCTAAAGCAATTGCCTTGTTTGATTTAGCCAGAGTAAGAATATCTCCGTAAAACTGGCGAAGCTGCTTTTGTTCATCGCTTAATAAAGCTCCATCAAATTTTCCATTATTCACCCATTTTTGAAATTCCGTGATTCCCCAATAATCAAACATGGTGGTTCTGCCATCCACTCCGCTAAAGCCTTCATCGTTCATACCCGGTTCACCAATCTCCTGCCCGAAATAAATCATCACCGGACCTTTATCGATGGTTGCGCTCACCACCATTGCAGGAACCGCTTTCCATGGATCGGTAGCAAAAAAAGAAGAGGCGATTCGTTGCTCATCGTGATTCTCCAGGAAGTGAAGCATGTGATCGGAGATATTCTGATCAATGTTTCCTTTTTTAATTCTCGCTATGTCTGTGCTGCCCCGTTGTCCATGCGGATTCATCAGATCCAGGCGAAGCAAATCGTACAATTCTACCTTGTCGTAGAGAAAATCAAAGCGCCCATTCTCCACATAGTTTTTGTATTGCTGTGGATTATAAATCTCAGCAATAAAAATAATTTCAGGATTGATTGCTTTCACCTGTGGAATCGCCCAATGCCAGAATTCAACGGGAACCATTTCTGCCATATCGCAACGAAAGCCATCTACTTTTTTATTTGTCCAATAGATGAGAATGTCGAGCATCTTTTGCCAGGTATTGGGAATAGGATCGAAATGATTCTGACGGCCGTTCTGAATATCTACGCCATAATTCAATTTGATCGTTTCGAACCAATCATTGATATGAGGAGTGGCAGTAAACTGATCATTACCCGTTACTTTCGCAGGCACTTCGTTGAACTGACCATCTTTAGTAGGGTATGAATTCTCTGGTCCCAGCGGATCGTATCCTTTTGGTGGCTGAAAAGATTGTCCAGGTAAGTAGTAAAAGTTATTCGATTCTTTGAATGAAACAGTGAGATCATCTTCTTCACCCAGGTCTTTCACTTCATCAGGCTTGGCATCAGAATGATACGATCGCGCGACATGATTGGGAATAAAAATCACGAGTACTTTCAGACCTTTGGTTCGTGCGTGCGCTGAACCAGATCATCGAATTCCTTCAGTGACCTTTTACGTTTACCGCCAGATCGGGATTGATCATAATAATCTTTGATGGCATAAGGTGAGCCAGCACGACCCTTTACTACATCGGCATCATCGAGTGGAATTCCCTGCGCAGTGTAATCGGTAAGGACCGCATGTTCAATCACTCCGGTGTACCACACGTGGGTGACACCGAGTTCCCTGATGCTCTTAAGTGCCCCTTCATTGATATCTTTAAACTTCCCTACACCATTTTCTTCAAGCGTGCCGTATTTCTTATTCGTGCTTTTGGTGTTACCGAATAAACGAGTCATCATCTGATAGATAACCAGCTTTTCAGAGCGATTGGATTCAGAGAGCATAGTGTCAGGGATTTTTTCCTTTGGTGAGGAACAGCCAAAGAAAAGGGAAGCAATAAAAAGAGATGTAAGTAGTCGCTTCATGATTTATTTAACCTACAAGATAGCCATTCCACGAGGTATCCAAATACCTCTAAAAGGAAAATACATAAAGGGAGTTAATTATCTGTAAATGAGCAATTAACGGGGCATGCTCCGGATCCATTCTTCAATCAGGGCAACGCCCTCTTTATGGATCTGCTCACGACCGATTTCAGGCATGGCAATACCTGGATCAATGGCCTTCATGCGGTAAACCAGAATGGATTTTCCAGGGTCACCAGGTACGATATCGAAGGGCAAATCTCCTGATCCCCGACCCGCTGCAACCGGTGATTTATTGATCCCAAAATGAGCAGGAATTTTCTCAGAACCATTGAGAAAAAGTCCTGAGGTATTGGCAGGTCCTAAGCGACTATGACAATGACTGCAATTCACATCGAGGTAGGCACGGGCGCGATCATTCAACGAACCGGTTTGAGGATCATTCCACACCACCTCTTTGGGAACAGAAGAATCAACATTTTGAAGGATTCCCAACGCTGACCAGTATTCAATCTGGTTTTGTTTACCATCGCTATAATTCAATTCACGATTCAGGTTACGAGCGGTCGGTCCAATGGGAACCATCTTTCCTCCACGCACGTGACAACCTTTACATTGATTTTTATTGGGAATGAGATAAGAAGTATTAACACGTTTTCCCTTATCATCTACATACGAGATTTGTTTTGTATCACCCGACACATCGTAGAATGCTTCCGTCTGCTCATCGTTCCAGATGTATGGAAATGCTTCCCAACCTTTGCTTGTGTTTACCATCAATCGTGTTTCCATGATTCTCCTTCCTTTTTCCGGTTTACGAAAATCAGTTGGATAGTAAAAGTTTTTGATCAGTACCGTTCCTTGAGGAAAATCAAATGCTATGGAATCATTGTAAGCTGCATTCGAGCCTTTCGGAAATTGAATGAAGCGAAGCTTCTCTGCGTAGTTACTGAACAAGGGAGTGTTGAGATCGTAAGGAATGACATCAGCTTCCGGATTCAGATCAGCCAGCTTGCCTTTGAAGAATTTGTATTCCGATAATTTATCTTTCCGGTCGAAAGCCGGAGATTGAAAACTCAACAATAGAACAGAAAGGGCAAATGCACTAACTATCAACAATACAACTCTCATCATTACTCTTTCCCTGCCAATACTACAGGCTCAATCTTCACTCCTTCACATTTGAAATTACTGATGTCTCTGCTTCTGCCTTTGAAATCGTGTTCGGCATCCAGGCTCATAAAGGATTCGTTCTGGTTATTGTTGATACAAATATTCCGGTCTTTCATAGTAGCATCTTCAATTCCATCGTACATGATGTGGGGAACATTTTTACCCATCTTCAATTTGAAACGGAACATTTTACCAAAGCGCTCTTTCGAAGTGGTTTTCACATTGGGACGTTCATAGTAATTATGATGAATGGAGATGTTTGACGGATATGGTTTGTATGTCTTATCATTGATCGGGTTCTCTGTGAGGTAATAGCTGATGATCCCTGTACCTACCGAAATGTTATTGACAATTTTATTATCAAACACCTCTACGTTACGCGTAGCCAATACCAACACGCCCGTTCCGGGAGGAACTTTGCCTACAATGTTTCCCTTTGGCGCGAAGTTCTTGTGGTTGTTATTGTGGATGTTGTTTTTAAACACACGTACAAAACCACCCTCTTTCTGAATCAGGTCAGGCAAATCAAAAACCAATATTCCTCCTACGTTGTCATAGACTTCGTTTTCATACACATCGGCATAGAACGAGTTTTCAATTTCAATTCCCGCTACATTCTGATATGCCTTTGAATTCTTCACAATAATGTACTTGGATTGACCTACATAAATCCCTGCATCGCTCGCTCCTACCGCAATTCCATTATCGATCAATACATTCGTGCACTGTACCGGATACAAGCCATAGCCACCGTTATTCTTATCGGAACCTTTGGTCCATTCTGCTTTTACATTTTTGAAAGTGATGCCATCCACGAGTTGAGTCTTCACTCCATCTCCTTTCGTATCCTGAACTGTTAAATCCTGAATGGTGATGTTCGAAGCATTAGTTACTTTAATTCCTTCTGCACCGGAAACCTGTCCTTTGAATGAAAGGATAGTCTTATCCATTCCTTTTCCTTTGATGATCACATTCTTTTTTCCATCCAGCGACAAGCTGGCATCGAAATGAAACGAGCCTTCCGGCAGCTCGATGGTCGAGCCATCTTCCGCTTCAATAAATTGAGTTTGAATTTTCTTTTGGATCTCTCGTTGTCCGAAAGCGCTGACGGAGACAAATGACAGGAGTAGAATGATGTACTTCATGTCATTAAATTTAAAAGAAGAAAGTATGAGATCAAAAGTATTTTCTAGGATGAATATCCTTTATTATCTAAGTTCGACATTACAACTGTCGAGCAGCACTCGTATAAATATTCTGCTTAGCAGAATAAAAATAAAATTTTGATTAATGACCAGTTACAGTCGCTGCTGCTCCTTTCGAATTGTGGTCGTATTTGAATACAAACGGGAAGACTAATCCCAGGATGAGTACATATCCTGCAAAGGTGAACCAGATGCTTTGCCAGTCACGAACACCATTGGTTGTAAAGTAATCCACTACCCAACCACTGAAGGTACCTCCCGCAAACGCTCCGATCCCATTCGTCATGAGCATGAATAAGCCCTGTGCGCTGGCCATGAT
>JBGATZ010000351.1:0-5206 GCA_044228905.1 Cyclobacteriaceae bacterium | reverse complement strand
CATTAGGGAAATTGGGCGGACAGAATAAAGTGCCACGTCTTTCCAATGACCGGAAGATTGCAGAGGAATTAATCAAGTAACGATTCATCATTTATCTCTTGGATAAAAATAAAAAACGTATCGCCATTCTTGGCTCAACAGGTTCGATCGGCACTCAGGCATTGGATGTGATTGCTGCTCACCCTGACTTCTTTGAAATAGAAGTACTTACTGCTGAAAACAATGCAGTATTACTAATTGAGCAGGCAAAGAAATTCAATCCGAATGCGGTAGTGATCGGTAACGAAGATCATTACCAAACTGTAAAAGAAGCGTTGCTTCCCTTGGATATTAAAGTCTTTGCGGGAGAGAAAGCGTTGGCATCTGTGGTAGAAATGGATACCATTGATCTGGTGTTGACGGCATTGGTGGGATATTCTGGTCTGAAGCCAACCATCAAGGCCATTGAATCGGGAAAGCAAATTGCGCTCGCCAATAAGGAAACATTGGTGGTAGCTGGTGAACTGATCACCAAACTAGCCAAAGAAAAAGGAGTGAACATCTACCCGGTAGATTCTGAACATTCCGCCATCTTTCAATGCATTGTTGGTGAATTCCATAATAAGATTGAGAAGATCATTCTTACTGCTTCTGGTGGTCCATTTCGTGGGAAGAAACGAGACGAATTGAAGTCCATCACTAAAGCACAGGCACTGAAGCATCCCAACTGGAGCATGGGCGCAAAAATCACAATTGATTCTGCCTCAATGATGAATAAAGGTCTTGAAGTAATCGAAGCAAAATGGCTCTTTGGTTTGAAACCTGAACAAGTAGAGGTGATTATTCATCCTCAATCGATAGTGCACTCACTGGTGCAGTTTGAGGACGGCTCCCTCAAAGCGCAACTTGGCCTGCCTGATATGCGTTTGCCTATCCAGTTTGCACTGTCTTACCCTGACCGCTTGAAGAATGCGCTTCCAAGGTTTGATTTTGCGAACTATCCTTCATTAACCTTCGAAAAGCCTGATACAGAAACTTTTCGTAATCTTGCGCTTGCTTTTGAGGCATTGGGTAGGGCCGGAAACATGCCATGCGTACTGAATGCAGCAAATGAAGTGGCGGTGGCCGAATTTTTGAAGGAAAGAATCGGGTTCCTGGAAATGTCGGATGTGGTGGAACATTGTTTGACGAAAATGGATTATATCGCTAATCCCGTTTATGAGGATTATGTGATGACGGATAAAGAAACGAGAATTAAAGCTTTTGAATTAATTAAGTAATGGAAGGAATGATTATGACGGCCCAGCTTCTGCTGAGCCTTTCGATTTTGATTGTAGTACATGAGGGAGGTCACTTTTTTGCGGCCCGTGCTTTCAATATTAAAGTGGAGAAATTTTACCTCTTCTTCGACTTCTTATTCCCGATGGCCAATGTGCTTAACTTTTCTTTATTGAAAGTGAAGAAAGGAGACACAGAATATGGAATAGGTTGGTTCCCATTAGGTGGTTATGTAAAGATTGCCGGCATGGTAGACGAAAGTATGGACAAGGAGCAGATGAAAGCGGAACCTCAGCCCTGGGAATTTCGTGCGAAGCCCGCCTGGCAGCGGTTGATTGTAATGCTGGGTGGAATTATCGTGAATGTAATTGTGGGGATCATCATTTTCATAGGGATGATTTACTTTTATGGAGATAGTTATATTTCGAATGAATATGTAAATAGTCACGGTGGCATTCAGGCCATGGAATTCGCTCAGGAAATCGGATTCAAAACCGGAGACAAAGTGATTAAGATCAACGGTAAGGATCTTGAATATTTTGATGAAGTGTCCAAGCCCGATGCGTTGCTCACACAAAACTCAACATATACCGTCTTACGTGACGGTAAAGAAGTTATTATTGCTATACCTCCCAACTTCATTGAGAAATTCAACAGCAAAGAAGCAACACTTAATTTTCTTTTACCACGCAGAACACCACTGGTTGATGCGATTGCTGATACCTCCGTTGCAAAGAAAATTCTAAAGAAGGGCGACTTGATTACAGAGGTCAACGGAACCCCCGTTACTTACTTTGATGAAGTAAAACCAGCCCTGGCTAATCTGACTAATGACACACTTTCGTTGAAAGTGAAGCGTGGTGATGAGATTCTTGCTTTTAAAGAATATTTTAAAGGAAAAACCAGCATTGGTTTTTATACGCCATTTCTTCCAAAGGAAGCAGCTAAGACTGTTCATTATTCCTTTGGCGAAGCTCTTGCAAAAGGGCCGGGTCGTGCGTTTAATGTAATTGGTGTTCAACTCAAGGCATTCCGCAAAATTTTCACAGGTCAGCTTTCGTTCAAGAAGTCATTGTCAGGCCCAATCGGAATGGCACAGGCTTATGGTGGTAAATGGGACTGGGAGAACTTCTGGAGAATGACAGGGTTGTTGTCAATGGTGTTGGCATTTATGAACTTCCTTCCTATACCGGGTTTGGATGGCGGATACGTGGTATTCCTTTTATATGAAATGGTGAGTGGCCGTGAACCGAATGAAAAAGTATTTGAGACCGCACTGAAGATTGGAATGGCAATTTTATTAGTGTTAATGGTGTTCGTTTTCTACAACGATATTGCCAAGCTGTTCAATTGATTTAACTGACTTAAAGAATAAAATAAAGCGGTCATGATTTTTTGAATCATGGCCGCTTTATTTTTGAACCAGATTAATCTTTTTCCTTCCTTGATATTTCAAATTCAACTCTTCGGTTGAGCTGCTTGTGGTCACTGGTCACTTCCTGAACAATAGGCTTGGAACTTCCGTATCCGATGGCAGTGATACGACTGCCATCAATTTTATATTCATATGAAAGATAATACTTGATCGCATCGGCTCTGGCCTGCGACAATCTCAGATTAGATTCTTCCTTCCCGTCAGAATCGGTATGACCTGATATAGTTACTTTTAATTGAGGATGGTCGATAAGAAAATTAGCCAACTTGCTGAGGTCATTATTCATGGAAGGAAGAATGTCCGCTTTTCCATTTTCAAACTCAAGCGACTGAAAGGCAATCTTGCTTTCAATTGGTTCTGCTATTTTATTGATTTCCACATCTCCATCCATAAAGAATATTTCTTCTATGCGAAAGAATTCATCTCCCTGGATAATGAGTAAGTATTTTCTTTTGTTGATCAGACTGAAATCAAATGAACCATCAGCGCGAATAAATTTCGGAGATACTTCCACGCCTTCGTCCAGATCGATTACCGAAACGATCCCCTTCAAAGGTTTTCCTGCCTGATCTTTCAACGTTCCCTTTAATTGTGCAGTAGCTTCCGGTTGAGCCTCCATGGGCACAGGAAAGGAGTAGAGATCAAGATTCTTTTTGTCTTCCTGAAGTGATCGTGCATAGTAAAGGTCATGTGATTTGGAATCGATCGTGAAATAATATTCACTGCCTGCGCCATTAACAAGTGGCCCGATGTTTTTTGGCTCGCTCCATCCGTTCTTTTGCCGGTAAGACTTATAAATATCGAACTCTCCGAAATTGAGTGGGTTTCCATTTGAACTGAAGTAGAGTACGTTGAATTTGTGATGAAGGAAGGGACTTACTTCGCTCTGAAGTGTATTGATGATCGGGCCGGCATTCTGTGCTTTGGTCCAGTTGCCTTTATTATCTTTTACCGTGAAGTAAATATCAGAAAGTCCGAATCCACCCAGTCGATTAGATGCAAAGAACAGCGTATCTCCACTATGGGTGAGCGAAGGATGGGAATCCCATCCAGTGCTGTTCACATTTGTTCCCAGGTTTTTAATGTCGCCCCAGGTGCTATCGGCTTTTAATGTGGCTCCATACAAATCACAATTGCCCAACGACTCAGGGGCATTGCAACGTGAGAAGAAAAGATGCTTTCCATCCAGACTTAAACAAGCGGAACCTTCATTGAAATTAGTGTTGATGTTTTTAAACTCGCGGGCATCCGTCCATACACCATCTATTTTGATACTGTAAAAAAGATCTTCGTTGATAGCCCGTTCTCCGCTTCCCTGGATTTCATTTCTTTTGGAAGTGAAAAGTAAAACATAATCTACATTACCAATGGTTGGACCATAATCTTCCTTCGGTGAATTAAGACCATCACCCATATTCACCAACACGGATTGCGGAGGGCGTAGGGTGTCAATTTCTTTCCGATAGTTCACGAGCTGATAATAGAAGTCCAGAGGAACGTAGTACTCTTTCTTGTCTGTTTCGATCGAATCATATCGTTGATAAATGTCGCTAAGGTTTATCCCTTGCTGATGATGTTTGAGTACGAGTTTATAGATCAGAAGGGCTTCACCTTTTGGGCCGTATTTCTCCGAAAGCTTTCCCAGTTGCCAAAGCATAGGAGCATTCTTGGCAAAATTTTCAACACCGAAGTTTCCTACATAGGTTTTGAGCTCTTTGTACATAGCCTCTTCCTGGCCAGCATTGTCAAGTTGCTGTATCCGCTTGAGTTTGTTCGCATCGTAATAGAATCTTATCTTATTTACATTGGGAAAAGCGAATATGTCAGACTGGCTGTAGGTGGTTAATGAATCATTGAGTTCAACCACACCTCCTTTTTTGAATTTTTTCTTCTGGGCATGGGCGTTGGTAGCCCCTAAAAGGGAAATAAGGGCAATTAAGATGAAAAAATGGGCATTTTGACGCACCAGCCGATCGTTTTTATGATAGAACAGTCTTGAAAGTTGAAATAATTTCGTGGGATATACAAAGAGTGGCACCGGTATTGACCCATTAAACCGGCACCACGTTTTTAATTGGAGACGTTGTTTTTTTGTGTCAAATTGGCATTGAATCATGTTTAAATCACTAGCTATAACCCCCCTCGTGCAAGAAGATTCGGACGAACTTATTCAGTTGATTAATCCGGAGCAGGACTCAGACCTGAAACCGGAAGATCTACCCCAGGAGCTCCCTATTTTACCTATAAAAAATACGGTGCTTTTTCCTGGCGTTGTCATACCTATAACGGTCACCAGGCAGAAATCAATACGTTTGATCAAGAAAGCGTATCAGGGCAATCGCATCATAGGTGTGCTTTCTCAAAAAAATAAGCAGGCCGAAGAACCCACACTTGACGAGCTGTATCGCTTTGGTACGGTAGCAAAAATCATCAAGATGCTGGTATTGCCCGATGGTAATACAACCATTATTATTCAGGGGAAAAATCGTTTTGAAGTAAAGGAGTTTGTACAGG
>JBGATZ010000350.1:0-5216 GCA_044228905.1 Cyclobacteriaceae bacterium | reverse complement strand
AACCTGAGTGTAAATTTTGATGCCATGGCTTAAGATTTACCTTTTGCACCAACTTTTACCCAATCAAATTAATTATAATTTTTTTACTCATGTAAAATTTCATGCCAGCATTTTAATGGACTTTTTTGTCCATTTTTACCAATCGGGCTAATTTTTTAAGTATTGATTGACACTTCTGCGGGCGATAATTTTTTGAACGAATGATCCTTATTGTTGACGACAATCAAGAGAATATTTTCTCGCTCAGGTCGCTGCTGACTCTTCACAAGTTTGAGGTGGATACGGCTTCTTCGGGAGAAGAGGCGTTGAAAAAAGTACTTCAGCAATCCTATTTCCTTATTATTCTCGATGTACAGATGCCCGAGATGGATGGTTTTGAAGTAGCTGAGGCAATCTCCGGGTATAGTAAGTTGAAAGATATTCCTATTATTTTTCTCTCTGCAGTTAATACACACAAGAAATTTATTACACAAGGATATGCTTCTGGCGCGATCGACTACGTGACAAAGCCTTTTGACCCGGATATCCTTATTTTAAAAATCAAGACATTTTATCGTTTGTCTGAGCAAACCCGTCAGTTGAGTGAAATGGAGAAGAGCCTCCGAAAGGAGATTGAGCTTCGAAAGCAGGCGGAACATATTCTGGAGAAGAAGGTGGAAGAGCGTACAAGAGAACTGCGGAAGTCAAACCAACGTCTCGAAGAAAATAATAAAGAACTTCAGCAGTTTGCTTTCATTGCCTCCCACGATTTGCAGGAGCCTCTTCGGAAAATTCAGACGTTCAGCAACATTGCTCTTGAAAAACATCTGGATGAGAAACCGAAAGTGCAATTCTATCTGGAGAAGATAAATACTTCGGTGAAACGTCTTCGTGATCTGATTACAGACCTGCTCAATTATTCGAAGATTAGTTCTGAGGATGCATTCAGGAAAACCAATCTCAATAGCGTCATCGATGAAACACTGGCAGATCTCGAGTTCGCGATTAAACTGACCAATCCCACTCTTCAGATATCTCCTATTCCGGTGATCGAAGTAATTCCTTCACAAATCCGCCAGGTGTTTCAAAACCTGCTAAGTAATTGTTTCAAATTCGTTCGTCAGGATGTGCCTTGCATCATTGCAATTAAAGCGGAGTTAGTAAATACAAAGACTGAAGATGCGACACCAGACGAAAATGGAGAATTTTGCAGAATCACCATCAGTGATAATGGCATTGGTTTCGATAATGAGTATACAGAAAAGATCTTTGAAATCTTTCAGCGATTAAATGGCAGAGAAGTGTACGAGGGAAGTGGCATTGGACTCGCTATCGTGAAGAAAATTATTGAGCGACATGATGGAATTGTAATCGCGAAGGGAGTGGAGAATGAAGGAGCAACCTTCACTATTGTTCTGCCGGTAAAACATCAGCGATTGGTTCTCACTCCTCAGGAAAATGTTTGGTTTTAATTCATTGTAATGAAAAACAATTTTAAAAGAAATCTGCTTATTGGGTTCAGTGCTTCGCTGATTATCCTTTTGGTGAGTTCAGCGGCATCACTCATGAGTATCAGTAAGCTTCTGGAGAGTGTAGGCTGGGTAAACCATACGAGTGAGGTTATCCTTGAACTGGAAACGATCAATGCCGCTTTGGTAGATGCAGAGACCGGACAACGCGGATTCCTTCTTACTGGAGATGATGCTTTTCTGAAACCTTACCGTGATTCGAAGGATCGCGTGATTGCTTCGTATGAGAAGGTTTTATTTCTCACCCAGGATAACCCGTTGCAACAGCGTGACCTGCCTGAATTGTATAAACAATTGAATAGTCGCTTTGATCATTTCAATATAACTATTGAGGCAAAAGAACAGGGTAAGGAAGTGAATTTCGCTACGCTTCGAAGTGGCAGGGAAGTGATGGATAAGATCCGTGACCAGATTAAAATGATGGAAGAGCGCGAGAGACGTCTTCTGGAAGATCGTACAGGCAGTATGGAAAGATTCTCCACATTCACTCCTCCGCTAATTGCGATTGCCGCTTTCATTGCAGTATTAATCACTCTGGTGTTTTATTTCAGGGTGAGAAACGACTTCAGTGAGAGAGTGAAACTTCAGCAGGAGCTTGTGGATAAAGAGGAGGAAACCACAACCCGTATTGGAATTATTCAAGGCATTGCGGATAAGATTGCACAAGGTAGTTATACTATCCGTGTTGATGACAAGCAAAGCGATGCACTTGGTAGTGTGGCTGGCTCGTTGAACCGGATGGCGGAATCCCTTGAATATTCGTTTGACCTGCTATCAACAAAAGAGTGGCAGCAATCTGGAATTGCCAAACTGAACGATTTGATGATTGGTGATAAGGATGTGCAGACATTATCCAATCAGGTAGTTGAATTCCTTGCCTCGTATACAAGTAGCAGTGCTGGCGCAATGTATATTTTGGAAGGCGGAGAATTACGTTGTTCTGCGGGTTATGCTTTTGTTGCCAATGAATCAAGACAAAGTATTAAAGCTAACCAGGGCATTGTTGGTCAATCGGTAGTTGCCCGGAAGCCGATTGAATTGAAGAATATGCCGGTTGAGAATATTGTGATCAGTTTTGCAACGGGTGAGATCAGACCAAAGCATGTAATTGCTATCCCGGTGATGGAGGGGTACCTTGTGAAGGGCGCATTCGAACTGGCGTCTATATCAGAATACAGTCCACGCGAAATAGAGTTCCTCACCAGCTGCGCGCCAAACATTGGCATTGCAATAAGCACGGCACAGAACAGAGATAAGATTCAGAAGTTGCTGGAAGAGACGCAGGCACAGTCGGAAGAGTTACGAACGCAGCATACGGAATTGGAAAACCTGAATAGTGAACTGGAGGTACAGGCAGAAAAACTACAAGCTTCAGAAGAAGAACTGAAAGTGCAGCAGGAGGAGTTGAAGCAGGCTAATCAGGAACTGGAGGAAAGAAGCCGTTTGCTGGAAGAAAGAAATCAAATCATTACAGAACGTAATGTTGATATTCAGAATAAAGCGGAGCAACTGGAGCAGAGTACGAAGTATAAATCGGAGTTCCTGGCTAACATGTCGCATGAGCTTAGAACACCGTTAAATTCAATCCTTTTGTTATCGAGATTGATGGGAGAGAATACGGAGCGAAATCTCACTGCAGATCAGATTGAATATGCAAAAGTGATTCAAAGCTCGGGTAATGGATTGCTTTCCCTGATTGATGAGATTCTTGATTTGTCGAAAATCGAATCGGGTAAAATGCAGCTTGAGTATCATCCCGTAATTGTTGAAGAACTGGTCAAAGAAATGCACTCGCTATTCGACCCGATTACAAAAGAAAAGCGTATTGAATTGAGAACTTCCGTTTCTAAGGATGTCTTGAGTGTTATTGAGACAGATAAGCTCAGGCTTGACCAGATTATCAGAAATTTGCTTTCCAACGCGATCAAATTTACATCTCAGGGATATGTAAGTCTATCCATAGAGAAGGAGACTTCACAGACATTGAAGTTTATTGTAAAAGATACTGGTATTGGAATACCTAAAGACAAGCAGATGGCGGTACGGGATTAGGACTTTCTATCAGTCGTGAGCTGGCAAAACTACTCGGTGGAGAAATTGCGTTGAAGAGTGAAGTCGATCAGGGAAGTGAGTTTACACTTTACTTACCTGTTTCCAAAAATGCAGTAGTTACTAAAGTGGAGCAAAAAGAAGTTCGTGTTTCGTCTCCGGTAAATACTAAACCACCTGTTGTAGTGGAAAGAAAATATATCAGCACACTTATTCCTGAAAACATTCCGGACGATCGTAAAGAAATCAAGGAAGGAGACAGGGTGATGCTGGTGATTGAAGACGATATCAATTTTGCCAAATCAGTTCTTGAGTATGCACGTAAGCGTGGATATAAAGGAGTTGTTGCTGTACGTGGTGACGAAGGCATTGAACTGGCGAAACAATTCTTGCCAACAGGTATCCTGCTGGACATTCAGTTGCCTGTAAAGAGCGGATGGGAGGTGATGGAAGAATTGAAGGGCAATCCGGAAACAAGGCATATTCCGGTTCACATCATGTCATCCTATGAACTGAAAGGTGAAAGCCTGATGAAGGGAGCGGTTGACTTTATTAATAAACCCGTTGCCTTTGATCAGATGCCTGAGATCTTCAAAAAGATCGAATATGTACTGAGTCATCACCCTAAAAAAGTATTGATCGTAGAAGAAAATGCAAAGCATGCCAAAGCGTTGGCTTACTTCCTGGAGACTTTCGATGTCCAACTCGAAATTAAAAATCAGGTAAACGATGCCATTGGTTCATTGAAAAGTGAAGGAGTGGATTGTGTAATCCTTGATATGGGCATACCCGATCAGAAGGCATATGATACTTTGGAAGAAGTGAAGAAAACACCCGGTCTGGAAAATATTCCGATCATCATTTTTACAGGCAAAAGCCTGTCACAGTCCGAAGAACTTAAGATCAAGCAATACGCGGACTCTATTGTAGTAAAAACGGCTCATTCATATAAACGGATACTTGACGAAGTTTCGCTTTTCCTTCACTTGGTTGAGAAACGTGATGCAGAGCCGGTGGCTAATAAATATCATAAGCTGGGTGCGCTTGATGAAGTGCTGAAGAATAAAACGGTACTGGTTGCGGATGATGATATGCGAAATATCTTTTCCCTGACCAAAGCACTGGAGAAATACCAGATGAATGTGATTGCGGCAGTTGACGGAAAGGATGCACTGCAGAAGTTGAATGCTAATCCAAAGATTGACATTGTACTTATGGATATGATGATGCCGGAAATGGACGGATACGAATCCACCACGGCTATTCGTAAGCATCCGAAATTTAAGGATTTGCCTGTCATTGCAGTGACTGCCAAAGCAATGATGGGTGATCGGATCAAGTGTATTAATGCGGGAGCTTCCGATTATATTACAAAACCAGTAGATATCGATCAATTGCTCTCTTTGTTGCGTGTTTGGTTGTACGAAAAAGGATTGAAGTAAGAGCATATGTCTATAGATTCTTCATCCCGAAAGATCCTTATTGTTGATGACGATAGCCGCAATATTTTTGCATTGAAAGCGGTATTGAGAGCAAGGATGTTGAACTCGTTTTCGAAGATTGTCTTGTTCTCCTGCAGCATGCGCGAATAGGAGGCGTTGAGGTTGAAGCCTCGGGCGAAGCGGCGCTGGAAGTTGATTTCGAGAGCGTGCGTGCGAG
>JBGATZ010000349.1:0-5228 GCA_044228905.1 Cyclobacteriaceae bacterium | reverse complement strand
CATCAAAGCATTAAGGATACACGCTCATTTTTGGAATACGCGACCAAAGGCTGGAGAGAAGGCGTGGACTATTCCTACTCGGTGCGAGTAAAAGAAACCAATCGCCTGGTGGGAAGTTTTGGATTTTTGCATGATGAAGGCAAGGTTCAGTTTGGATATGTTTTCAGCCCTACACAGTGGGGCAAAGGTTATGCAACGGAAGTTTGTCGTAAGATGATGAGCATCGTAAAACATCAGAACGGAGTATACCGGATTTTTACTTTCGTGGATGTGGAGAATAAGGCGTCTATTAATGTTTTGTTGAAATCGGGTCTGGTGGAAGAAGCCCGGCTGATGAAGTGGTTTCGGTTTGTGAACCAAAGCAACGAACCTAAGGATTGTATCCTTTTCAGGCTTTCTTTGTAAAATTGATATTCGAAGTGAACCCCATGAAATTTCTACCTGCCGTTTTTGTCTTTTGTTTTTCTTCATTTTTTGGATTTGCTCAAAAGGCGAAAGACTATTCGGTGGTGGTAGAGGAATGGGCACAGAAGCTGGAAGCATCACATGTTTCAGATAAGCCGGTAAGATTAGCAGTAGTTCCACTGGCCAATACGCAATCCACCTCTCAGAACAAGTTTGGTGAGTATTTTACAGAGTCACTGATCGGAAGGCTTTCAGATAAGCCAGGTAAATTCAAAATCTTCGAGCGCAAACGACTGGATGCAATCCTTAAAGAGGATGAATTGATCCTTTCTGATTTAATGTTGCCTGAAGCGGCACAGAAGGTAGGAAAGCTTGCACCGATTGATGCGTTGTCATCAGGTACATACACGAAACTGAAAACCTATATTGACGTGAGTGCACGATTGATTGATGTGGCATCAGGAGAAATACTTGCCAGTTTTTCAGGTAGAATAAAATTGAGCAAGAATCTGAAGATATTATTTCCGGCAGGAGAGACAGAAGTAATAGAAAGCAAACCAGCAATCATCATTACCCAGGAATCAAAAAGAGAATCTTCGAAACAAGAGACAATCTCTTTCTCGAAAAGTAAAACCAAAGAAGAAGTCTGTAACGAGTTGTTAAGGGATTTTAAACCAAAGCTGAATGATCTTTCTACGAAGGAGAAAACTGATGCAGTAGTAAAAGATGCGATGCGAACACCCTTTGATAATACGTGTGGTAAGCTGCATTACGAATTAATTTACACACTTAGAAGATTTAAGATCAGGAGTTCCGAGTATGAGTCTTTTTTGATTGCTACGATGGACACTATCCGGTATCCGTCTGAAGATGATCGTGCTTATGAAGCAATTCGTTTCCTGTCAACAGATAGTGTGATTACCGATCGTGAATGGAAGACGGGCCTGAATGTGCTTTCGAAAATCGGAGATTATACCTCATCGAATTACATCGCTTACCTTCTTACTAAAACGAAATCCTCACAGGGAGAATTGGAATCTCGTATTGATGGTTTCTTCAAGCTGGTGAATGAGAATAAGATGGGCTTGCCTAAACCTGTTTCTTACAACGTGGGTTTCTTTGAAATGATGGAGGGCGTGAGGAATAATCAGGAGCTGAGAAAGTTTGTGTATCAGAAATATGCCTCACGTGTTGCACTGGATGTGCGTACAGCCTCTACGATGTATTCTGCATTGCGATCCATTTACATGGAGGAAAGGGTGAAGACGGAGAAGACAAAGATCATCGATTGGATTGCTGATTTTTTTAATACTCACTCGGATGAGAAATCTCATGAGCATTTGTTTGATTTTGCATACTCATTCAATCTTACGATGAATGATTCACGCAACAAAGAGATCATGGATGAGTTTCCTGAAGCGGACCTGAAAGTACTGGTTGAAAAATGCAAAAGCAAATTCACAGAATATGCAATGAAGACACCTTATCCGAATCAGCAGGAAGATCGCATTAATTTCTGTGTGAAGTATAATGTTCCTCTTCCAGGTGTGATTCCATCATTGGCAGAAGCAGAAACGATTCTAAAAGGCAATGATGTAAACGAGCAATTGCGTGTCATTAAGCTATTGGCATTGATGGGAGATAAACCAAAATCCCTTGAACCGGCTTTGATGGGTCTCTTTGATAAGAGAAGTCTGGAAGAACGGGAGAAGATGAGCGAAATACAATCCTTCGCGATAGAGGTACTGGGGCATACCAAGACAACTAACGTGAAGGCGATTGATTATATGGTATCCCGATTGATGAGTTATAGCTATAACGAATCAGACAGGGCAAATGAAGCGTTGGTTACCGTTGGGAAACCTGCTGTTCCTGAATTAATCAGGAAGTTGAATTCAACCACTGCTGAAGACGGAGGATTACGGTATAAGATGATTGTGATCCTGGGGAAGATTGGCCGTGATGCGAAATCTGCGGAACCGACACTAAAGAAATTATTAAACGAAAATCGTAATGCCGATGTGCGTTACGCGATTGAAGCCGCATTACAATCCATTCAATAAATATGATTACTCGTCTGTTATCGTTGTGCTTAATTTCTGTTTTTTTTGCATGCTCTTCCGGAAAAGAAGAAGCGAAAAAGAATGAGGGGTTTGACTTGGCTAACATGGATTCCACCATTCGTATTCAGGACGATCTTTTTCGTTTTGCTAACGGTGGCTGGCTGAATAGAAATCAGATTCCGGCAGACCAGGGATCGTGGGGATCAGGAAATGAGCTGCGTGATTACAACAGGGGAGTGGTATTGGATGTGCTGAAGAGAGCGGCACAGGATAATAAATACTACGAAGGTTCAGATCAGCGTAAAGCAGCCGATTTTTATTCTATAGGAATGGATTCACTGCGGGCTGAAAAAGCAGGTATCTCGGTGATGAAGCCGGTGTTCGACAGAATACTATCTATTAAAACAAAAACGGATGTTCAGAACTACCTGGCACAGCAAGAGCTTGAAGGAGGTGGTGCTTTCTTTGGCTTTGGTGTTCTTCCGGATCTGAAAAACAGTAAGAAGATGGCCGCGTATCTATGGTCGGGTGGAATTGGTTTACCCGAGCGTGATTATTATCTGAAAGGTGATGCTAAATCAAAGGAGACGCGTGAAAAATATGAAGAGTACGTGATCAGGATGCTTGTATTGGCAGGAAGTGACGAACAGAGAGCGAAGACCGATGCGGATAAGATTATTGCGCTGGAGACTCAATTGGCTAAAGCCACGCTGACGAAGGAAGATCAACGTAACCCGGCAAAACTATACAATCCGAAAGGCTTTGGAGAGCTTGCACGACTAAACCCTTCTTTCAATTGGTCGGCTTACTTTCAGCAAATGGGTGTGAAGGAAGATACGATTATTGTGACCGAGCCTGCTTTCATGGCAGAGTGCGAAAAGATTTTCAATACCTATAAACCTGAGGATATTAAAGTTTATCTGCGATGGACAGCGTTAAGAAGTGCAGCTCCGTTTTTGTCTCATACTTTTGTTAAGGAATCTTTTGAATTCAACAGTAAGTACCTGAGAGGTGTAAATCAAATGAGACCACGATGGAAGCGAGTGCTTGATGCGACAGATAATTTTATGGGTGAGGCGATCGGAAAGTTATATGTAGAACAGGCTTTCCCTCCAGAAGCAAAGCAAAAAGCAATGGAAATGGTAGAGTATATCAAACTTGCCTTTGCGGACCGCATAAAAAGTAATGATTGGATGTCAGATTCAACCAAGAAAATGGCATTGAGAAAATTAAGCACATTCACCGTAAAGATTGGTTATCCGGACAAGTGGAAAAGCTATTCCGCATTAGTATTAGATAAAGCCCCTGAAAAAAGCTCTTACTATCAGAATGCTACCAATGCATCACGCTTCCTGGTGCGTGAACAAATCGAGAAATTGGGTAAACCGGTTGATAAAGGGGAGTGGGAGATGACTCCTCAAACTGTCAATGCGTATTACAATCCAATGTTCAATGAGATTGTGTTTCCTGCCGGTATTCTTCAGCCTCCTTACTATAACTACAAAGCGGATGAGGCGGTGAATTATGGTGCCATTGGTGCGGTGATTGGTCATGAGATATCACACGGATTTGATGACCAGGGAAGCCAGTTTGATGCAGAGGGCAATTTGAAAAACTGGTGGTTGTCTCAGGACCTTAAGAAGTTTCAGGAGAAAGGAAAGGCGCTGACAGCTCAGTATGATAAGTATCAGCCACTGCCTGGAGTATTTGTTCAGGGAGAATTTACATTGGGAGAAAATATCGGTGACCTGGGGGGATTGAATGTTGCCTATGATGGGTTGCAACGCTTTTTTAATGAAAAGGGTAAGCCGGGATTGATTGATGGATACACGCCCGAGCAGCGTTTCTTTTTATCGTGGGCTACAGTTTGGAGAATCAAATACAAGGATGAATCACTTAGAACTCAGATCAATACAGATCCTCATAGCCCGGGTATGTTCAGAGCCAATGGACCCGTTTCAAATATGGATGAATTTTATAAGGCGTTCGATATCAAGCCTGGCGATAAGATGTATCGTGCGGAGAAGGATCGGGTGAAGATCTGGTAACTGGAATAGCAATCGAGTAGAAAGAACTTGCTCCGAGCGAGTTTGATGGATTGAATTTATCAGAATCTGGGGTCTATATTTTGTAATTTAAACTGCACGTGCTAATATTGCCCCACGAAAAAATTAATTCATGGGAAGAGGAGACAAAAAAACTGCCAAAGGAAAACGTTTTAAGGGTTCTTTTGGAGTGTCCAGAAACAAAAAAGCAATCAAAGCCAAATTGAAAAGAGTGGCTTCCAAAAAGCCAGCAACGGCCGCGGCAGCACCTGCTAAGCCAAAAAGAACTCCAGCAAAGAAAAAAGCTGAATAAGATAAGTAATGATGAAGTTTACTAACAATGCATGGTGGTGGCACAGGTCTGAAACAGATCGGTGTGCGGCTATGCTTATGAAGTAAACAACCATATAAGGATACATTAACAGAAAGCCTGCTCCGATCATCGGGGCAGGCTTTTTTGTTTACACACGTTTTTTAGAGAATAAAATCCAGAAGGAATGAAATATAAATTGAACACACGATCACGGAAATTACTGGCAGATACGCTCACACCAGTAAATATCTATTTGAAACTTCGTGATGTATTTGCCGGGAGTATCTTAATGGAGAGTTCCGATTACCATGGGCATGAAAATAGCTTGTCATTTATCTGTTGTGATCCCATTGCTACGTTTCAGGTTAAGGGTGATCAGGCTGAGATGCATTACCCCGATGG
>JBGATZ010000348.1:0-5236 GCA_044228905.1 Cyclobacteriaceae bacterium | reverse complement strand
TTTGTTACTCTTTATCTCTACGATAATACATCTCATGAAAGAACCATCATCGCTCCAAACCCGATGTGTGGTTGGCGTTTGATCATAGGTTCGGTAGATCGTGGTGCCTACATCTACCGGAGTAATCACCGGCTGGGCACCGGGTAGCTCTATGGCCAGTTTTGATTTTGACATAAACACGACTACCGAAGCAGCTTTGTGAACGTGAGTGGTGGTGGTATCTGAGCCGCTGACCTGCAAGTCAAGCACCCGCACTTTCTCGTTTTCAAAAAGAACGGTGTGAAAGGGATCTTTTTCAACCGGGATCTGCGCATGAGCAAAGACCACTAGTATAATTGTAAAGAAGAGCGTGGAGGCGAACGTTTTTATCATGCTTCCAAAACTAGAGATGAAAAGAACGGGATAGTTCAGTCCGAATTGAACTGTGAAATTTTATGAGATCGGTTCACAATTGAGGAGGAGAATAATGGAAGCACGGGCTTGCGTGTTGCTTTAACTTCCCGCTCTTCACCCAATTCACAAATCTATCGTTGAGGATCAAGTGCGCTGGCCTTGGCGGAAATCGAAGCATAGCGAGATTCACGAATGCCTTAATATATTTTATAAATAATGAGTAAAAGCGGGGGTGCGTTGGGTTTGTGAAATGGGAAGCATTTTTCCGCCTTGATTTTTTTGGTCCTTTTTGCATCAAGGCAAAAACGGACGAAAGAAAAAACCTTCAATGGCTATCAAAGTTGTAATGAGTTATCAGATAGTGATAAGTCAGGTATTAAACAGTCAAATCAATTATTTAAAGAGATTGCTTCGGTCGTTCCTCCCTCGCAATGACGCTTTCTTCAATGGCCTTTAGATTAAATGACTGTTCGGGACATTAGGTGCTACGATCTTACAAAGATCCTTCACTTACCTTCCTTCGTCAGGCATTTCCGGATGACTAATGCAAGAATGGAAGTTGTGTAGACCCTCGCGCGACCAAAAAGTATTTCATAGAATCTTCTCCATCTTAATTTCCCAGGGGTACCGGCTCGCGCTGCGCTTGGCCGGTATGACATTTCATAGAAGGGTTGTGAAGGGTTGTCCAGAGCGCTCTCAGCCTTCCCTCAGCCTCGCCCAAGTCTTCTCCAATAAATCTGGCGTGTTCATACAGTGTAAGGCCAGCGCTGCCAAATCATTCAAAATCATTCACAATCTTTTAAAGTTATGCGAAGACCCAACCCCGCTCTAAAAGCATCCCGTTCACCTCTTCATTCGGGAGCTATAAAACAAAAAGCATTAATCGATGGCACTCATTGCAAACAACCCCTTGCTCAAAGGAATCAGCGGTATGCTGGGTAAATTAATTGTGTTTCGTGAAGTGCGCGGAAAGATCGTCCTGTCCAACCGGCCAAAGCGATCAGGCAAACTTACCGTGCACCAGGAAATGATGCGTTCACGATTTCAGTGTGCGGTGCACTACGCGAAGAAGCAGATGCAGAACGAACAACGCAAAGCAGAATACAGTACAGGCATCAATGATCGTAAGCACAGCGCGTATGCCGTGGCTTTAACGGATTACATGACTGCACCGAAAGTAACTGCGATGGATGTTTCAGGCTATATCGGTGAAGTCAGTAATACAATCATCATTCACGCTACGGATGACTTCAAAGTAACGGAAGTGCTTGTAACTATTACCGATAACAAGAGTATTATCATTGAACAAGGCAATGCCATTCTTCAGCCTGACAAAGAAGGAGAATGGCACTATTCAATCACCAAGACAAATTCAACGCTTGCAGGCACACACATTCTTGCAAAGGCAATGGATCAGCCTGGTAACGTGGGATGGATGGAGGTGATAATAAATAAGCAGAAGACTGTATCGCGGGGTCGCTATGCAGACCCCGCGTGACCAGTACAGTGCACATCGCGGCTCACTAACCACCCGAGAAAGCAATAGCATACTTAAATCTATGTCCGGAATCGGATAATTTCTTTTTAAAGCGTGTGCAACCCCCTATCTTCATCAGGTCTTCACTTAAAATACTACTCCGGTGATAAAAAACTATCTGCTCATCACGCTGCGTAACCTGAAGCGCAATCCGTTTTTCTCAGCTATCAATATCGCTGGCTTGGCAATAGGATTAAGTGCCTGTTTCCTCATCTGGCAATATGTGCGCTTTGAGTCCAGCTATGATTCATTTCATAAAAATGCCAGCCGCCTTTATCGTGTACCCATGGAGATCGTTCAGAATTCAACGAAGCTCCGGGTCATTGCCAGTAACGATGCAGCAGTAGCGTATGCCATGAAAGAAGAGTTTCCGGAAGTAGAAGATTTCTGTCGTTTAGTGAAGACTTCTTTATTCACTTCAGATCTCGGGCGCTATTTCGCCAATGCACTGGAGTTCTCCAGTCAGGACAGCAAGGGAAAGCTCACCGCCTTCAATGAAGAGAAGGTATGGTTCGCTGATCCCGGCCTGCTCACCATGTTTACTTTTCCACTGCTGGCGGGAAAGGAGGATGCACTTAAAGAGCCCAACTCAGTGGTCATCACAGAAAGCATGGCTAAAAAATATTTTGGCAAGGAAGAGGCGCTGGGAAAACAGATGCGTCTTAACCGCGACATGGTTCTGAACGTAACCGGTGTGATCAAAGACGTGCCGGAGAATTCGCATCTTCAGTTTGATATACTGATTTCATTCTCAACCATGCGTTCCGGCATAGGCGATATGTACGACAACTGGTCATGGGCTGTTTTCTATAGTTATGTATTGTTGAAAGACGGGGCAGATGCTTCCGCGTTGCAAGCCAAACTACCTGAACTTAAACTAAAATACATCGGCCCGGAAAATGAAAGTGAAGCAAAAACACAATTTGCTTTACAACCCATTACCGATATTCATTTGCGTTCCAATATGCAAAGTGAACAAAGCCCGGTGAGCAGTGAGCGCACGGTTTACTTTCTTTCCATTCTCGCGGTATTTATTCTGGGCGTAGCCTGGATCAACTATATTAATTTATCTACAGCCAAAGCGATGGAACGCTCGAAAGAAGTAGGCCTTCGTAAAACGGTAGGTGCCACGCGCACACAACTCATCCTACAATTTTTATTTGATACGGTTGCCGTTAATCTTTTTGCATTGCTGATCGCGGCAGCAATTGCTGTCGGTTTCTGGTCATCGTTCGAATCGCTCATTGGTAAAAAGATTGAAACCATTCTGTATACAGGAGGAGCAATGCCATGGATTATTTCCGTGCTGGTATTTGTAAGTGGCATCGCCATCTCGGGTTTATATCCTTCACTTACCTTATCCTCATTCAATCCGGCAAAAGTGCTGAAAGGAAAATTCTATCAGTCAACGAAAGGCATTGCATTGCGCAAAGTGATGATCTCGTTTCAATACGTGCTGGCCGTGCTCCTCATTGCAGGCACCATTACGATTTACTTACAGCTTACCTACATGCGATCGATGGACACCGGCTTCACGAAAGAGCAGGTAATGGTTATTGAAGCACCTGCCGTATTTGATTCGTTAGCCGGCAATAAGATCAGCTTCTTCAAAACAGAAGGGATGAAAATTCCGGGAGTGCGCAACATTTCAGCTACTTCTGATATTCCCGGAAGAGTAGTAGTGGAAGGTTCAGCTATAGGTCCCGTTACGGCAAAGGAAAACTCAGAATTCTTTTATACAAGCATTGCCAGCGTGGATACCAGCTTCTTCTCCACGTTTGACATTCGTTTGCTGGAAGGAAGACTATTCACGGAAGCGGAACGAATGGATTTCCGCGCCAAATCGAAAGAGGAGAACGTACCATTGATAGTAAATGAAGAGTTTGTGAAGCAGCTGAGTCCTGAAAATCAGAAACAGGTAATCAACCTGAAGATGACGTTCTGGTGGGGACCCCAGCAACGTTTCGCTACAATCATCGGTATAGTAGCCAATCATCACCAGGTGTCTTTCAAAGAGAAGATCAGCCCGATGGTTTATACACAGCCCGGATGGCATGCGGAAAAATATTTTGCAGTGAAACTGGAAGGAGACCTGCGTGCACAACAGAATCAGATGAAGACAGTATATGCAAGTGCTTTCCCGGATGTTCCCTTCTCATCTTTTTTTCTCGATCAGTATTTCGATAATCAGTATAAGGAAGATCAGCAGTTTGGTAAAATAGTAAATGTGTTCACCGCGCTGGCTATTATAGTGACGTGCCTGGGCTTGCTGGGGCTTTCTGTTTTTTCGGTCACACAACGTGCGAAAGAAGTGGGTATACGAAAAGTGCTGGGTGCTTCTTCGTCTTCCGTGCTGGTATTATTCTCACGCGATTTTCTTCAGCTGCTGGTGATATCCTATGCAATAGCTGCTCCCGTTATTTATTGGGCAGGCGATCAATGGCTGAATAATTTTGCTTCTCATATTCCATCGCTGCAGTGGCAGATCTTTATTGTGCCGCCTCTGGTATTGTCAGTCATTACGATGCTCCTGATTATCGCAGTGAGTATCCGTGCAGCCATTGAAACACCGGTAAGTGCATTACGGCAGGAGTAAGCAAAAGACGTACTAATCAGAGTTTGTTATAAACTTTGAAGAAAGGCAGACCCAAGAGGTCTGCCTTTCTTTTTTTAATATAGAAGACTGCATCACAGTTACCACACAGACCCACATGACCAAGATAAGAGATACCTGTTAGCGGTTGTTAGAACAATCTTAAAGTAATTCCCTGTCCCTGTTCAAGACCGTTTTCCTTCATCTTCTTGATCACGGCTTCAATCTTGTTTTTGTATTTCGCTTTATCAAAGGGAGCTCCATTTTCATCCAGGATCGTTCCTCCTAGTTTTGATTGACAGTACGTCACACTTTTTATCATTATTTCATATACTGCCAGTGGATCTGCACTTCTGGCTATAGAGAATCCAAAAACCAGATTCTGAGGGTTCATTTTCTCTGATGAAATATCTTCAGGTAAAAAGTATCCCGGCTCCGTAGTGGTCCACACGCTGTAAAAGTTCTCATCACCAACATCACTCTCATTTCGCCAGTGAAACAAATCTCCGTCACCCCACTGCAATCCCAGATCAACCAGTGTATTCCAGAATTCCTCTGATTGAAATTTTGAATCCGATTGAAGCACTGCGATCATATCCGAACCCAGTTCTTTTTGAAGCAATCGTAATGATCGTGAACGTTGTACTGCGCTTTCGGCCGATTCTCTGGGGTGGATATTCATTTTCACTTTAAAGGCATCCAGTCGCTTTTTT
>JBGATZ010000347.1:0-5494 GCA_044228905.1 Cyclobacteriaceae bacterium | reverse complement strand
CTGTCACAGATCGCCGAGGACCACGGGCACGGCTGGCCGGACGTGTGGACGGCCAACGCCGGCCGCACACAGCCGGGCGGCGTGCTGGACACTTTCCGAAGACTAATCCAACAGCAGCATTTCTCTCCACGCTGGCCACATTTGCCGCAGGTTTTATCGTGCGACCATTTGGTGCCCTGGTGTTTGGACGGCTTGGGGATATTGTAGGGCGCAAGTATACGTTTCTGGTTACCTTGATTTTAATGGGGGGGTCTACATTTGCAATTGGCCTCATTCCAAATTATGAATCGATTGGTATTGTGGCGCCATTACTTGTGTTGATTCTGCGACTGGTGCAAGGATTAGCGCTTGGGGGTGAGTATGGAGGCGCTGCTACCTACGTTGCAGAACACTCACCTTCTAATAAAAGGGGATTCTTTACCAGCTTTATTCAAACAACAGCTACGCTTGGATTATTCGTTTCATTGGGTGTAATACTTGCCGTTCGTGAATATATCGGAGTGGAGGCATTCAATACCTGGGGATGGCGTGTTCCGTTTTTGTTATCAGCTATACTCGTTGCTGTTTCGATTTTCATACGCATGCGAATGAATGAGTCTCCCTTATTCAGTAAGCTGAAGGCGGAAGGAAAAGTGTCGGCCAATCCAATTAAAGAAAGTTTTGGCAAGAGGGAGAATCTGAAACTTGTATTGCTGGCTTTATTTGGTGCCACTGCAGGGCAAGGAGTGGTTTGGTATACAGGACAATTTTATGCGTTATCATTTTTACAAAAAACCTGTAACATACAGTTTGTCCAATCCAGTACGATTGTCGCTATTGCTTTACTGGCAGCCACTCCATTCTTTATTTTCTTTGGTTGGTGGTCGCATAGGGTAGGCAGGAAATACATTATGATGGCAGGACTATTGCTGGCAGTTATATTGTACAGGCCTTTGTATAAACAGATGTTCGAACTCACGGACGTATCAAAGAAGACGGAAGTGCCTTCACTGGAAAGTTTATCCCGATCCACTTCTTTTAGTGAAGCGCGTGATACCATAAGAGTGATCACCGAGTCACACATCATGGTTGACCAGACAATACTAAAAGTAATCACTAAGGAAGTGTCAGGTAAAAATGGCAAAAGCAAACCCGAACTAAAGAAAGAGGTTGTACTGAATAAGAACACGAGTATCATTATTGGCCTGATCGTATTTATTCAGGTGATTCTGGTAACTATGGTATATGGCCCTATTGCTGCTTTCCTTGTAGAGTTATTCCCTACACGCATACGATACACTTCCATGTCATTACCATATCACATCGGTAATGGAATATTCGGAGGACTTACTCCATTTATTGCCACAGCTCTCTATGAATCCAGTAAATCGGATAGTCTGCCAGGAGGAGATCCGTTTTCAGGGCTATGGTATCCGATTGTAGTTGCAGCGGTCTGCTTTATTATAGGAATGTGGCTGTTGCCTAATAAAAATAAGACTGTTGAAGAATGATAACTGTTAGCGATTACATATTTCATGTTATAAGCTGCACGCCTGTGGGCTATTTAACTTGCAATCTGTAACCAGTTATGCCTTTCACTCCTGCACACACCGCGATTGTTATTCCTTTTCTTCGATGGAGATATCTATCAGCTACCGGATTGATAATCGGAACAATTTCGCCAGACTTTGAATATTTTTTTTAAAATGAGCGTGGATGGCGTACATGGCCACACGCTATTAGAATTTTATACTTTGATCTTCCGGTTTCGATCTTTCGGCCGTAGTATTTCATTCGCTGGTTAAGTCCGCATTAAGTGATAATCTTCCGGTTTTCTTGCAAAGAAGATCTGCTGAGTTGAGAAGATTTAATTTTATTGATTATTTGAAAAAGCATTGGATTGTTTTTGTAATCTCGGCCGGGATAGGAGCTGCATTACATATTTTTTGGGATGGATTTACTCATGGTCATGGCTTCTTTGTTGAGAGAATCGCCTTTCTGAGTGAAGGACGATTTCCGTTTGACGGAGTAAGATATCCTATGTGGTATGCACTTCAGCATATTAGCACTTACGTAGGCTTATCGATCGTAACATTATACATCCTATTACTAAATGCTGATATGAATTCATCAATAGTCAAGCCTTCGTTTATTTATTGGCTGGTGATTTTAATGACCATGAGCACAGTCCTGTTTCTTCGTTTTTACTGGCTTCAGTCGAGTTTAAATTTGGGTAATTTTGTAGTGAGTTCTATCACCGCATTTTGTTTTTCTTTATTTGTAGCAGGGAGATTCCATTATACGAATAATTCAGTTAAGATTGAGTAATGGCAAAGAAGGGGCAATGGGTGAACATTGGTAAACGCAAGATTGAGCTTTCCAATCTTGACAAAGTATTGTTCCCTGAAGACGGAATTCTTAAAGCCGAAATTATTGAGTATTATCTGAACATAGCACCCACGTTGTTGAATCATGTTAAAGGCAGGGCATTGACATTGATCCGCTTTCCGGATGGAATTCATGGTGAGATGTTTTATCAGAAAACAGACCGAGTGGGCTCCCGATTGGATTGAGTTTGAAGAGCTGGGCAAAGAGAAGAAAGACTACATCATTGTGAACAGAGCCAGCTACACTGGTATGGTTATCGAATCTGGCTTCGCTAGAACTTCATCAACTGCATAGTCGAAGGCCCGTGTTTGATTGCCCAGATTATAAGGTATTTGACCTCGACCCTCCCGAGGGATATGATTTCAGAAAAGTAGTTCCGATTGCACTGAAGCTCAAGGAACACATAGAGACCTTTGGCTATACTCCCTTTGCAAAGACTACCGGAGGGAAAGGAATACATATTTGTTGTCCTATTGAGCCGCGATGGGATTTTCATCAGGTATTTGAAGCAGCCCAATTAATCGCCAAGCCTTTTGTAGATGCAAATAAAGACACCACTCTTCATATTAAGAAAGATGCGCGTAAAGGAAGAGTATTGATTGATATTTACCGGATTCGTTCAGGACAAAGTATTGTCTCTCCCTATAGTTTGAGGGGAAGAGTGGGAGCTCCTGTGTCTATGCCGCTGAAGTGGAATGAGATAGCTGAATTGCAAAGCCCGCTGGAGTATAATATCAGGACTGCATTGGAGAAAGTGAACAGTGATGGTGATGCCTGGGAAGGAATTGACGCATATGCGGTAGAGTTGCATACAGATCGTAAAGCAAAGTCGAAGGCAAAAAAACTTCCCCCCAATAAAAAGCATAAGTCACCCGAGCAACTGGAGTCCTATGAAAAGAAGCGTGACTTTACTAAAACGCCAGAACCGGCCGCGCGGATTCTGGAAGAAGCAGGAACTAATTTTGTGGTTCATCGTCATCATGCTTCACGGCTGCATTATGATTTACGATTGGAAAAGGATGGTGTGTTGAAATCATGGGCAGTTCCTAAAGGATTGCCACCACATCCCGGAGTGAAGCGGTTAGCGGTACAAACAGAAGATCACCCAATGGAATATTTGAAGTTCGATGGCGTGATTCCGAAAGGGCAATATGGTGCGGGAGAGATGTGGATTTACGCACTAGGTAAATATCAAATCACCAAAGATAAAAAAGACGGATTCTACTTTCGGTTAAGCAGTAAGGAGATAACGGGTGAATATCGCATTCATAACATGAAGGCTAAAGAGTGGCTGCTGGAACGCGTGGATGTGCCACAGGTGAATTTTCTAAAGCAAAACGTACATCCGATGCTTGCTGAATTAGGAGATAAAATTCCCAAAGGTGAGGACTATATCTATGAAGTGAAATGGGATGGTATTCGTGCGCTGATCTCATTGGAAGATGGTCAGGTAAGGATTCGAACCCGAAATGATATTGACATTACTACGCAGTTTCCTGAATTACATAATGCGGAAAAATCATTCCGTGCAACAAATGGATTATTCGATGCCGAGATTGTTTGTTTGGATGCTACCGGAAAACCTTTGTTTAAAAAGGTGATTAATCGCATGAATGCAAAAGGAGAGACAAACATACGGAGTCAGGCAAAATCCAATCCTGCGTATTGTTATGTGTTCGATTGCCTTTATCTTGATGGACGACCTTTGATCAGCGAGCCGTTAATGCAGCGAAAAGAATGGCTGAAAGATGCCATTAAGATTGGTGAGACGGCTTATCGGGTAAGCGAAATGGAAGAGGATGGGGAATCGTTGTTTGAAGCAGCCAAAGAACATGAACTGGAAGGCATCATGGCAAAACGCAAGGATGGAAAGTACTATCCGGGTAAGCGAAGTGACTTATGGCAAAAGATAAAAGTCCGGAATGGATGTGACTGCGTGATTTTGGGTTATACCAAAGGCAAAGGAGAGAGAGGCGTTACTTTTGGGGCGCTGCAGATAGCAGAGAAAAGAGGAGAGGAATTGCACTATCGCGGAAAAGTGGGAACTGGCTTTGACGATGATACTATCAGGGAAATTCTGAGTGTGTTAAAGAAGTTGAAAGAAATAAAGAAACCAGAATTGAAAGGTGGGAAAGTAGTGGACGAGAAAATTACTACCTGGGTAGAGCCGGTCGCTATAGCCGAGATCAATTATTCTAAATTCACACCTGATCAGATGTTTCGTGAACCTGTATTTGTGAAACTTAGGCCTGATCTTTAATGCATGTCTTTCAGCCAGTCTCGGAAGATGGCCATTTGTAGTTCATTGACCTGATCCTTCATCTTTAATTGAAAAGCTTTTTCTTTTTTAATGGTTGGTTCAATCGTTGTGGTTTTGCCATTGATTTTAAATGTCACGATTTCTCTTTGCTGAAGAGCAGAATTGAAATTGTCGATCTTTGCTGGTTGATCATTAATTGATGTTATGATTTGGTTTGATCTCAGTCCTAGTTTCCATGCAGGTGATTCATATTCAACTTTAGAGATCCTTAAGGTGTCATTCTTTTGTTTGGCAGTGAGTCCGAAGTAGGGCTCTGTATTTCCTTTAATGGATTGAACTAATTCAAGGCCAGCGTAGCCCAGGAATTTTTTCAGATCCAGCTCACGGGTAGTGTTTACATAATCAAAGAATTCGTTCAATGTCTTTCCAGCAGTTTTTTCGGCAACCTCACGAAATTCTTTTTCAGTGAATCCGCGCTTCTTCTTTTGGTAATACTCTTTGTACAGTGTGCTCATCACATCATCGAGTGATTTTCTGTTTTGGGTATTGTGGCGAATGTCCAGATCGAGGATTAATCCCAACAAACTTCCTTTTTCGTAGACGGAAATAGTTTTGTAAGCGTCATCACCCTGTCTGCCGAAGGGCCCATCCGCCCACGTGTTGAAGCTGGCATCAGAAGCTGTTTGAAAAAGTCGTCCAGGTTTATTTTCGTAGGAACTGATTCGTTCTTCAATTTCTTTGAGATACTCCTCTGTTGATACTACTCCTGCTCGTTTTACAATCAATTCATCATAGTAGTTGTTGAAGCCTTCAGAGATCCATAGCATAGTCGTTGGGCTCCCTTTATCGTAATCAAATGGTCCGAGC
>JBGATZ010000346.1:0-5808 GCA_044228905.1 Cyclobacteriaceae bacterium | reverse complement strand
AGAGGCCAAAACGGAGAAAATAAAATTTGTTCCTGGCAGCAATCAGAACAAATGGCATTGCACTAATAGGGTGTGCAAGACCTCAATTTATTTGTCACGATCGCAAGTTCCGAATCACAAGGTGGCCCGGTTTACCATGGGCAAAGTAGGACAATAAGCAGCGATAATAGATCATTAAATAAAATTAGTCAATGAGCGTCTTACTAAATAAACTATTTGAGTTTGATAAAGCTCGGTGACATCACAATCACCGTATTGGGAAACAGATCTTCATGGAATACCACCGTTTCACAAACCGTCATCCCTGAATGTGCTCACGGTAAAGTAAGGCGGTCCCCTCCATCCCGAATCGTTTCCTTCAATCACGCATGGTTGGCAGGAAGATAGATGTCAAACCGGCATCCGTTACCCGGAGTACTGGTGACTACAATATGACCATCATGGTTTTCAACAATCTTTTTAACAAAAGCCAACCCGATGCCCGTGCCCGCATACTCATGGCGGGTGTGTAATTTGGCAAACATTTTAAAGATCTGATCACTATACACGGGATCAAAGCCGATGCCATTGTCTTCAATGTATAGGTTGTGAAAAGTACCTTTCGCCTGAATCATCACTTGCTTCAGGCCAGCAGGAAGATGTGAATCCATCAGAATCTGATCAGCAGAAATTTCATTTACTCCGACAGTGATATGAGGCGTGACATCGGGTTTGCTGAATTTGAGGGAATTGCCAATAAGATTAACCAACAACTGCTGGAATTGAGCGATGATAACGGTAATCGGTTGCGAGGTGGTAACCTGTACAATCGCCTTCTTCGCTGCAATCGCGTCAGTCATATCGGAAGTCACCTGCGAAACCAGCTGCGAGAACTCCATGCGTTCAAAAGTACGCTGCTGAACAGCGATCTGTGAAAAGGCCAGGATGTCTTCAATGAGTGTCTTAATGCGCGCAGTAGAATGATGCAGTTTTTCCAGTTGCGCTTTCCCCTGATCGGAGAGACCACTTTGTTCTTTCATAAGCAAATAGTCACTGATGATCATGATTTTCCTCACCGGCTCCTGCAGGTCATGACTGGCAATGTAGGTGAAGGACTCCAGCTCGGCGTTGATTTTTTTTAACTCTTCATTTTTAAGATTCATTTCATTTTGCAGTTGGGTCGTGCGATGAAATGATTTATTGATCTGCAGATAGAAATAAAGAAGCAAAGCCACGGCAAGCAGGGCCAGCACAAGAAAAACAATCGGGGTGTAGGTGGAATGATAGACCAATAGCTGATCGCGCTGCTTGACGATCGTCTTGTCCAGCGACTTGAATTTGGTCACCTCGAAACGCAAAGAGTCAGCCAGGCGCGCGCCGGGACGCGTATCTTCAATAGTGACAGTCCGGTGTTGATCAAGAGACTGAATGTGTCGGAAATAGTCATTCCGGCGGTCAACCAGGTTTTTAATCTTATTAAACTGCTGCCGCTTGAAATCACTGTCGGGTAAAAGACGTTGTGCGGTTGCTAAGTGCACCGGATATTCCTTCAGCGATTTTTCCAGCATGAAGTAGTGGCTGGAATCATGCGTAGCCAGGTATTCCCGCTGGGCGCTTTGCGCATCGCGGAGATTGTCCATCAGCAGATCCAGTTCGGTCGCTACTTTCGCATTCTCGTTGATGACATACGCAGTAGTAATGAGTTGGGTAATGAGCGAATAAATAAAAATGGAAAGACCAATAAGGAAAAAGGTGGTAATAAAATAAATGATCTTTATTCCGCTATGGGTCAGCTGAAATCGTTTCATCATCAGTTAAAAAAGATTTTTCTAAACTTCAAGTCGCGGAATATAATCAATCATCAGGGATCTGCTTCACAATAAACTGATTCATTCGTTCAATGATCTTTAGGCCCTGAGCATAGTTAGAGGGTTTTACGAAATAATCCAGGGCGCCAAGGCTCAGCGACTTTTGCTTTTCAGTTTCGTTTTCGGAAGTAGAGAAAATAATGACTGGGATATTTTTTAAGCGCGGATTTCGTTTGAGTTCCATTAAGGTTTGCGTGCCATTCATAACAGGCATGTTCAGGTCCAGAACAATAAGATTTGGAAAGAGATGATCCGTTAACAATCCCAGATGGTTCAGCGCCAGTTTCCCGTTTTTAACAAAAGCAACATGCTCCTCCGTGCCCAAGTCTTTAAAATACTCCTGCATGATCAGGTGATCTTCTTCATCGTCATCCACTACCAATATCTGATGTCTGACAGCCATTACTCCTCAGTAAGATGTTGCCGCAACCAAATCAGTACTTCAAAAATAAAATATTCTCCCGGTTTGGATGACACCGGAATGGAACCCGATGCGATTCGGGGATAGGCTGGTAGAGGAGAAATGACTGGAATATTCAATAGGTGAGGGAGATATGTTTTTAAAGACTTGAGTGCTTAACGTGTAAAAAATGATGCCAGCTGAATTTATTCGTTACTATATCCACCATCAGTGTGGATGCATAATCATTAGTGTGGAATTATAAAATCAATCCGTTCAATTTGATTGATCAGTGGTTGGGAAAGCCAGACCGATTATGCTACATTTCATTCGGTGATTTAGCCGTAATATCATGAAGGTGCTATTAGTCGATGACGAAGAAGTCTGTAATTTTATCAATAGAAAAATAGTGCAACGGTTGCGCAGGTTGAACAAATTGAAATCGCTCAAAATGGCCGTGAGGCGCTGGAGTTTTTTTTGATTCGTCTAAAGTAAACTCAGATGGATTTCCGGACTTCATTGCTGCTGGATTTAAATATGCCCGTCATGGGCGGCTTTGATTTTATGGAAAGATTCAATGGACTCAATCTGAAAATAAAAGATAAAATTACCATCGTGGTGCTGTCTTCATCGATCAATCAAACGGACGTAGAGCGGGCAAAAAATATGGGGGCCGCACATTGACCAAGCCTCTATCGGAACCCGATTTAAAACGGAGTCTGGCTTCGTAAAGACTAGTCGATAAGGAAAGTTATTACCTGATTTTACATTGGATCTTCAACAACGAATCGTTTTGAAGGGAACAGGTTACCTGTTTATAGAAGTACTTTTTTTATCCGTTAACAATCTCTCCGCCATTCGGATGAATAACCTGTCCCGTGATATAAGAGGAGTCATCACAGGCCAGAAACAAATAAGCGGGTGACACCTCCGCAGGCTGGCCGGCACGCTCCATCGGAACATCACTGCCGAATTTTGCTACCTTCCTGCGATTGAAAGAGGACGCAATCAGGGGAGTCCATATCGGGCCTGGCGCAACGGCATTCACCCGAATCCCCTTCTTCACAAGATTACTGGAAAGACTACGCGTGAAGCTGACGATAGCTCCTTTCGTAGAGGCATAATCGATTAACGTGTCGCTTCCTCGATACGCTGTCACGGAAGTAGTATTGATGATCGAACTCCCTTTCTTTAAGAAGGGAAGGGCGGCTTTAGTGACCCAGAAAAAAGGAAATACATTAGTGGAAAAAGTCCGGATGAGCTGTGCAGTAGTTATATCTTCCAGCTTTTGTGATTCCCAGTGCAACCCGGCATTGTTTATTAAAATATCAATCTTCCCGAACCGTGCCATCGTTTTCTCACTACTTGCTGGCAATGTCTTTCTTTACTTAAGTCACCCGAGATCAATAAACAGTGACCACCGTATTCTTCCACCTTTTGCTTTGTGGACACCGCATCATCTTTTTCATTCAGATAGGCGATGGCAATATTAGCTCCTTCGCGGGCAAACAATACAGCAATGGCTCGCCCTATACCACTATCACCTCCTGTAATAAGCACCACCTTATCCCTGAGTTTGCCACCAAACGTCTCTGGCCGGAGGATCACAGGCAACGGATTCAGCTTACTCTCCATTCCGGGGCGGGATTGCTGCTGTTGCTTCCTGACTTTACGTGATTTACCTGATTTTTGCATGGACAAAAGGTTGACATCGATAGGTAGTAAAAAGAGATGCCGGAACTCCAGATTGTATAAGGTTGAATGAGTCTACACAACAATTACGACGACTGGCTGACCGGAGGGTAGGCACATACTAAAGGTAGAAAGGTTGATTATTAACAATTCTTCACTCTGGTAAAAAATGATCTATTCCGTCTCAAATGGGAGAGTGGCGATTTAATTCTCCCCCATTCTTAAATCTCATCAGAACGAGTTATATGAAAATAATGTTAGAAGCGTTGGCTCATAAGCCTCGGCATAATGATAACGCAGATCAAAAAGAAACACCTGTTCTTCACCGCACTGACGATAACCGTCCTCTCACAGCTGGCAGCCACAATCGATCGTGATCATCTGCTTACTGGTGTAGAACTGGAGGAAAGAATTCGTGCGTTCAGAAAAAATGGAGCAGAGAAAATGATCGATACAGTCAGCTATCAAAAAGAGATAGTCATCGAATACGCTAACTCGCTCCTGGGTGTTCGTCATAAAATGGGAGGGGTTTCTCCGTCTGGGGTGGACTGCTCCGGACTCGTGAAGCTGGCACATGCTCAATCAGGTATCAACCTCCCGCACTCCTCGCAGGAACAAGCCCGTTACGGAAGAATCCTTTCATCCGAAGAAGAGCTGCAGCGTGGTGACCTCGTGTTCTTTCATTCTACCTATAACACATCCAATCTGGTGACGCATTCGGGTATTTATCTGGGAGACAATTCTTTTATCCATACGTCTGACTCCAACGGTGAGCATTATTTGTTTGCAACGAGACTGAAGGGGTAAGACCATTAACTTATTTTGTAACTCGATATGGAGTGCTACACTTTTGGTCGGCACCCTATTTCTTTAAATCTCCTTTTGAAACTCAATTTTTTCTCTTTTGTTGATGTGAAATATATGATCTGGGGAAACTTTTGATTGATCAAAAGCGAAAAATAATTGCTTTTTGAAGGAGAATATTGATTTTTGACATAATTTGTCCTGAAAACTTATTCAATACACATAATGGAAACATTCGGTGAAATTGTGAGGAATTTGAGGGAAAAGAGTGGTTTTCCGATTAGGAAGGTAGCCGCTGAACTTGACCTGGATCCCTCAACTTTATCAAAGATTGAGAGGAATGAACGTTCCGCGAGCCGTGCACACATCAGTAAACTTGCAATCCTTTTTAAGGTAAGTGAGAAGGATCTTCTTATAATGTACTTGAGTGACCGTATAGCGGATGAACTCATTAATGAAGAATGCTCCCCCGAAGTACTCAAAGTTGCTGAAGTGAAAATAAAGCGCATCAAACAAAAAATGCAGACCCAATCTGCTTTCATATTTTAAATTTATGGCAATAGTTCAGATAGAAAAAGAAGTTGAGGCACTCGATCGGGTTTCTGCATATCCGTTGATGCGGTATATGGGAAGTAAGCACAAGCTAGTTCCTTGGATTCATGACATTGCTAAGCAGTATGAGTTTGAAACGGTACTTGACGGATTTTCGGGGTCAGGTGTAGTCTCCTTTATGTTCAAGGCGATGGGCAAGCAGGTTTATTCAAATGATTTTCTTCACTTCTCTTCATTAATTACGAAAGGTCTTGTAGAGAACTCTAATCAAAAACTTACCCAGCGTGATATTGAAACTCTTATAAACGAAAAGACTAAATCAGAAAATTTTATATCGATTACATTCAAAGATGTTTTTTATACCGCTCCGGAACTGAAATTTTTGGATAAGGTAAGTACAAACATTAGTAAAATTCATTCAAAAAATAAAAGAGCACTTGCCTACGCTGCCTTGTTTAGAGCCTGTTTGAAAAAGCAACCGCGGGGCGTGTTTACCGTATCAGGTAACCTTGA
>JBGATZ010000345.1:0-5291 GCA_044228905.1 Cyclobacteriaceae bacterium | reverse complement strand
GTGCAGGGAATCGAGTGAGGATACATAGTTATTGATTTCCCAATCAAGGTCGGAATATCCGGGCAACCAAATGACCGAAAACTTCGCATAGATATTTTCATCTCTTGCTTCAATTGGAATATAGGTAGCCTTATTTCTCTCAAAGGTTTCGGACGTCCCAATCCTGAATTCTTTTGTTATGTGGAACGTAAATCCATCATCCTTATAAGTTGTATTTGAAACACTTGCGCACGCTGAACAACCTGCGATAAGAAGGATAAGATATTTTAATGCCTGTTTCACCTGGGTAGCGGGTAATTGGAAATTCAAAGATAGTTAAAACCAGATGTTTCGGTTGTTGATTTCCTTAAACTGAATGCAGCAGCAATGAAACAGGCAGACAAACAACAAGCACACTTACAAACGCACATCGCAAAATAAAAAAGCAGGACCGTCTGCCCTGCTATTCTTTTTCAAAAATCACTTTCAAACCTCTTTGAAAGCCTAAACCCAGAAACCTATCCTATACGGAAGGGATATTATGGTTTAAAGTTAAAGTAAAAATAAACTGCAGGTTATAGGAGAATCAGGGACAAGACTGACACAAACCGCAGCCTTCTGACTGTATTGAGGTGATGCAGAGATCGTGTTAAATCTTCTACGACAACATCTTATCTTTTTTTTGTCATCCATCCCATGTAGATGGTCGACTGGAAAAAGTGAACTGGAGGTTCGAATCCTGCTTCGACACATAATTCAGATATACGTTTTTCGGCCACTGGACGCAGATCATTCTTTATTCGGGTGAGTCGGTTGGCGATTTGTTCTTCTTCAAGCCCCTCTGGTAACAACAGGCGCAGGATGTGCAGGTTATCGTTGATGTGTTTTTCATCACCCGTGATATCGAGCAGAATAAAAGGTGCTCCAGTATTCAACCGGTGGGCAATGCTTTTCAGCAGATTGAGTTTGTCGCCATTATCTTCGAGAAAATGTAACACCAGAAGCAGTGTGGCTGCTCCATATTTCTTCTCCGGGTCGAGATCGGCTACCAACCCCTCTATGAGTGTGATGTTTTTAACTGACTGCAGTTTTGTACGCGCCTGGCTGATCATATCGGGAGAAGGATCTACGCCAGTGATCTGCCATTGTGCGCTGATGTTTACGAAACGTTCAATTTCATTTCCTGTTCCGCACCCGGCCACCAGCAGCTCTTTATAAGCTACTTCCTGCAGTAGCTTGGGTAGCTTGTCAAGGAAATAGTGGTAGTTAGGTATCCACGTTTCCACAAACCGGTTGTAACCAGTGGCCCGCTCTTTTTCAAAGATTTCTACTTTACTCATTCTTGTTGTGTTGACTGATTTATAAAATTAAACAACGATGCGTCTAGTTTAGTTTGCTATCTCATCAAGGGCATGCGCATTACAAACGAGCCATATAGAACAATACAACTAAGTCATGCATCGTGTTAGTTGCTGCATCGCTCCCATAACGGGGAATCACTCAGCTATGAGCACTGCAATACGAACCAGCATTTATTAAACTCTTTACTAGCCAGGTCTTCTTTCTTTATCCAGAAATACACGCGACCTACATCACCCCACATCATACCTGCCTGGTCAATACTATCGATCTGAAAAAGCAAGGTCCACTGATTTGCTTCGTTTTTCAGTTCATTTGTTTGCGTATTGTGTTGAGAATACGTATCTCCGCGATAGATGTTATGGGTTACCAGCTGGCATTCTTCTTCCATCGGTCCTTGTATGTTATCAGAATGTCCCAGCAGTTTAGTCACTGACCCTTCGGCTGTCAATTGCAGATAGGCATCCTGCTCTTTATCGGAAAGAAACAAGCGAACTTCATCGTGCTCCCAATCAGGCATACTAGCTCCAGCCCCAAAGTTCACTCTGCAAGATTTAAAGATGCCATGCTCTGGCAAGTCGGGAGGAAAATCAGTTCTAATCAACGCTGTCGTGTCACCATCAAAATAGAACACCTTGAACTTGTCTTTGTCGTTCGGATCGAATCCCCAGGCATCCTGTTCTGCTGAATAAAAAAAATAAAGCATACCCGTTGCAGGTAGTTGATGAGATTCATCATGTAGAGCCGTTTCATTCAGATTGATCTGTGCTAAAAAAGAAAGGCATGCACCATTTTCTTCTCTGAACCAACTTTGACCTGAAGGCAAATCGGGCTGTCCGCCAATTTTACTTTCTCCTATTCTGATGGATGATTCGGTCATCGCATCCGGGAAGATACGGATCTCCTTACGCAACATTTTTTTATATCGCTCCCATTGATGATGCAGACCTACCTGCATAAATTTTCTTCTCCATTCTTCCGTTGCCAGGTCTGTTGGTTCTGTACCTGGCAATACTTGTGATCTATCCTCCGCTTCATTTGCCTGAGGAACTGCTTTCTTCTTCAAGAGCGAGAGAGCGATAATGGTTAGCAATGCGATGGCAACCGGAAGAATAAGTGTACTGTCCATGAATGACCAGGTCTACAATGATTGGATTTGTCAGTTGATGAAGTCGCCTTTGATTTCCTGATCGAAGCCGTATCCTTCATCATTGGGAAAACGTAAGTTTGTATCGGGGTAAATCAATTGCACATATGAGTATGGATTATCTCCATAGAACCGAATACTTGACAGCACATAGTCGCACAGGTAGTGGGATCTACTTCAATAAGATAAACCGGGAAACGATCGGTGAGATCATTGATTCGTGTATTCAAAGGAATGGGAGTGCCGTCTTTGAACCTATTAATATAATTCACAACCAAGGTATGTGACAAATTCTTGGGCAGCGAAGAAAGGAAGACTTCCGGAATACCGAAGCTCTTATACGCACCGGTAGAATAACAGAAGGAAGGAGATTTTTTACCAAACACAAAAGTGGATTGATAGCCATATTTTTCAATATTTGCATCCACCTTTTCGTGATATTTTTTTATTTCTTCTTCCGTCATGCTTGAATCTGTTTCTATTAAAGTTAACCGATATGGCTACTAAGGCCGTAAAATAGTATTTGTATCTAAAGAGGCATGAACATTCAAATCAGTTCAGGTGGTTACGAGCAAGAAGTCACTTGTATTGCAGTTGAGAAACATACGTCAATACATATGCTTCATCATCTGATTACTTTCCTACTCGCAACTTTAAAGTCCGCTGATCAAAGTCACCTGCCCATTTTAGAGGAATTGGTCCTTCATACATGCTCTTGTAAAACTCATTACTATCGAAAGCTGGTTTATTGCCCACTACTACCTGAGGAATCCACACTTTCCGTTCCTTCTCCCATTTCATATTCCATTTTCCCTGGTTCTTGCTGGCAATGAAAAACTGTCCGTAATAGGCCAACACTGACGGAAACCAATGATCGAACAATGAGAAATCCGTTCCATTCCATTTCAAAGATTCATCAATTATTTCCAATCCTTTTTCATCGATACTGAGTTGCTCTTTATCAAAATTTAAAACAGCAGGTAAGCTGTCTATTAATGCGGGAATGTTTTTGATAAAATATTCACCATATTTATCGGAAAGCTCCTGATAGAAGTGAGTGGGCTGACTCATTGCCACTCCCTGTTTAAACTGTTCATATTTTCTCTGTGATTCTCTCACTGCTTCCATGGTTGGATAAATCCTGAGATCTAAAACAGCCAATTTATTTCCCGCTCTGGTTTCCTGATTTTCCTCGTCTATTAATACATAATATCCCTTACCTGATAAGTACAGGTTACCATAGGAGTCGTTTACAAAAACGCGTTGTTCCACCAATTTTAATTCATGGCTTTGAATAATCCTGTTCACATACGATGGATAAATAAAATGCTGATTGGGTTCGAAGTCCTGCAACTCATCTCCTTCTGCAAGGCGTTTCATCAGGTATTCATCATCGGTAAAGCCATAGTATTGTTCCTGAACGGTTGTGTTCTCAGCAGCCAGTGTTTTGAGATCAGGATAGATAACTGCGTATTTCAAAGATGCTGAATGGTTCAGGAAAAGAATCTGACCCGTTGATAACCGGAATACCTCAAACGGAGATTCGGAGAATTCACTTTTAAATTGGGGCAACCAATTTGGGTCATCGGATTTTTTCAACTCCAGGCCTTCTTCATAGGTCAGTTCGATTTTATAGGATATGTTTTTTCTCAGATTCCAAATTATATTCTTAACAAACCTCACTTCTTCTAATTTCTTAAAGTCTTCCAGGGTATTCACAAGAAGTGCCTGCCGGTCATACAACTCAATGATCAATCGGTTATCAGCGAGCCGAAATGTTCTGGCTGTGAATTGTTTTCGCAATGAATTGTCCTGCACCACGTGCTGACTTGTCAAAAGTTGTTGCTTCGATGAATGATCCAGTATCCTGACTTTGACTGTGGATCTACCAGCGGTGATGATCTCCAGTTCCTGCGAAAAGAGATTTATGTTCATTACGATGAGGAGTACGATTATAATCGATCGCATTTTTTATATAGTCCTGCCCTGGCGGTTCATGTTGCAAATTAGTATCGAAACTGGTAAAAAGCACATTGATAAACGCGTCAATAAAGACCGCACGCTGAATTCGCAGCACGCTGACTACTCCTCATTTTCTTTCTTCCACTTCGTTTTCAGAAATTGATATAATCCCCAGCAGGTAAGAATTGCGAATGGCAATCTTAACAATCCTGACAACACATACGAACCAAGTATGGCCTCTGCCAACGTCCCGATATTTACACCTATGGTGAATGCGGCCAATCCGAGCAGTCCGAATGGCCATTTCATTTTATTATATCCACCTGCCAGTCTGGTAAATGCCCGCCAGATAAAATAGATAATGGCTATAAGGGCAAAGAGAAATACCCAGTTCAGTAAAGCTCCTTTGATGTCGATCATGTGTTCTTCTTAAATTTAATAAATATACTATTGCTTACTTAGCCGTGAGGTATCAATCGCATTTCCTTCAATCAATGCCGGAAGATTTCTCACTAATGAGTCAGATGATTTTCCCGGCACGCTAAAGCTTACATATTTATAAGGTCCGATCATTTTCCCATCCGGTGCGGCCTGAATCATGCTGCCGTATGATAAGCTCATGATCTGAGCGGTAATATCTTCTCCGCCCTTTTCAACCTCAAGGTTGAATCCGTTCTGAAAGGTCGATTGAGAAATATACCCTATTCCATATTTATTCAGTTCCAATCTATCCTTTGCCTCTTTACTTACGAAAAGCAATACTTCACCTGAAAATGAATTGGGCACATCAATACGATGAGTGGGTTGGTATTGCGAAATATAAAAAGTGAAGCAAAAAATTCCA
>JBGATZ010000344.1:0-5295 GCA_044228905.1 Cyclobacteriaceae bacterium | reverse complement strand
CGAGCGTGCGTCACACCATGCACCTGATCAAGTGTGCAGAAATCGGTGCTGATGTAGCTACTTGTCCATTGAATGTAATCACCAGCTTATTGAATCACCCATTGACTGATTCAGGATTGGCAAAGTTCCTTGCCGATCACAAGAAAGCCAATTCATAAACAGAATTTCAGATTCAATAATTAAGAGTTGACTTCGTTGAGTCTTAATTATTGAATCTCATTTTTTTAACTTCATTATGTTTAGTTCCGATCCGGTAGTACGCGTACAAGAAGCATCCATCTTTCAGGATCATAATTGTGTTTTAAGCAACATTAGTTTTGAAATTGAAAAAGGGGAATTTGTATTTCTCGTTGGTCGTACAGGCTCAGGAAAATCCTCTCTGCTGAAAACATTATACGCTGACCTTCCCTTACGTTTAGGGGACATCAGCGTGGCCGGATTCAGTATCCGTGACATCAAGAGCAAACAAGTGCCTTTACTTCGCAGAAAGATTGGAATTGTTTTTCAGGACTTTCAGCTTTTCCCGGATCGCACTGTAGCTGAGAACCTGATGTTTGTAATGAAAGCTACCAATTGGAGTGACAATGCAAAGATGAAGGCGCGCCTCGCGGAAGTTTTAATGCAAGTTGGCCTGGGTTCTGTGGAAAAGAAAATGCCTCACCAACTGTCCGGTGGAGAGCAACAACGTGTAGTGATTGCACGTGCTTTGATTAATGAGCCATTGATTTTAATAGCAGATGAACCAACCGGAAACCTCGATCCCGAAGTGTCATCCGGCATTATGAAAGTATTTCAGCAAATCAATAAAAGCGGCACTGCTATATTGATGGCTACTCACAGCTACGGCTTGATCAGAAGATTTCCCGCCCGTGTACTCAAATGCGAGGAAACAAAAGTCCTCGACTCTAAGAAAGATAAGTTTGAATTAAAGAGTGAGGAAGACTGGTAGAAATTACAACGTGAGAATTATCAAAACATCTAATTCATTCCGTAATTCTTAAATAGAAGATTCTTCTGGTCTTGTTTTGCCCTTTGCATCTTCTAACCTTTTGATCTGCTGATTGAGCAGATCAATTCTAACCAGCATATTCAGAATCAACGCATCTCTCACCTTCTCGGTAGGCTTAGTCTTCATTTCTTCTCTCAACACCTGATACATGGCGTCCAGTTTTTGAAAGTCCTGAGTGAACTGATCATCTTTAAACGCACCATCCAGGTCATCGATAAAGGCAACCTTCTCGGCAATCTGATCACTATAAAACACTTCCTGATCGGAGAATTCTTTTTGCATCAGAACTACTTCTGGCTTTTTCAATCCGGTAGCAGGTTTAGCTACGAACAGGTAAACAGACAATCCAAAGAACAATAATGCAGCCACACGCCACACTGCCACTGAATTCCACAACGAACGTTGTTTCATTTCAGGGAGTGATTGATCAATTGTGTCCCATATCTTTTCAGACGGCACGCGCTGATCAAATGCATCTCTGTTATTTTCTATAAAATCTTTTAGTGAATCTTTCATTGTTCACCTCCTTCTAATAATTCTTTCAGTTTTTTTTTCGATCGGTTAAACTGCGATTTTGATGTTGATTCCGTGATCCCCATGATTTCCGCAATTTCTCCGTGATCATATCCTTCCAGTAGATAGAGCGAGAGTACCGTTCGGTAACCATCTGGTAAACTTTCAATCGCGCTTCGCACCTTTTCCACGCTAAATGGAAAATGTTCAAACTCGTCTACAATTACCTCTTCCTTCACATCCCATTTTTCATCTTCAGGAAAACGCTCCATCTTTTTCTTCTTCAGATAGTTAATCGCTTTATTTACTACAATACGTTTCAACCATGCTCCAAACGTGGCGTCTCCACGGTAGTGATGCAAATTTTTAAACGCACTGATAAACGCTTCCTGTAAAACGTCTTCTGCCTCTTCCGTATTGTTTACAATGCGAAAACCCACATTGTACATACTGCGGCTGTACAACTTATACAATTGATAATGTGCCTGCCTGTCACCTCCCCGGCAACGCTGGATTAATTCTTCGTGTATATGTACAGCCTGGCTTTCCAAGCGCTATTTTCCTGTTTCAAAGACAAGGGCAAAATCAAAAGGTTGCATCCTATTTCGTTTTAGCCAGACTTTCCTTAGCCAAAGCGAAATCAGGAGCAATTTTCAATGCCTCGTCCAACGCCTTTTTAGCTCCCACTTTATCGGCTTTTTCAATTAAAATAAGCCCTTTTAAGGTCAAAACAGGTACTCTCATGCTGTACTCTTTTTGTTTTCCGGCTCCATCATTATAGTAAACTTTGGCTGTGGTAACCTCAGGCTTGCTCAAAAGAATATCAACGTTGGTCATCGCTTCATTGTAGCGTTTCATATCGTATTGAAGAAATCCGATCTTATACAAAGTATTAATATTGTTGGACAATAAGTAAAGGCTTTCATAGTTCTGCAATGCCTTATCCTTCACACCAAGTGCTTCTGCCGAAACAGCGGCCATTTCCAGATAGTTTAAGTTCTTAGGCTGTCGCGCAAGCAATTCCTGATTGATCAGCAATGAAGGAGCGTATTGTTGATTTTCGTAATAATAATAGGCAAGCGTAAATAACAATGAATCATTTCCGGGATTTTCAATAATCATATCATACAATGCACTTTTCGCTACATCATAATCATTCCATTGAGTAGCCAAAGAATACTTTCGGGCATAATGCAGATACATCGGATCAATCTGTTGCTGTGGTTGTGCTTCCTGCTGCGGCTGGACCTGAGGTTGTGATTGAACTTCTTCTTTTGGCGCAGGCTTTTGTTCTTCCTGTTTCTTTTTCTTTTGTGCCACACCTGTAAGCGTTGCAACCGTTAGTACAATGAATAAAAGATATTTCATTTGATTAATTATTGATTTAATGTTTCTGTTTTTATAATTCCTTTTCGTGTGGCTATTTCCATTAGTAGTCTGAGCGCTTCCTCCCGGTCATTTTTGATTTTACCATCCAGGATCGCGTCTTTAATTTCCTCTTTGATGTCTCCTATGATTTTACTGGCTGGTAAATTAAACATCTTTATGATTTCATCTCCCGTTACCGGAGGTTGAAAGTTACGTACGCGGTCCTTCTCCTCTACCTCAACCATTTTACGTTCTACTTTCTCGAAGTTTTTAATATATCGCGCAACCTTTTCACTATTCTTGGAAGTGATGTCTGCACGACATAATTTCATCAATGCATCACTATCCTCGCCCGCTTCGTATAGCAATCTTCTTACCGCAGAGTCTGTTACTTCTTCTTTAACCAATGCGATCGGGCGAAGATGTAATCGCACTAATTTTTGAACGAAATCCATCTTTTCATTCATTGGCAATTTGAACCTGCGGAAAATTCCAGGTGTCATTCGGGCACCTTTATCTTCATGGCCGTGAAAGGTCCAACCGATTGCTTTATCAAAGCGTTTCGTAGCCGGTTTGGCAATATCATGAAGAATAGCAGCCCAACGTAACCACAAGTCATCAGACATTTTAGAAACGTTATCCAATACCTGGAGCGTATGGAAGAAGTTATCCTTATGTGCGTGATTATCTACATACTCCACTCCATGTAATGCGATCATCTCCGGAAAGAATTGTTTCAGCAACCCGCTATGGAACAACAATTTAAATCCATACGATGGAACGGGCGAAAGAATGATTTTATTCAACTCATCGGTGATGCGCTCCATGGAAACGATCTTCAATCGCTCTGCATTTTTTATAATTGCCTCAAATGTATCGGCATCAATATCAAAGTTGAGTTGCGAAGCAAAGCGCACTGCGCGCATCATCCGCAGCGGGTCATCTGAGAATGTAATTGAAGGATCCTGTGGTGTCTTTAATAATTTCTTCTTGAGATGATTTACCCCATCAAACGGATCAACCAGGTCTCCATAAGAACTTCGATTCAAGGAGATTGCCATCGCATTGATCGTAAAATCTCTGCGCAACTGATCGTCTTCTAATGTTCCATCTTCAACAATAGGCTTGCGTGATTCCTGTCTGTATGACTCCCTTCGTGCACCAACAAACTCCAATTCATACTCACCCTCTTTGATCATGGCTGTTCCGAAGTTTCTAAAAACAGTGACCTGCAGCCCTCCCAGTTCTTTAGCTACCTGTTCCGCCAGTTCTATCCCACTACCTACACACACAAAATCAATGTCTTTGCAAGGGCGTTTCAATATCAGATCACGCACAAAGCCACCTACAGCATACGTTTCCACATTCAGACCGGAAGCAGCTTTGCTGACTTTATCAAAAACCTTATTTTTTGCTAATTCCTCCGAAAAATTCATCAATCAATCCTAAAAAGGCCATTCAACCTTCAAAGGTAGCAGGAATTTCAGGCTTGTAAAACAATCATTTCCGGTTGAAAGTGGGGCATGGAATGAACTTTTGTTTGCGCTTGTGCTTCGCCCCGGTTTGTATGGCCAGCTTATATTTCAGTGCCAGTTCATGAGTCCCTCCCGCTGCCGGACCGAGTTCAGAAACGGTAAAGTCGTAGCTGTAAGAAAACTCTAACTTGGATAAGTTGAACCCGAGTATCACTACAACAGCATCCTGACTTATATTATCCTTTACATTTTGCTGAATAGGAATACCCCGATACCAGACTCCGATCACCACAGGATCATACAAAAAATACGCGCCCACATCCAGCTGATCAAATTTACCCTGACGCTTATACACAAAGGAAGGCGATAATACCGAAATACGATCTTTCTTAAACGGTCCCCAATAGAGCGGAATACGAACACCTCCGTGTACTGTGGCTTTTATAGGTAATGCGGCCTCCTCGTCAATAAGAGAACGATTGGGTGTATTCAAATGACTTGCTGCAAAACCGAACCAGAATGTCTTGTTATAGGCAAGCATGCCTGCATCAAAATCAAAATATCGGGCGGTGCTAAGATTATATGCTGCGGGATCATCTGAGGGCGCATTCCCATTTGAATCGAATTGAAGCTGATCTGTAAAAATCAATCGGTTAAAATCAATACTTCTGAATGCGTATCCAAAATTCAATCCGGTTGCCACGACCCATTTATCCGCTACATTGAATTTATAGGAATATAAAAAATTTAGCTCTGTGGATTTAAGCCCTGCTGTTCCTGCCTTATCAGTCGTGACCATAAAACCTATTCCGCTATTGTAGTGATACAAATTGTAATCATACGAAAGCGCATAGGTCTGATAACCCACTGTCACGTTGGGCCATTGGTTGCGATAATTAGCCATAAACCGGTGATCATCTGTGGTGCCGG
>JBGATZ010000343.1:0-5295 GCA_044228905.1 Cyclobacteriaceae bacterium | reverse complement strand
ACTTCGAAGTAACGAATGGGGGAACTATATTTTTAGATGAGATTGGTGAAATGCCATTGGGAACTCAGGCCCGTTTACTTCGCGTATTGGAGAACGGAGAATTCATTAAAGTAGGTTCTTCAAAAGTACAGAAGACAGATGTGCGGGTGGTTGCGGCCACAAACGTTAATCTGATGCAAAAGGTGGAGGACGGAAAATTTCGCGAAGATCTTTATTATCGGTTAAGTTCTGTTCCGATCTATGTTCCGCCTTTGCGCGAGCGGGGTAAAGATGTTGAATTACTATTCAGAAAATTTGCGACCGACTTCTCTGAGAAATACAAAGTAAAACCGATTTCACTGACTGACGAAGCCAAAGAGGTTTTATTGAAATACCGTTTTCCTGGTAACATTAGACAGCTAAAAAATCTGGTGGAGCAAATTTCTGTACTGTCTGCTGATGAGAAGGAAATCAATTCAGATACCCTTCGTACTTACTTACCCAAAGATCAAAGTTTGCCTGCGCTGTATAGCGGAAGCCCCAACGCAAAAGACAGCAATCTCTCTGAGCGGGAGATTCTTTACAAAGTTCTTTTCGATATGCGGAAAGATGTAAATGATCTTAAGAAAATTGTTTTTGATGGTCTGGCCAATCCATCTCATGCAGCCGAGATCATTAAAGATCGTCCTGATCTGTTTGATGGTGTTCAGGAACAGGCAAAGGAGCCAATGGTACTAAATATCAATCATGCCTCAGAAAATACGCATGAAGAGCATGCCGAAGATGTGCAGGATATCACACATGAAGCCGAAGACGATTCACTCTCTATCGAAAAGAAAGAAAAGGAATTGATTATGCGGGCTTTGAATAAGAATCATAACAAACGCAAATATGCGGCACGCGATTTGGGTATATCCGAACGCACGCTTTACCGGAAAATTAAACAATACGAACTTGAAGAATAATATCATCACCACTTTCTCTTTTCTCTTTATTGCTTTTGGATTGTGTAGTTGTGGGATTTATTCTTTCAGTGGTGTTTCAACTTCAGCTACTAACATCCAGGTAGATCAGTTTTATAACAACACCGACCTTGCTCCTGCCAACTTCAGTCAGACGTTTACAAACAGGGTAAAAGACTACTACCAGCGAAATTCCAGTCTCAAGGTAGTGGCAAATAACGGGGAACTGCAGATCGAAGGTTCTATTACATCTTATGCCCTTACCCAGATTGCTCCCGTGGTGGGATCAGACGGAGTGAGTACCGCAGCCCAAAGCCGGTTGACCATCACTGTGTCTGTGGATTATTTGGATAGCATTGAACCAAAAAACAGTTTTAAAAACCGAAGCTTCTCTTTCTATGCTGATTTTCCCAATGAGCAACAGCTCACCGGAACTCTACAGGAAGATCTTGAAAAAACTATTCTCGATCAGATTTTGATAGACATCTTCAACGCTACTATCGCTAACTGGTAGAATGATGGTGATGCGGATTTGCACACAGTAGGTTTTTAGTTTACATTTACCTATTACCCTTGATGGCATTTTGTGGAAAAAGACCGCTTCCTAAATCTTGTTCAAAATTTTACTGCGCTATCCGAAGCGGAAGCATCAGAATTAGATTCCCTTCAAAAAGACTATCCATATAGTCAGATTATCCATAATCTCGCTGCCCGTGCCGCTCAGGACAACCAGCTTACCAGTCACAGTCAGTTATTGAATCTGAGTGCCGTTTACAGTACGGACCGATCTGTATTGAAATACCTGATGACTCAACCCAAGGGTGAAAAGTCAGAAATTATCGTCAACTCACCCTCAGTAATTTATTCCGCACCAGAGACGAACCCAGTGGTCTCTATTGATAATGATTTTCATGGAGATGCACTTATCCATGAAGTGGAAATGGATTTGGCCAGATTAAAGGAATTGAAACATAATTTTGAATTGACCTGGGGCGATTATGAATCAGTACCTTCCAAAAATGATCACGAAGAGAAGAAGAAGAATAAAAAGACAAAAGCAGCTGTTAATGAATCCCCTGATGACGGGCTGATCGAACATATCAGAAGCAGCAAAAAGGAGATGGATCTGGAAGGCGAAAAGCAAAAGGAACAGATCCAGATCATTGATAATTTTATAAAAACCTCCCCCACCATTCCCAAAGGCAAACTGGCCTCAGTTGTTTCTGGCGACCTTGCTGAGAATAGCAACGGATTTGGAGACAATATCATTTCGGAGACTTTGGTAGAGATTTTATTGAAGCAGGGTAAAAAAGATAAAGCTGTTGAAGTGCTGAGAAAACTGATTTGGAAATTTCCACAAAAAAAGGCGATCTTCGCGGCTCAAATTGATGAATTGAAGAAATAGTTATGTATACATTATTAATTGGTTTAGCCATTTTTGCAGCAGTTTTACTTGTTTTGGTTGTGTTAGCACAGAATTCAAAAGGTGGTGGTCTTTCCAGCCAGTTTGGCGGATCAGGCGCAAGCAATCTGATTGGCGTGAAAAAAACAGGAGATTTATTAGAGCGTCTTACCTGGGGTTTTGCCATTGCAATCATGGTTTTGACTTTAGCAACTAACCTTACTACTCCTAATATTGGTGGTGCCACAGACGACATTTTGGAGCGTGCAAAAGAAACTCAAACAGCTCCGGTTCCAAACCTGAAGAAGCAAGAGGCTACTCCTGCTGAGAAAACGGACAGCGTTAAGTAAGATTTCTATCTTCCAGATATTTAAAATCCCGGCCAGACCGGGATTTTTTGTTTTTAGGCAGTTTTAGAGATGTGCTTAATCAACAAACGCTTTGCTATCGGCATTAGCGTCTGATGATAAGGGAATTTCAATTTTGAAGTTATTAAATAGACAGAAGGATTAGGCAGCTCTGCGAACTCTTTAAGTAATTGAAGCTTCATATTCTCATATGAATTGACAAAGCTTCTGGCGGTAGTCTTAAGAAATGTTGTATTTAGCCCGCGCATAGACTCACTTACACTATCAAAAATACTTACCTGATAGCGGTAGACATCCGTATCCTTCTGAGGTGGTTGAGAAATGAATAAATAACCTTCGTTTGTATAAAGCGAAGCCAGACCGATTTGAGATAACTCACATTGTGATTCTACATAATCATAAATAGACGATCCTTCATCCAATGAAGATTTGAACTGCGGTAAGGCAAATTCTACGATGGACTCGATCTCCTTCATCACCGCATCGTCTTCTATAATTTTCCGATAAGTGACTTCCAGTTTCCGGAAACTATCAGGAGAAAATTCTTTGGGAAAGGCATCATGGATCAATGTTTTATTCTCCTTTAGTGTGAGCAGGTTACGATAGTGAAAGACAAGATCAGTCAAAAACGGATAAAGCTCTACTCTTCCAAAAGATTCCTTTGCGCTTTTCAGATAAGCCAGTAAAACATATTTTTTGTATTCAAAATCAATCAAACCATCCGTCAGCCATTCCTTCTTCAAGCTCTCCATAAACACCACTTTGATCCTTATCAAGTATACGAAAATGATGTCAGTTTTTCCGGAATATTTAGCCAGGCTTACACCAGAAATATGTCTCAGGAATATATTTCTGACAAAGTGCCGGTGTATTCCTCAATTGGCGACTGGCATGTGACATTTTTTTCCATCTTTGCACGCCCATCCGCGCAAATGTGTCTGAAATGCCTTAAAAAAGGGCTTTTGGCATAAAAATCGATACCGGAGGCGTGTAGTTTTAAAATTTAAAAACACAAAAATCGAATCATATGGCGAAGATTAACTTCAAACCCAACGAAGACAGAGTGCTTGTAGAAGCTGCTGAAGCGGAAACCAAGACTGCTTCTGGTCTTTACATCCCGGACAACTCAAAAGAAAAACCTCAAAAAGGTAAAGTAATTGCAATAGGTGAAGGTCTTAAAGACAAGCCTGTTACTGTGAAAGTTGGAGATCAAATCCTTTACGGCAAATACTCAGGAACTGAAATCACTATCGATGGCAAAGAGTACCTGATCATGCGTAACTCTGATATCTTCGGAACAATCTAATCTATCTCGAAAAATTAAACGAAAACAATAATGGCTAAGGAAATTACATTTGATGCCTCTGCTCGTGCTAAGATAAAAGCAGGTGTGGATAAATTGGCTGACGCAGTGAAAGTAACATTAGGACCAAAAGGTCGTAATGTGATTTTAGATAAAAAATTCGGTGCTCCTACAGTTACGAAAGACGGTGTGTCTGTAGCGAAGGAAATCGAATTGAAAGACCCAATCGAAAACATGGGTGCACAGTTAGTGAAAGAAGTAGCATCTAAAACTGCTGATGCAGCTGGTGATGGTACTACAACAGCTACTGTATTGGCTCAGGCGATCTACACGCACGGTATTAAGAACGTGGCTGCAGGCGCTAACCCAATGGACCTGAAGCGTGGTATTGATAAGGCCGTTACCGTAGTAACTGAAAGCCTTGTTAAACAAAGCAAGAAAATCAAGGATTCAAGCGAAATCGAACAAGTAGCTACGATCTCTTCTAACAATGACAAGGAAATTGGTAAGATGATTGCCAATGCGATGGACAAAGTTGGTAAAGATGGCGTAATCACAGTAGAAGAAGCTAAAGGAACCGAAACTGAAGTGAAGACTGTAGAAGGTATGCAGTTCGATCGCGGTTATCTTTCTGCTTACTTCGTGACTAATACAGAGAAAATGGAAGCTGACTTAGACAGTCCTTACATTTTAATCTACGATAAGAAAATCAGCAGCATGAAAGAATTGCTTCCTATTCTTGAGCAAACAGCTCAGACTGGAAAGCCATTGGTAATCATTGCTGAAGAAGTAGAAGGTGAAGCTTTAGCTACTTTGGTTGTGAATAAAATCCGTGGTGCACTCCGCGTTGCTGCTGTGAAAGCTCCCGGTTTCGGAGATCGCAGAAAAGCTATGCTGGAAGACATCGCAATCCTTACTGGTGGTAAAGTGATCACTGAAGAATTGGGTGGAAAGCTTGAAAACGCTACGTTGGATATGCTTGGTCGTGCTGAAAAAGTAAGCATTGACAAAGACAATACAACTATCGTAAACGGTGGTGGCAAGAAAAATGACATCGCTGGTCGCGTGTCTCAGATCAAAGCTCAAATTGAAACTACTACTTCTGACTACGACAAAGAAAAACTGCAAGAGCGTTTGGCTAAGTTGTCAGGTGGTGTGGCTATCCTTTATGTAGGTGCTGCTACTGAAGTAGAAATGAAAGAGAAGAAAGATCGCGTTGATGATGCATTGCATGCTACTCGCGCTGCTGTTCAGGAAGGTATCATCCCTGGTGGTGGTGTG
>JBGATZ010000342.1:0-5304 GCA_044228905.1 Cyclobacteriaceae bacterium | reverse complement strand
AGAGTGCTGCTACAATTCGTATGTTTGGTAATAGCACCGAAATTAACCTGCCATGATGCGATTCAAAATCCACGCTGTTTTAGTATTCCTTTTCATTTCTCATGCGCTCACTGCCCAAACTGTATCATTACCGCGCAGTACACCAGAAGCAGAAGGCGTTTTATCGGAAGGTATTCTTCAGTTTGTCGATGAAGCTGCGAAGAGCAAACATGAGTTTCACAGCATCATGATTGTGAGGCACGGTAAAGTGATTGCTGAAGGGTGGTGGAATCCATACAAACCGGATCTGGTTCACACCATGTATTCGGTAAGTAAGAGCTTTACGGCAACTGCCATTGGCTTTGCGGTAACCGAAAAGAAAATAACAGTAGAAGATAAAGTGATCTCATTCTTCCCGGAAGATGTTCCTGCACAAGTCAGTCCTTATCTGGCAGAGCTTCGGATCAGAGATTTGCTTTCAATGACAGCCGGGCAAGCTCCTGACCCAACAGGCCCGGTAGCAGTCAGTCAGAATTGGATAAGAACATTTTTAAATACACCTTTACTGGACAAGCCCGGTTCTAAGTTCTTATACAATTCAGCAGCTACTTATATGCTATCTGCTATTGTGCAAAAGGTAACAGGACAAAAAGTAATTGATTACCTGCAGTCGCGATTGTTTCAGCCATTAGGCATTAAAGGTATTGATTGGGAAACGGATGGTAAAGGAATCAATACCGGAGGCTGGGGCTTGCGCTTGAAAACGGAAGACATGGCGAAGTTCGGACAGTTGTTCTTGCAAAAGGGAATGTGGAACGGAAAACAAGTTCTTCCTGCAGCATGGGTGGAAGAAGCATCTACAATGAAAATCGATCAGGATCCGACTGCTCCTCAAGTAAAGAAGGATTCCAGTGACTGGTTGCAGGGGTACTGTTATCAGATGTGGCGTAGCAGGAATAACTCATATCGCGGAGATGGTGCTTTTGGTCAATACATTTTAGTATGGCCCGATCAGGATGCTGTGATTGCTGTAACAGCAGAGACTTCTGATATGCAAGGTGAGTTCAACCTGCTTTGGAAATATATCTTGCCCGCCTTCAAAGAAGGCAAGCTTCCAAATTCGAAAGCGACAAAACAATTGAAAGACCGACTTGCTTTATTGGCTTTGCCGCTTCCAACATCTAAGCCCAACACAGCAATTGAATCCGGCTTATCGGGCAAAACCTATAACATTGTAACCAACGATCGAAGACTGAAGAGTGTAAGCTTCGACTTCAAAAACAACAATTGTCATCTTACACTAAATACGGATTCAGCGGTTCATGCGTTCGACTTTGGTTCGGGTAAATGGGCAACGGGTGAGACTTCCAGAAAAGGAGTGTATCTCGTTGCAAGAGCGACTAACAATCGTGTAGGACTTCCTGCTTTTAAATATGCAGGAAGTTATTCCTGGAAAGATGACAAGACATTGGAGTTGATTCTTCGTTACAATGAAAGCCCTCATCATGAAGTAATTCGTTGTGTGTTTACTGATGATTTGGTGAGTATCGATTTTGAGAATCGGTTTGCTCCACCTGAACTCAGGAAAATACACAAAGGCATATTGGAAAAGCCACTCGTTAATCCTCCGCGATTGATTGTTCGGGGAGATGATATGGGATTCTCCCATTCCGGAAATCAGGCATTAGTTAAATCCTATCGCGAAGGAGTGGAGACCTCAATTGAAGTGATTGTACCTTCACCGTGGTTCCCCGAAGCAGTTAAGCTGCTGAAACAAAATCCACGTGTGGATGTAGGATTACATTTTGCAATTACCAGTGAATGGGACAATGTAAAGTGGAGACCATTAACGGAAGCAGCCAGCTTACGTAATGAAGATGGGTATTTCTATCAGATGCTTTATCCGAACAAGGATTATCCGAAGCAGGCCGTGATGGATAACAAATGGACGATTGAAGATGTGGAAAAGGAAATGCGTGCCCAGATTGAAACGGCAAAAAAATATATTCCGCAGCTCAGTCATGTTTCAGGGCACATGAATGCATTGGCATTTGATCCCAAAATGAAGGAACTCACCGCTAAGCTTTCTAAAGAGTATAATTTGCCAATGGTGGATGCAGATGGTGTCAAAGAGTTTGGAATCAATTACGTTTGGTTTGACTTGAAAGGTAAGAATACCGAGCAACGCATTGACGCTTTCATTGAGATGCTGAGTAAGCTTGAAGCTGGGAAAACGTATGTTTATGTAGAACATCCGGGATTAGATGATCCGGAATTGCGAGCGATCTCTCACATCGGCTATGAAGATGTAGCGCAGGGCAGACAGGATATTACAACGGTATTCACCAGCGAAAAAGTAAAAGAAGCCATTGTTCGCAAAGGCGTTAAACTGGTGAGCTATAAGGAAGCACTGGAAACGAAAAAGTAATGACTTCAGTATCTTTGAGTTAATGAACAGCCAGATGTAGTTCTCTGTTGATTTGCTCCAGCAGTCGATTGTAGTAGTCATCTGCTTCCGGATTATCCTGTTCGATAGTGATTCCGATCGTGTCTTCATCGGACTGATTGATGATCACGTCTTTATGGCGTCTGAGTATTTCCTGGATCTGATATTGATTGCGAGGTGCGCAATGGATGTGGTATGTATTCATAACTGATAGAATTAATGATTCTCAATCAGTTATGAAAAATCCGATGCCAGCGTCTAATCGTCAGTGAGCGGCTTATTGAAACTGTAATAGAGATAGAATAATGCCGGAAGGATGAAGATACTCCCCAATAGCAATGCCCACCCTAAGGCGTTGAGTGTTTTTTCGGGCGCAAGGTGATGAAATAGAGATAAATTTGCTCCATTCTTAATGATTATAAAATCGGGATAGTGTGCATATCCCATGGCGAACAGAATCATCGTTACCTGAAATGCGGCTAATGGACGAATGATAAACGATTTGCCTCTCATAATGATGAGATACCAGAGTAAGGCCAGAGAAAGTGTCGCAAGAAGTACTGCTGTCAACCCAACCGGATTGCCAAAGATCCAGGTCATCAACGGAATGTGATCCAATGCAGCTGCTATAAAGACGATTACTCCACTAATCACTGCAGCTATGTTCATGTGTTTTGCTTTATTGATGAATCTATTACGATCGTTACTACTTTCTGCTTCACCGATTAAGTAAATGGAAGCAAGAAATCCACAAAGAGAAACCACGAATAATCCCACACCTATAGAAAACCAGTTGAGCCAGCTACCGATATAGGCTTCTGAAAAAGAAGTTGCCTCGTGATCGATGTGACCTGAGATTACACTACCAGCAATGATGCCCAGAAATAAAGGAGTGATAAAACTCGATAAAACATAAATACGATTATACACCGGCTGCATGTTGTCTTTTACTGCATCGTAGTGGCGAAACACAAATGCGGTACCACGCGCAATGATTCCAATTAGCATAACGATCAAAGGAATATGTAAATACACAGACATCTCTGCATAGATCACAGGAAATCCAACGAACAGAATTACAATGGCAATGATTAGCCACATGTGATTTGCTTCCCAGATGGGACCAATTGCCTGATACAATGTTTTGCGTGTGCGGCTTTTGTTTTTATCGGAAGTAAAGAGCTCGATAATTCCGGCACCGAAATCAGCTCCACCTAATACTACATAAAGTAAGATCGATAGAAAAAGGAAAGCAATGATCACATATTCCATAATCATTGTTTGGTTGAAGGTTGATCGTACAATACAGGCACCATGCTGATTTGTCGTTTCAATAAAAAGATCACCAGGAAAGACAATGAAACATAGATAGCGGAGAACAAATAAAAGGAGTAAGCAATACCTGGCATTGGAGTAACCGCATCCGCTGTGCGCATCACATTGTAGATGATCCAGGGTTGTCTTCCTACTTCAGTAACTGTCCATCCCGCTTCTACGGCAATGAAACCAAGGGGAGTAGCAACGATGAATAATTTCAGAAACCATTTTCTGGTGAGCCATTCTTTTTTCCTCATTGATATAAAGAAGATGACAGATAAAAGCATGAGGAACATACCAGCACCCACCATGATTTGAAAAGCAATATGAGCAACCGTAACAGGTGGGTGATCTTCTTCTGGAAAAGCATCAAGGCCAGTCACTTCCTCACTGAAATTTCCGTGTGCAAGAAAACTGAGCATGCCAGGAAGTTTAATCGCATAATTCAGTTCTTTCTTTTCTTCATCGGGTAAACCTCCGATCGCCAGCGAAGCAGATTTCTCCGTATGAAAGTGAGCTTCCATTGCAGCCAGCTTGGCCGGTTGACGAATGGCTACATCTTTGGCGGACAGGTCTCCACTAATTGGCTGAAGTATGGAGGCAACAGCACCGAATACAATAGCGATTTTAAAAGCACGTGTATGAAAAAGAATGTTCTTGCCTCGAAGCATCATCAACGCATGAACACCGGCTACTGCAAAACCAGTAGCGGCAAAAGCAGCAATGGTCATGTGTACGGCCTGTGTAAACCAGGCATCGTTGAACATCGCTTCGATGGGATCGATGTTGATGTACTCACCATTTACGAAATCAAAACCTGCCGGACTGTTCATCCATGCATTGGCAGCAACAACCAGAATTCCGGATGCTAATCCACTGACACCAACAATCACACCCGTGAACCAATGAAACCACTTGTTGAGTTTATCCCATCCATAGAGAAAGAACCCAAGTGCAATGGCTTCAATGAAGAAAGCAGTTCCCTCCAATGAAAACGGCATTCCAAATATTGGTCCTGCGTGTTTCATGAATTCTGGCCAAAGTAAACCCAATTCAAAAGAGAGCATTGTTCCTGAAACGGCACCTGTAGCAAAGAAGATCGCTACTCCTTTACTCCATGCTTTAGTAATGTTTTTGTAGGTATCATCTTTTGTAGTAAGCCATTTGAAATGAGAGATCGCCATGAAGAAAGGCATCACCATGCCAATACAGGCATAGATAATATGAAAGCCCATGGAAAGAGCCATCTGAGATCGCGCAGCAATGAAATTATCCATGACTGAATGGGATTGCTCAAATATAGACGCTGGATCATTGAGCAGCCAGAATTAAAGAGGAAATAACAATTGAATTTCAGGCATGAATATTTAAGCTGTAAAAAAGCAAGACTCAAATACTAAATACCTATGAATGAATTCATTGTAAGAAAGAGCATTGGGCTTAAGGCCACGCCTGCCCAGGTGTGGGATGCGCTCACCAATCCTGAAAAGACAAAACAGTACTTTTTTAATTGTGGAGTTTATTCCGATTGGAACGTAGGAAGTTCAATAACGTTTAAGGGA
>JBGATZ010000341.1:0-5346 GCA_044228905.1 Cyclobacteriaceae bacterium | reverse complement strand
AGAACATTCAGTTATGCTCCCCGGATTTATACCGGATCTATGTATCGTGACGGGCTTGTCTTTGATGGTTATAATTATACCCATGCCGTAGTTATTGGTTTTGATAAAAGTGGCAAACTTCTTTGGGACAATAGTTTCGAGATCAATGACGTAAAAAGCATGCAGCTGGAACAGTTTGTTAAAATTCAGCCTGAAAAAGACAGGGTGATTTTGCTGTATCTTTTTGAGAATGCACTACGCTCAAAGATTATTAAAGGATCAGAGGTGCTTGAAGGCAAAACAACAGACAATCTTGATGAGCCGGTTGTTAAGAAACGAATCAAAAGAAAAACAATCGAGAACAGTAAACTTGGCTATTGGTATGACAATTTCTTCTTCGCCTACGGAAATCAGTTAATTCCATCGGAGAAAGGGTTCATGGACATGGGGCAAAAAGTTTTTTTCATCAACAAAATAACTTATAAATAAACATCAGATTTCATTACTTTTGCAGTGGCTTATGCAGAAGAAATTAATTCTCGATTCTCACCTGCTCGACATTACTCTTAATCGTCTTTGCCATCAATTAATTGAAAATCATTCACCTTTTGACGAAACAGTAATTCTGGGGCTCCAGCCGCGTGGTATTTTCCTGGCGGAACTGGTCCATGAAAAACTGCAAAAACTGGTAAAAAAAACAATTGGCCTGGGGTACCTCGACACCACTTTTCACCGGGATGATTTTCGAAGAAGGGAAATTCCTGCCAAGGCCAGTGAAACACGGGTACCCTTTGTCATCGAAGGAAAAAAGGTGGTGCTGATCGATGATGTACTTTATACAGGTCGCTCGGTGCGCGCAGCTCTGGACGCAATGATTTCATTTGGCCGACCTGCCAAGGTGGAATTACTCGTTCTGATAGACCGAAAACATACACGTGATCTACCTATTTCCGCTAATTATGTAGGCAAATATGTGGATACGCTTTCCACTCAACGCGTTTTAGTAGAGTTGGAAGCACAAGGTCATAAACAAAATAAAATCTGGTTAATCAATAAGGATTGAATCTATGTCGAGGCTAAGTCAGAAGCACCTGCTCGGAATCAAAAACATCACCCGCGAAGACATAGAACTTATTTTTGAAACAGCCGATAATTTCAAGCAAGTTATCAACAGGCCTATTAAAAAAGTTCCTTCCCTGCGTGATGTTACTATTGCCAATGTCTTTTTTGAAAATTCTACTCGTACTCGGCTTTCTTTTGAGTTAGCTCAGAAAAGATTATCTGCTGATGTTATTAATTTCTCTGCCTCCAATAGCTCTGTAAAAAAAGGAGAAACGCTGCTGGACACGGTAAACAATATATTGGCCATGAAGGTAGATATGATTGTGATGCGACATGCGAGTGTAGGAGCTCCTCATTTCTTATCCAAGCATATCAAGGCAAATATTGTAAATGCGGGTGACGGTACGCATGAACATCCCACGCAGGCATTACTTGATGCTTTTTCCATTCGCGAAAAACTGGGATCATTATCTGGTAAAAAGATTGCTATCATAGGAGATATCCTTCACTCACGGGTAGCTTTATCCAACATTTTTGCCTTGCAGAAGCTTGGCGCTAAAGTGATGGTTTGCGGCCCCCCTACTTTGCTTCCGAAATTTATCAGCAGTCTTGGCGTGCAGGTGGAACTCGATATTCACAAAGCACTGGAGTGGTGTGATGTGGCCAATGTACTACGCATTCAGCTTGAGCGTCAGCAGATCAAATATTTTCCCTCACTGCGAGAGTATTCGCTCTATTATGGAATCAATAAAAAGATGCTTGATGGGCTGAAGAAAGAAATCGTACTTATGCATCCCGGGCCAATCAACCGTGGTGTTGAACTCAGCAGTGATGCGGCAGACTCAGGACATTCCGTTATTCTCGATCAGGTAGAAAATGGTGTGGCTGTGAGAATGGCTGTGCTTTATTTACTTGCCGGAGCTACTGCCTGAGATATCATTCAACTTTATCGATCACTCCGTTCAAGGGAAGCGATTTTGCTTTTCAGTTTACTACACAAAACCCGGGCAATCAGAAAAGATTATTCAGGTGAAAAGTTTACCGGTTTTCTTTTATTGAAATCAAATTTATCTCCAGGCTTCAACCAATAGTACCAGCCAGTTCTATATTTTTTATTGGTGTAAATAGCAATACGCCCTGTCCCAAATACCTGTCCGATTCCATCTTTGATAAGAAAACCAGTATTGTCATCAATCCCAACCCCAAGCAAGTTATTGTATCTGTCAATGATTGTAACCAATTCATTCTCTCTTTTCTGAGCCGATAAATGAGGATTGATGGCAATCTCACTAATCAATCCAAGACCATCTTCACTTCCTGTAACCATCAATACCGGTTTGTCCGGATTCCCTCTGATCGTGTACGACCCTTGTACTATGGCACCTGCTGATTCTCCCGCGATAATTCCTCCCCGCTGTAAAAATGTCTTCAGTTCCTTTTCCAGCAGAGTTCCTTTATAAGCCGACATAAATCTTCCCGGATTACCACCTGAAATCCAGATTGCCTTCGCATCAATTAATGGTGCAACAAAGTCCTTTGTATCGGCTACTTTCTTACTACGGGTATGCAGAATCGTGATCTCTTTTAGACTGAATCGTTTTAACAGATCTTTTCTAAATATTTCTTTATTATCATCTTCATCAGGGTTCCAGATTGTACCCTCGTCTGATCGTAATGAGGACGCAGCCGTAGGAATAAATATCACTCTTGCATCTACTCCCCTCAACAAGCTGACGAAGATACTGTCTGCCGCTTTGCCCCCACTTGTAATCAGCTGCGCGCCTTTCACTTCTCCGGTTCGAACCTGAGCTGAAACCTGAGTAGCCAAGGCAAGCAAAAAACAAGTGGCAAATACTTTCATCTGCTATGACAATTATGCATTTCTTTCAATGTACTCCTTTAAGGTTCCTTTCTCTTTCATCTTTAAATATTTCTCTACGCCCTTGTTTTTAGAAATCTGTTCTTTATTTACCGTATAGAAATCAATTACTGCTTCGATCCCCGCAGTTGTTCCTTTTACCTTATCATTGAAATCATTTGACTCAATGCTATACTTCGTCCACGAGCCCATAAAAATCATCAGCAGGTCGCCATTGTCCATAAAGTTTACAATCTCCTCTTTTATTTCAATATGCACCTTGGAACTCCCTGAAATCCATTTGAACAAAAAAGCGCTGACCTCCTTTCTCTTATCCTTCTGCTCGTTTATAGGTGTTTTGGCGAGCCAATTCACTGCATTGACAACATTACCTTCGTTGTCGTCATAATCTTTCGCGGTCTCGAGTTTGACATTCTTAGGAATCTCAAAATCCTGAGCAACTGCTCCCAGTGAAATCATTGTTAAGATCAATACTAATCCGATTGCTTTCATTTTACTCATCAGTTTGTTTTCCCGTAATTAAAGGTTTTCTGGATATCCATTATCAATGCATCTGACTTCTCAGATATATTCTTTACTCAATTCACCTGATTTCAGGTTCTTACCCTGAATGGAGTTCGTTTGCATTTTAGTTCTTACATTATAAATCCGGATTGAGTAGCTCCATGGCCAAACGCCTGGTTTCTTCTCATTGTCAGTAATTAATTTAGTCATAATTATGACGTCACAATCTACTTTAGCCAGTATTGGACCACAATACTTCTTATCATATACCATGTGATACGGAACATCTGTCAGTCTCTTGAATGGAAATGAAATAACTGAAAATCTGGGAGCATCACTCAACGTTGATTCCAGCATCTTTTGTACATCGGGTGAAATGCCTGCGTTGGCAATTTCATCATGAGCTGGTAAGATGAGAACTTTTAACGTTGAGTCGCTAATGGGTTCAATTGATCTGGCCGAAATCCCGTCCGCCAATAACATAGCCAGAATTAGTATTATAATCAATCTGAAATTCAAGAGCATACCGGAATTCAATAGTAATAACTTGCGGAAATCAATTTAATAATTATTCAACAAACCACGTCACTCGTTTGCATGATTTGAATGAGACCTGACTGATCTCGTATAGCGTTTTATGGTTATTCGGTTCGCAACGAATTTACCGGATTGGACATCGCTGCTCTGGCCGATTGATATCCAACAGAAAGCAATACGATAAACAGCATCACGATTGAGGTCAGGATATAAATAGTCCAATTTACTTCAGTGTGGAAAGCATATCCCGACAGATATTCATTGATCAGATACCACGAGACAGGTACACCTATAAATAAGCTGATTAAAACGAGATTGGCAAAATCACCACAAAGCATCATCACAAGATTCCCCACGGAAGCCCCCATCACTTTTCTGATTCCCAACTCCTTGGTTCTTCTTTCTGCATTAAATGAAGCCAGGCCAAATAAACCCAAACAAGAGATTAAAACAGCGATGACTGTGAAACTTAAAGAAAGTTTTCCAATAACTGTCTCTTCCTGATATTCCTTGTTGAAAACGTCATCGAGAAAATCAAATTCAACAGGATAATCCGGATTATGTCTTTTGAATATCCGTTCAATCTGTGGAATGCTAGCTGTTATTGGCAATTCTCCGCTAAGCTTGATGAAATAATGAGAACCTACACTTTCAGAATACATGAAAATCATGGGTTCTATGCCAAACTTCAAATTATCATTGTGAAAGTCTGCCGTGACGCCCACAATTTTCCCTTTTCCATTCCACATTTCAAGTTCGCTTCCAATAGCATTGTCGGGTAACAAACCCATCACTTCGGCAGCTCTTCTGTTAATAATGTAGTTGGAGGCATCCTGAGTGTCAATAAAATTTCTGCCCATTAGAATTTTAATGTTGAGCGCAGAAATAAATTCAGCGTCACACCGGTAGACTTTAAAGAGGATTGAAGAATTATCTGGTTTGCTTGCCCACACCGGATCCGTTGTAGTAATTGGAATGGTGAATACGTTATTTCCTCCAAAAGCAACATTCTTAACCGCAGGTAACTGTCTCAACTCATTTTTTATAGCAGCGTAGGACTTAACGATACCTTCATTCTGATCAACGACAAGAACATTATTTTTATCAAATCCAAGATTTTTCTCGCTGATAAAAATGATCTGCCTATACACCGCAATGCTACCAACGACCAGTATAATAGAGCTCGTGAATTGAACGATAACCAATGATTTTCTAAATCCATTGCCGGTCAGTCCTTGTTGGATTTGTCCTTTCAATACTTTAACAGGATCAAATCCTGACAGGACAAAAGCAGGATAACTTCCGGCAAGCAGTCCACAAATGATCGTAATTCCCAGTATCCCTGTGATAAATACAGGGTTGCCTAAATCAAGTTTGATCGCCTT
>JBGATZ010000340.1:0-5363 GCA_044228905.1 Cyclobacteriaceae bacterium | reverse complement strand
GCTCCACCGGGCGGATGAAGTGTTTTAGTAATCTGCATCATCACTATAGATTGTGAAACAGCCAGGGGAGCCGTGATCCAAATGATGTCGGGTAAAACCTGAACGATAGTAACTCCAATACAGGCGGAGATCAAATGACCTCCGATTAAATTCCGGGGTTGTGCTAAAGGGCTTTGAATTACTCCATATATCAGTACGCTTGTTGCTCCGAAAGATCCGATCAGGAACAAATTGTCGTTCGGAGCCAGCCAATGACTTTGGATGAAAGCGATAATTCCAATTCCGGTAAACGATCCGATAAAAGACCAGAAGTGCTCACGGTGATCAACCAGTGTTTCTTTATAGATGACGTAGCGCGAAACGCGGTATCCTCTTTTTATTTTTTCTTTCATCAATCAAGTCAGATTAACGTGCAAAGTAAACAAATCCTGCGTTCGCTTACGCTAAAAAATGTACGCAGACGAACACCTGGCCAATTGGCAAACTACGAATTCCGATCTCTTTAGCTCTTTTTCCGTTTTGGCATCATTATTAATACTACATTTAGGAAATAATTATTTGTTGTCATGAAAAAGTACCAGTTAGGTGAGTTTGAAGAGGTGGTAATGCTTACAGTGGGTGTGCTATATAATGAAGCGTATGGTGTATCAATAAAAAAGGAAATCGAAGTACGATTGTCAAGAAATGTAAGTGTAGGAGCACTTCAAACTGCATTGAAGCGATTGGAGGATAAAGGCTATTTGAAATCACACGAGGGAGAGGCAACAGAAGAGAGGGCAGGAAGACCAAAAAAGTATTTTGAGATTACTGCTTTAGGAAAAAAGGCATTGGAACATATGAAGAGTACACGCGATGAGTTGTGGAGTGCGATTCCTAAAGTGGCTTTAAAGCTGGTGAATGGATGATGCACTAGTTATTAGTTGCCGGGTTCCGGTAGCCAGGACAAGAAACCAGTATACGGTTGCAACTTACTAGACAGGAATGAGAAAAGACAATTCGACCCCTCCCCAGCTTGCTCTTCGATTCTTTCGATGGTATTGCCATCCGGAGTTGCGGAAGTATGTAGAGGGAGATTTGATAGAATTATATGAGGAAAGGGTAAAAGAAAAAGGTAAACAAAGGGCCGACATCCGATTTATCATTGATGTGTTGCTTTTGTTTCGTCCGGGAATTGTAAGGTCATTTAATCAAACAGAAAATTATAATCATTCAATCATGTTCAGGAATAATATCAAGCTTGCCATTCGTAATCTTTGGAAGAATAAACCATCTACGGTTATCAATGTATTTGGACTGACAGCGGGTATTACTTCCTGTTTGCTCATTGCTCTTTTTATACAGAACGAGTTGAGCTTTGATCAGTTTCAATCCAAACGTTCACGCATCGCTCGTGTTGTTATGGAGTATCGTTTTGAAGGGAGCACAGAAACTTCAAAAGTGCCAGTTACCAGCACCAAGGTAGCTCCTGTATTTTCCAGAACATTTCCTGAAGTACAGAAGGCTGTTCGGATGACAGATAATGATGCCATTTTAAAGTTAGGGGATCAACTGGTAACTGAGTCAAATTTTCTCTATTCTGATTCTACCTTTTTTGATTTGTTTGAATACGAGATGTTAGAAGGAAATCCAACCACTGCATTGAACGGACCTTCAAAAATTGTTTTAACGGAATCTACAGCAAAGAAATATTTTGGAACAACCTCAGCAGCAGTTGGAAAATCGATTGAAACAGGTCGTGGGAAAATGTTTGAAGTAACGGGAGTAATGCGTGATTATCCTGCTAATTCTCAGCTACGATTTGATTTTATTGCTTCGTTTTCAACGTTAGGAGAAAATCAGGAGGAGACCTACTTCAATGCCAACTACATTACCTATCTGTTGTTGGCAGATGAAGAAGCATTGCCGAAACTGCAATCCAAATTACATCCCTTTATGGAAAAGGAGATGAAGGGTTCTGGCGCTTTCATTGATTTTTATCTTGAACGTTTTGATACGATACATTTATATTCTCCTTATCCTGCCTTTGTTGGTAATACCAGCGTAAAATATTTGTTCATCCTTGGAGGTATTGCCTTATTAATAGTAGCGATTGTTTGTTTTACTTATATAAACTTAAGTACCGCCAAATCACTGGAGCGTGCGAAAGAGATTGGTATCCGAAAAGTTTCAGGTGCAGTAAAACCACAATTATTCTGGCAATTCATTGGCGAAGCCTTTGTGCTTTGCTTTCTATCGGTGGTTGTAAGTATTGGAATTGCGACAATGCTTTTGCCCATGTTTAATATGTTAATTAACCGCGAACTGCAATTAATTGCCCTCGCTACACCTGAATTTATTTTTTTTACGCTGATCACTACGATGATCGTAAGTCTGGCAGCAGGTGCATATCCTGCCTTTGTATTATCTAAACTTCAACCGGTAAAGGTATTAAAAGGTGTGTTCAAGAATACCGCCTCGGCAAAATGGCTTCAGCAGTCTCTGATTGTGTTTCAGTTTGCTATTTCTGTTTTTCTAATTATAGCTACGATTGTTATTCAGAGTCAATTGAATTTTATACAAAAGAAAGAACTTGGATACGATCGGGAGCATGTGGTTAAGATCAGGGTAAGTTGGGATATGAAAATGAGTGAAGCGAACACACTCAAGCAGGAGTTTAAAACCAATCCTCAGATTATCGAAGTTTCGCGTAGTGGCCGTAGTCCTGTGCAGATCTCAAGTGGATATAGTATGCGAATACCTTCTATGCCAAAGGATGAAGAAATCTCTGTTGATGCCAATCCAATTGATGAAAACTATTTACAAGTAAATGGTCTGCAATTAGTAGCCGGGAGAAATTTCTCTGAGCAAGACATGAAGGATGTAGATGTGGAGAAATTCGAGGGTAAAAAGTTTCATTATATCATTAACGAAAGTGCAGCAAAGGTATTTGGATGGACTGCTGAAGAAGCGATTGGACAAACTCTGGAACTAAACTCTCCCGGCATAATCACGGGAGTTTTAAAGGATTTTCATTTTCAATCGATGCGTAATGAAATCAAACCTATTGTTCTTTTTAGTGACACATATGGAGGTGCGTTGCAAGTAAAAGTGAGTGGTGAGGATATGCCTGCCACTATTGCTTTTATGGAATCGAAATGGAAACAACATGTAACGAATCGCCCTTTTGTTTATGAATTTGTAGATGAAGAATATGCGAGAATGTATCGCTCCGAAACGCAATTGGGACAAGTGATGAATTTGTTTGCTGGAATTGCCATTATTCTGGCATGTCTCGGGTTGTTTGGATTGTCTTCTTATATCGTTCAGCAACGTATGAAGGAAGTAAGTATCCGAAAAGTAATGGGAGCTTCTTTTTGGAATCTGATGCAAGTGTTATCCGGTAATTTCATCCGACTGATTGCACTTTCCATTTTGATGGCCTCACCAGTAGCTTACTTCGTCATGAAACAGTGGCTGAGTGATTTTGCTTATCGCATTGATATGCAATGGTGGTTTTTTGCCGCCACAGGTGGGATCACTTTGTTGATCACGATGATCACCATCGGTATTCATGGAATAAAGGCGGTGTCAAGTAATCCAGTGAAGAGTTTGAGAAGCGAATGAGTTACAGGTTTCATGTTGCAGGTCTATCCCTGAAACTTGTAACCTGTAACAATATTTAAAATGTAGATAAGTGAAAAAAGATCCGATCACCCCGCCAAAGTTCGCGCTTCGCTTCTTTCGATGGTACTGCCATCCGGAGTTGGTGAAGTATATCGAAGGAGATTTGATGGAGTTATATGATGAACGCGTAAGAGAGATTGGAAAACGAAGAGCGGACTTTCGATTTAGTATTGACGTGCTACTTCTATGCAGACCTGGAATTATACGGAATAGAAATAATAGTTATTCAATAAACCAAAGTGATATGTTCAAACATTACTTTACAATCGGCTGGAGAACTCTTTTGAGAAACAGAGGTTACTCGTTGATCAATATCGGAGGTCTTGCACTGGGAATGACGGTGGCGATGCTCATCGGGCTTTGGGTGTATGATGAAGCGACATTTAATCATTCTTATCCTAATCATGATCGGATTGCTCAGGCCGAATTAAAATCAACCGATCCGAATACGCAGGAAACGCATGTCAGCGGATCATTACAAATACCAGCAGGTAATGCCTTAAAAGCCAATTACTCACATTATTTCAAACACGTCACATTTGCGTTTTGGTCGGGTGATTATAATTTATCGTTGAATGATAAAAAAATTGTAAAGAAAGGCCAGATTATAGAAGGAGAAGCCATCGATATGCTTTCATTGAAAATGATCAAGGGGAGCTCAACTTCATTGGATGATCCGCACTCTATTATTCTTTCAGAATCAGCGGCTGAGGCGTTTTTTGGTACTGAAGATCCGATTAACAAAGCCATGAAGATTGATAATCGAATGGATGTTGTTGTGACGGGTGTTTATGAAGATATAGCCCCTAATACTCATTTTGGAGAAATTCAATTTTTTATTCCATGGAGTTTATGGGTAAGCTATAACCAATGGGTGAAGGATGCCGAGACAAATTGGAATAATAGTTCATTCACCGTGTTTGTTCAGCTAGCCGATAATGTATCCTATGATGTAGTGAGAGAAGGAGTGAAAGATTTTTACTTAAAGAATGCTCCGCCTGATTGGACTGAAGACATAAAGAAATATAATGTCGAGATGATTCTCTATCCGATGAATCAATGGCATTTGTATTCTGAATTTAAGAATGGAGTACCGGCTACCGGGAGAATTGTTTTTGTCTGGCTCTTTGGAATCGTGGGCGTGTTTGTACTGTTGCTGGCATGTATCAATTTTATGAATTTAAGCACAGCCCGATCGGAAAAACGTGCACGTGAGGTAGGTGTTCGCAAAGCGATTGGTTCAAAGAGAGGTTTGTTGGTTCAGCAGTTTGTTAGCGAATCGTTTATTGTAGTTTTCATTGCATTTGTCATCTCGTTGTTGTTGAGTGTGCTGGTTCTTCCATCGTTTAATGAGCTTGCTGATAAAAAATTATCATTGCCTCTTTCGAATGTTTATTTCTGGCTAATTGGTTTTGGATTTGTTACCATAACCGGATTGCTAGCCAGTCTATATCCTGCATTTTACCTTTCTTCATTTCAGCCTGTGAAGGTATTGAAAGGAACTTTTCGGGCCGGACGGTTTGCTTCCCTTCCCCGAAAAGTTTTAGTGGTTGTGCAGTTCAGTGTATCTGTGATCCTAATTATAGGAACAGCTATTGTTTATCAACAAATTCAGTATGCACGCAATCGCCCGGTTGGTTATGACAGAGAAAATATAATCAGTGTGCCTAAGAATGACCCAAATTACGATGGTAAGTTGG
>JBGATZ010000339.1:0-5381 GCA_044228905.1 Cyclobacteriaceae bacterium | reverse complement strand
ATTCAAGGAACTGGAACTGAAACTCCGTGAGGCTATTGATCTATTACCCCCCAAGTGCCGCGCCATATATATATTGAGTAGGCACGAAGGGCTCAAATACCCTCAAATAGCCGAAACACTGGGGCTTTCTCCCAAAACAGTGGAAAATCAGATGACTATCGCACTTCAAAAACTACGTGATGGATTAAAACCCTTCCTTACAGTAGAATTCTTCATTATTGCCCTATTATTAGGATTACTGGCCTTCTCCCGTTGGTGGATTTAAAAAATATTCGGAAGTCTTTGGGGGTATCTTCGTTCTGAAGTGCTTAGTATCTGAACAAACCACCGATCCTTCCATGAAAAAACTTACTCTCGTTATTCTCGCTGTGATTGTACTCGCAGCTACCTCATGCTCCTCTTACACCTGCCCCACCTATTCCAAGGCAGCCCCTGTAAAAACTCAGTCTCACAAGATCTAATGACTCAAGGTGACGAATGGAAATGGATGATTTCTAAACTTTCGGGCAATAGCAGTCCGGAAGAAGAAAATCTATTGACCAATTGGATCAATGCCTCAAAGCAAAATCAGGTGTTATTTGATGAAGTCACTAAAATATGGGTAAGCTCTTCCATTAGGCTTACGCTGAATAATCCTGCAACGGAGGATGAGTGGAAAAAACTCCAGGATCGTATTCAGAATGAGAAGGTAAAAACAAATTGGATCAGTCTGCCTCAAACGTGGCTGGCCGCTGCAGCAAGTATCATTATATTGATCGGGGCGATCTATTTCTTAAGGCCAGACACTACGCAGGAACAACAAACTGTTCCTCTAGCCAATGAACAAGAGAAAGAAATTACAAAGCCTGAGGTAACACCACAGGTAAAAGAAGTTGATCATCACATCCACATTGCTACCTCCTCGCAAGTAAAAACTGTGAAGTTGCCCGATGGAAGTCAGGTGTGGCTGAATTCCAATAGTACACTTAGCTACCTGCCCGACTTTACCAAGAACCGGCTTGTTGAGCTTGATGGAGAGGCTTACTTCATAGTGACTCATGATAAGAAACATCCGTTCTCTGTTCACACACAACGGGTCACCACACTTGTAGTCGGAACTTCTTTCAACATAAAAGAAATAGATAGCACCGTATATGTTACAGTGGCTAAAGGCACCGTGAAAATGACAGCTGATCAAAAAGCTTTACAGGTAATGATCGGTGCCGAAGAGAAAGGAGTATTTCAAAACGGAAAGCTTACTAAGACACCGAATACTCAATCTGCCTTTGCAACGTGGCGGGAGAAGAATAACCCCTCTTATGAGAAAGAAAAGAATTCTCCTTCTACTTATCTGAGCAACTCTTATTCCTGGAAGAAGAATAACATTAATCGATCCATTATTGAAGGGAGTCTTACCAATACGGCAAGTCTGGCTACCTATCATCGCATTGTATTAAAAGCTACCTACATCAAACCAAAGAGCAAAAAAGAAATAACCATACGAATACCTATACAAGAGCCTGTTCGCCCGGGACAAACTATCAACTATCAAAAAAAGCTATTGGATATACTTACCCATACACACGCTTTCAAGGTAGAGGTCGAAAAGGTTGAAGTCATCCCCAATCAATATTTCTGATCATGGATTCAATCAAACGCTCTTCTACTCATCCGTTAACTCAATTAGTGATTCCCACCAATGCAGAGGAGCTGATGGCACTATCGGAGAAAATCCTGACCTGTCATCAACAAAAGGGAGCAGAAAGTCCTTTGAAAGTACAGATGATCGCAGATCTGAGCTATAAATGTGCGCAGGCCAGAATTCATCATGAAGAAGGAATGAAATACAGAAAATTGATGGATCATGCCTTAGAAGAACGTGATCAGTTCCTGGGATTGAAAACACCATTGCCTGGCACCACGTCAATCACCAGCACCATATCTTTCCTGGCAGAGATATTGGAAAGCACGCAACGCAAAGAAGAATTAAGTGAATGGGGCTTCCATCATAAAGTCCCTTCGAAATAGTTTTACCCTCAAATGTCAAATACCCTCGAACCTAAAAGAGCCCTTACGGGCTCTTTTTTATTCTCTTAACCATTCTTGGCTTTCTTGGGATACTCCTGAAAAAGCGGATATTCGATACCCATTGGTGGTTGTTCAGTTCTTCTCACCTTGATCTTGCGGGTCGTTTTCTTTGCCTTCCGGCCAAACACGATCTGACGGCAGTTTTCACTTCCACATTGACAAGCAAATGGTTCCATCGTTTCATCGAGAAACATCGCATAATCAAGTGTAAGCTCTTCTCCTTCAGTAATGTCTTTCAAGGCAATTACATTCAATCCCTGATAAGCGGTGTTATTGCTGCAGCTATGGTTTTGAGGCGCCCAGTTTACCGGATTTTCATCCCACAAAATGTATACATCCTTACCAATTGGATAGGCATAGCGTCTGAAATCAAGTTTTTCAGTCTCATTCCAGTTAGCATCCACGTATTTCTTGGAGACAATACGCTGAGATAGCGTTTCGCCCTTAAAGATGATCTCGTTCTTCTTAATGTCGCGGCTGGCGAAGATGCCATACCCAGCTACACTGGTTCCTTTAAGTGTGTATTTCTTCTGTTTTGCTTTATGACGTGCTATTCCTTCTGCAATGATGTTCTTAAGGAACCCAGCCTGACCAGCAGGATCGAACTTTAAAATGAAATCAGCAGAGCCTTCCATGCCATCTTTATAGAAGGTAGAGCAGGTAAAGTTGATCTCTAAGAAGAAAATCTCGTTCTTATCATTCACCCGGAAATCCATTCGGCCATAACCAACACCACCAAACGCGACAAAGATCCGCTCTGCAGCAGATCTCAGGTGTTTGTCAAGTACAGGATCAGAACAAGGGAAGTTACACTCCGGGTGTAGCTCCGATGTTTTCAACGCATACGTCTTAAATTGTCTCCCTTTGGGAAAAACATATTCAACAGGAGTATAAACATTAACAGACTTATCCGGATTGGCTGATACCAATACGGTGAATTCTCTGCCTGCAATATATTCCTCCACTAAGATCTCTTCATATTCCTTAAGTAAAGAGGTAATCTTTACTTTCAGTTCGGCCGCAGAGTTAACCAAAGACTTATCATCGATACCGAGGCTATCACCCGCTTTTGCCGGCTTGATGAACATCGGGAAGGATAGTTTCTCCAATGCTTCTTCAATCTGATCGACAGATGTTACCTCTACCGATGAAGGACTTGCTACGCCTGCGCAGTAGGCAACATACTTCATCAATGGCTTAGGCGGATCGTAAAGTATCGCATTCGGCCCTGTATAGGGTAGATTAAGCAGATCCAATGTGTTGATCACATCAATGGATGGTACTTCCCACTCGAGGTAGCCTTCGCATAGGTTGACATAAATGTCATAGCCTTGTTTGCTAAGCTCCTTGAGCTGCTTATAGGTGGTAAGTTTGTTTAGAAAAACATGATCCACTGTATCCTGAGGCAGGAAGGCGGTGAGTTCTCTTCGGGGATCGTAGTTTTTGTAGTCCACATCAGTAGTGGAGTAGTCGGGTTGAAGCACGCAGATCTTCATCTATTGGTTTGCTTTATGACGTAGCAATGCATCTTCTATGATTTCGGTAATCAAATATGTGAAACTTTTTTTATGAAACCTCAATATTGCTCCAATAGATGTATAATTTTCATCTTCACTCAGACCACATTGAGCATTCACTTCAAGTACATATAGCTTACTGCTTTGCTTATCCATTCGTATATCAAGTCGTCCATAGCCCATACCACCTACTGCCTTATAAGCTTCAGTGCTGATTTGCTTAAGCTGCTGAACTAACTCATTTTCAGGTTCATAATAAGTATAAAGATCGCCATCATCGGGGATGGGAGACTCCTTATCAAACATCAACCATAGCCTGTCAAAGGATAAAAACTGTTCCTTCTCTGATAAAGAACTATGGAAGACCCGCTCTACCGGAGCGTATACCTGAATCTTATCGGGATGGGTCGATGATCCTACCACCAGCGTAGTGAACTCTCTTCCCTTAATGAACTCTTCAACGAATAAGCCACCGGTATCGAGCTTCCAACCCCGATAACCCTTCTGCATCTCATCCAGTATAGCGGTGAACTCCTCTTTATTACTTACCACGTTCTTTACACTTAAGCCCATACTCCCTGCGGAAATAGCAGGCTTAACGATTAAAACTTCACCTATCTCGTTAAATAACGTGCCAACGTTCTTTTCACGCGCATCAATAACCTTCCAGCCTGGTGTAGGAACCTGATGCTTATCGAATGCTTCCTTCATGGGGATCTTCGAAGTAGTAATCCGATAGAAGAAATCATCGGAGCCGGTATAGATGAGGTGATTTTTTTCTAATTCATGAATAACAGAGACACCCGGGATATCATTGGTCTCATCACCATCGCATAGATTGATAACGATATTAGTCTTCGAGGTAGGATAATCCTTAATACTCTTAATAGATTCTCCTATTTTGGGAAAAGTAACATTCAACCACTTCCACTCACAGCCAACTTCATCGAATACCTTCTGGTATTCGGCTATACTTTGTGTGTAATCGTAGTAATATTTAAGATTTGGATCCTCGGTTTCAATGAAAGGGGCGATTACCCAGACGAGGTATTGATCTTTATTCTCACTAAAACTCATAAGGTATTAAGCGAGGTTGAGATCATAAGCTTCACGATAGACAAGCATGAATCCATTTTCGTCATAAAAGTATGAAAATAAATCATGTATGAAGCATTAATGCTCAATTGATTGCATAAAAAAGGGTCCGAAGACCCTTAATGTATGTTATGTATTGATACAATCACTCACTTCGTAACACTTTAACGGGATTAGTACGTGCTGCATTGATGGATTGATACCCAACAGTGATCAATGCAATGAACGTAATGAACATAACAGCGATCACATAGGTCATAATACCGATATCAATACGATAAGCAAAGCCATTCAACCACTGATTGAATACATAATAAGCCAATGGACTAGCAATAATGAAGGAAATCAGGATCAAAATGAGGAATTCTTTATACATCAAAGCAACTAATCCACACTCGGAAGCACCTAATACCTTACGAACTCCGATCTCTTTCAGTCTTCGCTCTGCACTGAATGATGCCAATGCGAACAATCCCAACGAAGCTACGAAGATGGCTAAGCCACAGAAGTATTTGAATACACTGGCTAGTTTCTCCTCCGATTCATAAGTCCTGTTCAAGGCTTCATCCAAAAAGTAAAACGAGAAAGGTTTATCCGGTACAAGCTCGGTCCATACCTTTTCAACAGAGGCTAAGGCTTGCTTATGATCACCAGATGCTAACTTTAACGCTATATTGCCTCTTGCTGGTGAAAAAGCCATAA
>JBGATZ010000338.1:0-5398 GCA_044228905.1 Cyclobacteriaceae bacterium | reverse complement strand
CCAAACTGTTTATAAAATTCTTTTGGAGAGAATTTAGTGTCTGCTTTTTCTGCCCATGATGCCACGGTGGGGCCAGGTGTGGCGGGAGGAGTATGATTAAACGTCCATACGTTACCTACGTCCACAAAGGCAGCAAGGTTAACAAAGCCGAAAAATTTTTGCCTTATTTCGATACTACCTTCTGCTAATATCTCTCCCGGTTTTTCAAATTGATAATTAAACAAGCCATCTACTTTAGGATCGCTTGCTAACTGAGGGGGTTGTGTGCCTACACCGAGGCGTCTTGGCCGCCAGGCCCTTACACTGTTGCTTCCACCTACGAAAAAAAACTTTTCATAGGGAAGCGTCTGCAATGAATCGTATGAATAAGCGAGGCCCAGATTCACACGGTAAGCAAGTACTGTATTTTTATTAATGACTTCATTTCTTCGGATATCCAGATTGGCCCGGAGATATTTATAATAAGCAAGACCTTGATTGGTAGCAATCTTGGGTTCGAAGAAGTTAAATGCAGTTCCCCCTGCCTCGAATGAAGTCTTCAAAAAGAATGAACTTTTCTCCAGGTTTCCATAATTATTGGGATTCCAGAGTACAGAGAAAATCATGCTACTTACCAGGGCTGGTTTAAAAGAGTTGATCAGGTTATTGCCCTGTTCTGCTCTGAGCTGCTCCAATGTTTCCTGGAATTCTTTGGTAACCTTAGAACGAATGATGTTTAGATTGGCTGCTGTAAAAGAATAAGAAACTCTGTTTTTCTCCCAGGTATAAATTCCCGCTACGTTCACCGCTGATCGCTGGTATTCCGGACGGTTTGTGTAGGTATACCCGGAAGTAATCCTTGTCTTGGGGTTATACTTTCCCCATCGGTTGGATGTTTTGCTGCTTAATGGAAAAAGAAATTGCGGGAAGATGATGGAAGCATTTCCGTTTGCTTCCGTACTTTTATAAATATTATTGTCGGATGTTGCGGAGGCTACACCTTCAAATCCGAAACGTCCATTCAACTCAAAGTTCTCTAAACCCCGGAAGATGTTTCGTTTCTTAAAACTTAATGAGTAATAAGGACCAGGAAATCCTTGTGTAACAGTAACACCTGCTTCATTCGTCCAGGAATAACGATCAAGCGGACTGGCAAAAATATTTGCAATGAATTTTCCGCCTGATGTATCGTAGTTGATATTTACAAACTTGAAATTATCAAGGTTGGCGAGCTGCCGCTGGGTATTGAACGTATTGGTGCGACTATATAAACTATCCTTACCAATGAAGATACGTTGGGTGAGAATGCGTTCACTATAATAGTCATTTACGTAACTGAACGTCACATCACGATACAATTTAGTGAACCTTTTCTTTCGGGTTTTTAATCCTGCATCGGGTGTCATTGATACCGAATCAATGCGAAATACTTTGTGTCCGTTCGCTTTGGGTGGATTGTCAATTGAAATTAATAATGCCGCCTGATGCGTTCCTGCTGAGACGGTATCTAAGTCAAAGTCCACATATTGTCTGCTGAAGTCGTAATACCCATTATCTTTAAGCAGGAGGTCAATGCGCTCTCTTTCTTTACTCAGTTTATCCTGATCATATTGGTCTCCCTTCTTGATAAGATATTGTGATTTATTTTTATCCAGCAACTTATAAACCGCTGAGTCCTCTACATCAAAATAAATGGAATCATAGAAGTATGGACGGCCAGGGCTTACTTCATAGATTACACTTACCCGTTTTTTGAACTCGCTGTAGCGCGCGGATGTTTTTCCCAGGAAATAACCTTTATTGAACAAGTAGGAATTCATTCGGTCGATGGTAGCCTTTACTTGTGCGGTGTCAAAGACAGCTACGGGTTCGCCCCATTGCATCGCCAGGTTTCCATTCTCAATCTTGTCATTGAGTGTATTAATCTTCTGTTGCTTTCGGAATTGCAGCGTGGAGATCTTTTTTGGGTCAGAAGCCTGACCGATTTTGCGGTCAAATTTCTTTTCCTTTCTGGCTTTGGTTTTTTCAAGTTTGGCTTTGCTTCGGAACACAGAATGTGATTTTGGGTTATTGAAGCTTTCATAACCTACATAATACAACCACACAAGTGTGTTGATTGGCAACTGCCCCAATAATTTACGGTTTGCCTCTTGTGTATACAGGTTGGTCATGGGAGATGTGCTGAATCCTTTAGGCCCCTTTACAGCCTGGCGGTGTAAAAGTTTTTGGTTTTCCTTAAGGTACTTGGCACCCTGGCAGCCAAACAAGAGTACGGGCAGGAGGCAGGCGCAGAGAAATTGTTTAACTTTCCTGCGATAGTTAGTGTGCATGATCTCCAAAGCCCGAATTAAGTTCATCAAATCCCTGCAAGTAAAGAAATACCGCAAAGAGGCGCAAAGTTTTGTTGTGGAGGGTGGCAAAAGCGTAGAAGAGTTACTGAAGTCCGATTTTGAACTGACCTCTCTGTTTGCCACTGCTGATTTCCTTAGGACTCATGCGGGCCTGCTTTCCAAAACTAATGCCGAAATAGAGGAGGCGAGAGAATCGGAGTTGGCCGGCCTGGGTGCATTCCAGACGAACACTTCCGCGTTGGCTGTTGCAAGGATGAAACCTAACTCACCTCCGCGCATTGCATTCGATGAGTACGCACTGGTACTGGATGATGTGCGCGACCCCGGCAACCTGGGTACCATCATCCGCACAGCCGATTGGTATGGAATCCAAAACGTAATCGCTTCTGAGGAGACAGCCGATTTATATAACTCAAAAACGATTAGTGCCACGATGGGTTCATTCGGTCGGGTGAATGTCTATTATACGTCATTGGCTGAATTTCTTTCAAAGGTGACTGTACCAGTTTACGGAACATTTTTAAATGGGGATAACATTCATGATCTGGCTTTCCATAAAGGAGGATTCATTGTGATTGGCAATGAAGCCAATGGAATATCTTCTGAAATAGAGAAATTAGTCACCCAGAAAATCACCATTCCTTCTTTCGGAAAGGCAGAGTCATTAAATGCAGGTGTGGCTACCGCCATCGTGCTGGATAATCTCCGCAGATCAAAAAAATGAGTTGCTGTCTTTGGCAGCGTCTTCACTTAATTGATGCGCATTTTCTTTACCGAGATAGCGGTCAATGAAATAATGCCCAAGATAAATCAACGGAGTAAGCAGGATTGCTACTGCAAACTTGTAGATGTAATTGGTGATCCCGATGGCAACGATCTGTGAGTTACTGAAGGTTCCATAAAAAGCAATATACAACACAACAAAACTGTCTACGAGCTGAGATACCAGTGTTGACCCGGTGGCCCGGAGCCATAATTGTTTAGCGCCCGTCACCTTTCTTAATTTCTGAAATACAAACACGTCTACCAATTGACCAATAAGGAAGGCGGTGAGCGATCCAATGATAATGCGATTGCCTTGCCCAAAGATTTTATTGAAGGCAAAGTCCATATTGAAATAATTTCCTGCGGTATCGGTATTGTTGGCATCCATCCACCATTGGGCAGGAGGGAGCTTCATTGCAGTGAATACCATCAGGAAAGCATAAGCAATCAATGCAGCTGTGATATAACTGATTCGTTTTACTCCGGGTTTCCCAAAGTATTCATTAATTAAATCACTGGTGATGAAAACCACCGGCCAGATTACGACACCGGCTGTCAGGTTAAAGTCCATGACAAAACCAAGGATATTGAGATGTGCAGGTTGAAGGCCTAATGTGCTTTCACCTGAAAAGATCTTTACACCGATCATCTCGGCCAGCAATGCATTTGTGAGAAAGATTCCACTTAATACAATGAAGAGACTGTGTCTTTTCTGTTCAAGGGTTTGGCTCATGCTTCAAGTTCAAACGTTTCTCCTTCAATCGCAAGGGAAGTATTGGGAAATATGTTTCTGGCCTCCTGCAAAAGCAAATCTAAATCTTTGTACCGGGCTGAGAAATGACCAATGGCCAGTCGGTTTATTGATGCTGCTTTGGCAATGCGTGCTGCATCTCCTGCTGTGCTGTGCATTGTTTCTTTTGCTTTGTCCCGTTCATCTTCCATAAAGGTGGCTTCATGATATACGAGATCAACTCCTTTCAACTGACCTATCATATTTTCATTGTAAGCCGTATCGGAACAGAATGCGTAACTCAATGAGGGACGTGGAGGTAAAGTAAAGTCTTCGTTTTTATAAATGATGTTTCCGGCATCATCGGTAATATCTTTTCCGGTTTTGAGTGCCGCAATGTGCTGAAGCAGCATTCCATCCTGCAGTTTTTCCTTATCCATCCTGCGTGGCTTCAGTTTTTCTTTAAAGAGGAACCCCGCACAAGGAATTTTATGAATCAAAGGAATCGTTTCTACCGTAAGTGTTTCGTCTTCCCAAAGTAAACGTTGTGCTGCCGGATCAAACGGATGATGAATGATATTGTAGTTAAGGATAGACTTTGAATGCTTCAGTTGCAGCAGGATAATTTCTTCAAGGCCTTTAATACTGTACAAATGAAGATCATTGGTTCTTTTCTGTAAATGCATCGACAGGAGCAAGCCCATTAATCCCAAATAATGATCTCCATGCAAATGACTGATAAAGATATGATTGATCTTCTGAACAGGGATCTGATACCGTTGCAACTGCATCTGCGTACCTTCTCCGCAGTCAATTAAGAAATGACGGTTTTGAATGACGAGGTACTGCGAAGTGGTAAACCTTCCGTATGCAGGAAGCGCTCCACTGGAGCCGAGTATCGTGAGTTTGAAGGACAAGTAATTAATTCAAATAGTATATAAACAAATGTGCCAACGACTTGCGATAGAAGCAAATCATTGGCACAGTATTAACTAACGGCTGGATAAATTATTCTCCGTCCTTCATATCTTTTTCGATCTCGTGCATAAACACGGCATCGATTGCTTCTTCCACACTTGGTAGGATGTTCAATACGCTGTCCAGTTGGGAGATTTTAATCAGTTTCATCGTGTGTTCAGAAAGGTGGGAAAGGATAAAAATTCCACCATCTTCCTGGAAAATCCGGTTTCCTACAAGCAATGCGCTCAGGCCAGATGAATCGGTATATTTTACTTCGGTCAGATCAAGAATAATATTACGGGCGCCTTCCGCCTGAAGCGTTACCATCTCTGATTTCAGATTGGGAGCTACGCTCGAGTCCATTTTTTCTTCATGAAGGCGAAGGAGTGTATATTTTTCCTGTTTGTCGATGGTATACTTCATAGATATTGATTGTTCCGGCCTAAAAATAAGCCAATTATATGGAATTAACGATACTCTTTTCAATTCGTTGGGTTAACGAATCGTAATTTATCTGCTCCAGTTTTTCTCCCGTAACTTGCTGGTAGAGTTCCTGGTAGCGATTGGAAATGGAGGCCACAATGGCATCGGTCATTTCCGGAACACGCTGTCC
>JBGATZ010000337.1:0-5398 GCA_044228905.1 Cyclobacteriaceae bacterium | reverse complement strand
AACTGAAAGAAATTTTGAAACAACACCGCGAGCTAATTATCAAACGGTTGGTGTCAGATCTTTATACTTATATATTGTTCAAGTTTGATCATAAACCGACCGCTGAAGAAGTGCTGGAGATCAAACAACATTTGCTAGGCCTGAAAGATAACGCGATCGACATCGGGAAGTATGAAACGGTAGTGAACATGGTATTGAACCGGGCAGTGACCCATCTTACCAACGAACCTTTCTATGCCGAAATTGATGAGTTCCTTGCCGGGCACATCAAATCAAGGCAGCTGAAAGTGGCGCCCTAATGTGCGCGCAAATATTTTAAAGCACGCTTTGAAACATCGGCCCGAACGCAGTGAAGGAAACTCCCTCTTTACATTTTCTTGTATCGCTTGTATAATTGGTCTGCCCTTTACTTTACGTGATGTAATTAATCAACGCGGTGATAATTTTATTCCTTGATTCAGGCAAATTAAAAATTAAACACCTGTTGCTGATAATAATCGGCAAAGTGATCTGATAAACTGTGTGCGTTCATACCAGCAGTTAATCACACCATACAATTTAATCAATAAGTGCACCTTCCGCTTTCTCTGTGTATGGGATATTCTGTGGCATCATATTTTGAAACACACGTGAGTAAAACAAAATACAACGTTCTAAAACATATAGATTATGGCAAAGACAGCAACAAAGAAGGCAGCCCGGAAGGTGGCTGCTTCGCAAACACACGAAGAGGCCGGTGCAGAACTGCGCCAGTTTTTCGTAGACGAAATCAAAGATATTTACTGGGCAGAAAAGCACCTTACAAAAGCTTTACCGAAGATGCAGAAGGCGGCCACATCTGAAGAGCTGGCCAATGCATTTGCCGCACACCTGGAGCAAACCCAGGAACAAGTGGCACGATTGGAAGAAGTATTTGATTTGTTGGGAGAAAAACCGCAGGCAAAAAAATGCGAGGCGATGGCAGGGATTGTAGAAGAAGCTCAAACCATCATTGACGATACTGATGAAGGCACGGCTACACGTGATGTAGGATTGATACTTGCTGCACAGAAGGTAGAGCATTATGAAATCGCTACCTATGGTGGACTAGCACAGCTGGCGAAGACGCTGGATCTGATTGAAATCAAGAATCTGTTGGGCCAAACCCTTGATGAAGAAAAGGAAACTGATGAACTGCTTACTGGTATTGCAGAAAACCACATCAACTACGAAGCAAAAGCAGAAGCGGTTTAATGATTTTGGGGCGATTAAGAACACCGGCCGGATGCATAAAACCATTATGCCCGGCCGCTTCCTTTTTATTTCCCTTTTTTAAACATCCTGAGAGTTGGATCGTTTTCGATGACCTCTTTCAATGAGAACTTCAGCAGATTATTGAATGTAGGATGAGCGGCTGGTCTTCCCAGTTTCTGATTCATCAGTGGGTTGATTATTTTTTGCCCATACTCGAGAATCCACCTTTCATACGACACGTGCTCGCCTGAAGCAATGTAGGCATCGATCATTTCATTCCATACAGAGGGAGGAAGGCCAATCTTGTTGTAGTGAGGCATCACGAGGTCGATGTGATGTGAACGAAATACAATCTGAATGTCTATGTCAATGCCGTCTACGCGAATTGGTTTATCCATAGGCCAAAGATAGATGAACGCAGCCATGCTCCAAATGAGATGATGAGTAGACAAGCAAGGCGTTGACAGTCGCAAGCATGTGGTAGATGACGCCTGCAATGTTGAGAACAGTCACTTATTTATGTTAACATGAGTTGAGGGTTTATGCTCCCATTATTGCTTGCATTTACAGGGCACTGATTTTTCATTAATTGACAAACTAGTTGTTAATCAAATTATTTTTTTATTCCTCCACTCATCACCTCTTCATGAAAAAAAGAATCATCGTTGCCGAAGACGACCAGGATCTGCTCCTGATGCTCACCACGCTACTGAACAACAAAGGATATGAAGTACTGGGGTTTCCCAATGGAGTAAGTATCGTGGAAGGCCATTGTCAATGGCCTGATCTTTTTATACTCGACAAAGAAATGGAATATATTGATGGAGTGGCCATCACCAAATACCTTCGCACCCAGGAGATGGGCAAACATATTCCGGTAGTAATGCTCTCAGGCGGAGGCAACCGCAAGTCAGCTACTGCAGCCGGAGTTGACTTTTTTATGGAGAAACCCTTCAACGTAAATGAACTCATCGCTACTATTGATAACTACCTGAACTCACCTGACAGTGAATATGCGATAAGCAATGTGTAAATTTTAGTAACATTGCTATGTGGCATTATTGGAGAGACATTTAGCAATTCGAAAATCTCAATTGCCTGGTGCAGGTAAAGGTTTATTCACTAAAATCGACATTCCTAAAGGAACTAGGATAATAGAATACAAGGGGCGAATTGAAGCGTGGAAAGAAGTAAAAGATGAGGATGGACATAACGGGTATCTTTTACGCATAAATTGGCAAACTACTATTAACGCATTGCCTTATAAAAAAGCATTTGGACGTTACGCTAATGATGCGAGTGGATTAGTCAAAGTGAAAGGATTACGCAACAATGCCGAATACGTCACTGAAGGCAGAAAGTGTTTCATTGAGGCGATCCGATCTATCAATAAAGGTGAGGAAATTTTCGTGAGCTACGGAAAGGAATACTGGAAGCTGATCCGGAAAATCCAGCAGGCTGGATAAGTCAATTCTAATTTATTGATTTAAAGATAATTAAACTAACCTAACAAGCATTAGCTATATAATGTGCTTCTCTGTATTTTTGAGTTTTTAATCATCTCATGAGTTCAGCTACAGCTATTCCGGAAAAGTCAGATAAAAAACAACCAATTCCTTCCGTTCATAAATCCGCAGAACCTTACAAGCCGGCTAATAAAGTGCGTATAGTGACCGCGGCCAGTTTGTTTGACGGACATGATGCAGCAATTAATATTATGCGCAGGATTATCCAAGCCACAGGTTGTGAGGTAATTCATTTAGGGCATGATCGTAGCGTGGAAGAGGTGGTGAACACCGCTATCCAGGAAGATGCACAAGCCATTGCGATGACCAGCTATCAGGGCGGTCATAATGAGTACTTCAAGTACATGCGCGATCTGCTGGTTGAAAAAGGGGCTGGTCATATTAAAATCTTCGGTGGTGGTGGTGGTGTAATTCTTCCTGAAGAGATCAAAGAGCTGATGAATTATGGGATCACTAAGATCTATTCACCTGATGATGGTCGTGCCCTGGGACTGCAAGGAATGATCAATGATCTTGTTCGTCAAAGCGACTATGCAGTGGGTGATGAGCTAAAAGATGAAGTAAAAAAAATTTCCGATAAAAACCCGGTAGCTATTGCCCGGTTAATTTCCGCAGCTGAAAATTATTACGATAAACATAAAAATGTTCTTGAACAGGTCAATGCTTTAGCACAAAAATCAAAAGCACCTGTACTGGGAATAACCGGAACTGGCGGAGCCGGGAAGTCATCAATGGTTGATGAAATCGTGAGACGCTTTCTTTTAGATTTCAAAGACAAAACGATTGGCATTGTATCCGTAGATCCATCTAAACGTAAAACAGGCGGGGCGCTCCTGGGCGATCGCATTCGAATGAACTCGATCAATAATCCCCGCGTGTTCATGCGTTCGCTGGCTACTCGACAAAGTAATCTTGCGCTCTCTGCTTATGTAAAAGAAGCTATTCAAGTATTAAAGGCTGCGAATTATGATCTGATTATTCTCGAAACTTCAGGCATCGGCCAAAGCGATACTGAAATTTTAGATCACAGCGATGTGTCGCTATATATAATGACACCGGAATACGGTGCAGCCACGCAGCTGGAAAAAATCGATATGCTTGATTTTGCAGACGTCATAGCATTAAACAAATTTGATAAACGTGGCGCATTGGATGCGCTTCGTGATGTAAAAAAACAGTATCAGCGCAATCATCAACTTTGGGATAAAAAACCAGAGGATATGCCGGTATTCGGGAGCATCGCTTCTCAATTCAATGACCCGGGAACCAATCAACTCTATAAGAAAATTATAGACAAAATTGTAGAGAAAACAGGAGCAAACTTATCTTCTACTTTTGAGATCACCCACGAAATGTCGGAGAAGGTATTTGTCATTCCTCCACATCGTACACGTTATCTCAGTGAGATCGCTGAAACCAACCGCGCGTATGACGACTGGACCAGTAAACAGGGAGAAATAGCACAAGTCCTTTATTCGATTCAAAAGTCAATCGATTCATTAAAGGAAAATAAAGACATTGTTAAAGCACTCTCCGCAGAATTTGATCGCATCAAATTAAATCTTGACCCGAAAAACTGGAAGTTAATTCAGGATTGGTCATCGAAAGTAAAACAGTACAAAGAGCCGCTGTTCAAATTTAAAGTGCGTGATAAGGAAATTGGAATTCAGACGCATTCTGAATCATTATCTCATTTACAGATTCCAAAAGTATCATTACCCCGCTACGAAGCGTGGGGCGATTTATTGAAATGGAATTTAAGAGAGAACGTTCCGGGCGAATTTCCATATACAGCGGGCATCTATCCATTCAAGCGTGAAGGAGAAGATCCGACACGGATGTTTGCTGGTGAAGGAGGCCCGGAAAGAACAAACCGAAGATTTCATTATGTAAGCCTGGCCATGCCAGCCAAGCGTTTATCAACCGCATTCGATTCAGTTACACTGTATGGCAATGATCCTGACTACCGTCCGGATATTTATGGAAAGATCGGAAACTCCGGAGTAAGCATCTGTTGCCTGGATGATGCCAAGAAATTATATAGCGGATTTAATCTGGCAGATCCGAAGACTTCGGTATCGATGACCATCAACGGACCAGCGCCTATGCTATTGGGCTATTTCATGAATGCGGCAATAGACCAGCAATGTGAAATCTATATCAAACAGAACGGTCTGGAAGAAGAAGTAAAAGCAAAAATCAATCAAATCTATAAAGGAAAAGAAAAAGATCGTCCCTCCTACCAGGGGTCTCTACCTAAAGGAAATGACGGCCTGGGATTGATGTTACTTGGTGTTACTGGTGATGAAGTGCTTCCAAAAGAAGTCTATGAAAAAATCAAAGCAGATACATTAACACAAGTTCGTGGCACGGTACAAGCCGATATCTTAAAAGAAGATCAGGCACAAAACACGTGTATCTTCTCTACCGAGTTTGCTTTACGGTTAATGGGTGATGTACAATCGTATTTTATTGATCATGCGGTAAGAAATTTTTATTCAGTATCCATTTCAGGATATCACATTGCCGAAGCAGGTGCTAATCCAATCACTCAGTTGGCCTTCACGCTGTCGAATGGATTTACGTTCGTGGAATACTATCTCAGCAGGGGAATGGACATCAATGAATTTGCCCCTAAC
>JBGATZ010000336.1:0-5426 GCA_044228905.1 Cyclobacteriaceae bacterium | reverse complement strand
AATAATGATCTAAAATATTTTTTAGACTACCCTAAAAAATATATCTTTGCTTCTGTTATGCTTAGTCTGACAGAAGAAAACTACCTGAAAGCGATCTATCACCTTTCGGAAGGAGGCAATAAAGCGGTGCTCACCAACGAGCTCGCGGAAGCCATGAATACCAAGGCTGCTTCGGTTACCGACATGATCAAAAAGCTCTCCGTGAAAGAACTGATCAGTTACGAGAAGTATCATGGGGTAAACATCACCGGAAAAGGAAAGACCAATGCTTTACTGGTGATTCGTAAGCACCGGCTTTGGGAAACCTTCCTGGTAGAGAAGTTAAACTTTGCCTGGGATGAAGTGCACGAAGTGGCTGAACAACTGGAGCATATTCACTCTACTCCTCTTATTGATAAACTGGACGAGATTTTAGGTTTTCCAAAAATCGACCCACACGGAGATCCTATTCCCGACAATAAAGGTCGGTTGAAGGTTGCTCCTCAATCTCCTCTTGATCTGCAGCAGACAGGCTACTACGGAGTGATCGTGGCTGTCAAAGATTCTGACTCCAACCTATTGAAATACCTGGATAAGATCGGGGCTAAGCCAGGGAAGAAACTGAAAGTGATCAGTAAGGAAGAGTACGATGGTTCAATGGAAGTGATCATTGACAAGACCTCCGCATTTATATCAAAAGAAGTTTCTAAGAATATCCTGGTCAGCGAATAATTATGAATAGTGAATTGATAGAACACAAGTCGTTAAGCGAAGTACACGGATCGGTAGACACAAAGCGAACCGGATGGCGCAAGGTTCTTGCCTTCCTCGGCCCCGCTTACCTGGTGAGTGTGGGATACATGGACCCGGGAAACTGGGCAACTGATATTGCCGGAGGAGCCAAGTTTGGCTATGCACTGATTTGGGTTCTGCTCATGTCTAACCTGATGGCGTTGTTGCTGCAAAGCCTGAGTGCACGATTAGGTATTGTTCGTCAACTGGATCTGGCTCAGGCATCCCGTAAGACCTACAATCCTGTTGTCAATTTCTTTCTTTGGGTGCTGGCAGAGATAGCCATTGCGGCCTGTGATCTGGCTGAAGTACTTGGGATGGCCATCGGGCTGGAACTGATCTTCGGGCTGCCCATGATCTGGGGGGTAACACTCTCTGTGTTCGATACGCTCCTTTTACTGTTGCTTCAAAGCTATGGCATGAGAAAGATCGAAGCATTTATTATTAGTTTGGTTGCCATCATTGGTGGTTCTTTCCTTGTTGAGATGATTATTGCCAAACCGGCAATGAATGAACTGTTTGTCGGATTCATCCCTACTCTTCCATCTGATGAAGCATTGTACATCGCCATCGGGATTATTGGAGCAACGGTAATGCCTCACAACCTGTACCTTCACTCCTCGCTTGTTCAGACCCGAAGGATAGATCGCAACGAAAAAGGAATCTGGGCTTCTATTAAATACAACTTCCTGGATTCAGCGGTAGCATTAAATGCGGCCTTCTTTGTGAATGCTGCTATCCTGATTCTGGCAGCGTCTACTTTCTTTAAAGCAGGCATGCACGACATTGCCGACATTCAGGATGCACACCGTTTTCTTGAACCGTTATTGGGGACGCATTGGGCTCCGCTCCTTTTCGGGATTGCATTGATTGCTGCTGGTCAAAGCTCTACCATTACCGGAACATTGGCTGGCCAGATTGTAATGGAAGGTTATCTCAATCTTCGGATTGCTCCATGGCTTCGAAGACTGATCACCCGGATGATTGCCATCGTTCCGGCTTATGTGGTGATTCTGATGTATGGAGAAAATCAAACAGGTGAGTTGCTTGTGTTCAGTCAGGTGGTATTAAGTCTACAACTTGGCTTTGCCATCATTCCATTAATCCATTTCAATAGTGATAAACAAAAGATGGGCATATTCGTGATCAAGCCCTGGGTGAAGACCGCAGCATGGATCATTGCCATCATCATTGTATCTCTTAATGTTAAACTTGTCATTCAGGAAGTAACGGGTTGGCTGGAAGCGGCTGGAGACAACGGCTGGATTGTCTGGATCACTGTGATACCGGTTTGTGTTGGGGCAGCATTTCTTTTGGTTTACATAACCGTGAAACCCTTCATTGATAACCGTCAGGCGGAGAAAGCATTGAAAGCTCCTCACGGAACAGCCGTGGTGTTGAATGACATCGACCGGCCGGTGTATAATCGCATTGCTATTTGTATTGATTTTTCAAGTATGGATTCGATTGCCATCCGCAGTGCTCTTGCCCAGGGAGGACAAAACGCTAAATATGTTTTGCTTCACGTAGTAGAAACTGCAGGTGCCATGGTCTACGGAAGCGACATAGCCGATCTGGAATCAAGCGAGGACGAAAAGGCATTGAGAGACTATATGGATCAGCTGGCAACCAAAGGTTTCCATGCGGAGATGAAGATCGGATTCGGCAATCCAAAACGAAGAATCCCTGAGATGGTTAAAGGTTTTGATGCTGATTTACTGATCATGGGAGCTCATGGGCATAATCTCGTCAAAGATCTGATCTTTGGAACAACGGTAGACAGTGTCCGTCATCGGGTAGAAATTCCGGTGTTTATTGTAAGAGAGAAACCATAATGATTTCGTTGGTGTTGAGTCTGCTGTCTATCTTGCAGCCATGTCTGTGACTCACTCTACTGACGATACCATTGTAGCACTTGCCACTGCGCATGGCCTTTCGGCCATTGCAGTTATCATTATTTACGGAAAAGATTGCATTGCGATTACACAAAAAGTATTTCGCGGCAAGCAACTGGAAAGTCAGCCTTCGCACACGCTTCATTTTGGCATCCTCCATGATGGTGATCGCGCGATCGATGAGGTCCTGATCTCCTTATTTAAAGAACCTAATTCATTCACGAAAGAAAATGCCATTGAGATCTCGTGTCATGGTTCGCCAGTGATTGTAAAAGAGATCATCAAAGTATTGCTGAAAAACGGAGCACGCCTGGCCGACCCCGGAGAGTTTACCAAACGTGCTTTTCTCAATGGCCGGTTTGACCTGGCTCAGGCCGAAGCAGTAGCTGATCTCATCAATGCCGAAACAGACAATGCACGGCAAGCTGCGCTCAACCAGATGCGAGGTGGGTTTTCCAAGGAGATCCAACATCTCAGAGAAGAGCTCATTCATTTTGCTTCGCTCATCGAACTGGAACTTGATTTTGGAGAGGAAGACGTAGAGTTTGCCAAGCGTGATGACCTGCGAAATCTGATTCTTAAAATACAAGGCTATCTCAAAGCCCTGATTCAATCTTTTGATCAGGGCAACGTAATCAAAAACGGAGTACCCACGGTAATTGCCGGAAAGCCAAACGCAGGAAAGTCCACCCTGCTCAATACCTTGCTCAATGAAGAGAAAGCCATCGTGTCTGACATTGCCGGAACTACCCGTGATGTGATTGAAGATGAAATGGAACTGGGTGGCGTGGTGTTTCGCTTTATTGATACTGCCGGCCTTCGCGAAACAACTGACACCATTGAGGCACTTGGAGTAGAGCGTACAAGAGAACGAATGAAGAAAGCTTCGTTAATTCTTTACCTGTTCGACCTCTGGGTTACGTCTCCTGAAGAAATCAAAGCTGAAGAAGATCATTTAGTTTCGTTGGGTATCCCCTATCTGAAAGTAGGCAACAAACAAGACAGAATCGACCCTGCGCGTTTAAAGCAACTGGAGGGCGAAGGTTTTATCCTCATCTCTGCATCGCAGAAAAAAGGGATTGATGAATTGAAGTCGAAAATCCTTTCTTTGTTTCATATCAATACGGTAAAGCAGGGCGATGTATTGGTGACCAATCTTCGTCATTATCAAAACCTGATTCAGACAAACGAATCACTTCAGCGTGTACTTGATGGAATGGGTGACAATATAACAGGAGATTTCCTTGCGATGGACATTCGTCAATCGTTGCATTACCTTGGAGAGATCACAGGACAGATCACAACAGATGATTTGCTGGATAATATCTTTTCAAAGTTCTGTATCGGGAAGTGATTCAAATAAGAATCGATAATCAAATCTATACAAAATAGTAATTGGCGCAAGTAAAAAGCGCCTTTTTATTTGTACCTCTTTATAGATACTACTCCTTTTTCTATCCATTTTTTGATTAATTCTGTACCTTAGCTGTACCTGAAAATTACGGGGTACAAATCAAGGTACAAACTGGCGAGAAAATGATACATCAGGATACAATAGGTTATTGCGGGTTACAGATAGTTTCAACCAGGTACAATGAGTTCAAAGATTAAGGTAAATAGGATTTGTGAATACTGTGGGGATTCTTTTGAAGCAAAGACAACCGTCACACGATTTTGCTCTCACCGCTGCAATTCAAGAGCGTATAAAGCCAATGCAAAAGGAATTAAGATTGAACGCAGCAACACAGAAACCCTCGGCCGGATCTTACTGCCAATTGAAGCCCTGAAGGCGAAAGAGTATTTGAACATCACTGAGACCTGTTCATTAATTGGTATTAGCCGAATGACTCTTCACCGGTTAATTAAGAGTAACAAACTCAATGCTTCATACATCGGCAGAAAGGTGATTATTAAACGGGCTGAGATCGATCGGCTATTACAATGAGAGTACATCTACGCCAAAAAGAGATCAGCAATGGTAAGGTAAGTCTATACCTGGACTTCTACCCTCCTATTAGAGATCCTTCTACCGGCAAACCAACCAGGCGGCAATTTCTCAATCTACATTTAGTTAAAACGCCCAGGGGTTCAGCTGAGAGAGATCAAAATAAAGAAACGTTACTACTCGCGGAGAATATCCGGGCTCAAAGACAGATCCAGATACAGAGTGAAAATTATGGATTCATCAGCAAGACAAAGAAGAGTACCGATTTTATAACCTACTTCAAAGAACTAATTGACAAACGAAACACATCAAAAAGTAATTCAGACAACTGGCTCAGCTGCTATCATTACCTAAAAGCATTCTCTCCTTTGCCCGTGCCAGTCTCAGCCATTAATGAAAAATTCTGCAATGACTTTCGCGAGTTTCTTCTGACCACTCCGTTGCTTAAAGACAGAGATAGAGACAAAGAGAAAAAAGTAATGCTATCTCAGAATGCAGCACACAGCTACTTCAATAAATTCAGAGCCGGACTAAACCAGGCCTATCGTGATGGTCTTTTGGAAGTAAATGTTTCAGATCGAATACAAGGAATAAAGCAACCTGAAACCGAGAGAGAATTTTTAACAAAGGAGGAATTAGACAAGTTGGTAAAGACCGAATGCGAACCTCCTTTGTTGAAGAATGCGTCCCTGTTTGCCGTCCTCACCGGCTTACGTTGGAGTGATATTATGGCTCTCACCTGGGGACAGGTACAACACACTGAAGCAGACGGCTATTTTATCCGCTTCAGGCAAAAGAAAACTAAGGGAGCAGAA
>JBGATZ010000335.1:0-5606 GCA_044228905.1 Cyclobacteriaceae bacterium | reverse complement strand
CATTCGTGAAAACAGAAAGCAAGCGTTGAAAGAATTTAAATCTAATGAAAGCAATGCCGATATGATTCCGCTTCATATTCAGGATTCGGTTTCTATTCAATTGATTGTAAACAAAACAGCTGATCCACTGCTGAAAGAAATCAGCTTAACGTATTTCCTTCATGGTCTTTTGGCAGAATCGGAAGTGGAGACTTTTGAAAAGAACCGGAAACTGATTGATGAACAAGTCACGCATCCCTTTCTAAAAGAACCTCTTCTAAAGGAATATACTGATCTTAAGGCGACACTTCAGAGCATCGCTTTGAACAAAGGTATTAAGCAGGAAGATGGAAAAATGGTTGGAGACCTAACAGTTGTAGATGATATCACTTCAAAGAACAAGGGCAAAGTGATTTACATCGATATATGGGCCACGTGGTGCGGACCGTGTCGTGAAGAATTTCCATATTCAATTAAACTGGAAGAACAATTTTCAAAAGAGATGGTCTTTGCGTTTATCTGTATTGAATCCAGCGAAACGGCTTATCTCAATACACTTAAAAAATATCAATTGAATGGTCAGCACTATTTCCTTGATGAGACAGAAAGTAAAAAGATAGCCGAGGAATATACGCTTCAGGGAATTCCTCATTATATACTTATTGATAAAAAAGGAGAAATCGCCTTTCAAGGCTACAGAATCAGGCCAAGTGATGACGGAACTGCCGACAAGATCAAAACCCTTTTGTAGTCATTTTCACTCAGCTATGCGGGTTTTTTTGGTCTGAAGCTTTACTTAATTTCACAGGTTGGTTTTAACAATCACCTATGGCTAAAGTAATGAAGTCGCTTGTTCCGAAAACCGATGTGGTTTTGATCGGAGCTGGAATCATGAGTGCTACACTCGGGATCATCTTAAAGGAGCTTAATCCGGAGATCACCATTCAAATATTCGAAAAACTGGACCAGCCCGGACTGGAAAGCTCCGATGCCTGGAACAATGCTGGCACAGGTCACTCTGCTTTTTGTGAGCTGAACTATACTCCTCAAAAGGCTGATGGCAGCATCGACATTTCAAAGGCGCTAAAGATTTGTCAGGACTATGAAGTGTCGCGTGAGTTCTGGGCATACCTCGTTGAGAAAGGTTATGTAAAAGATCCGAAGACATTCATTCGACCCATACCGCACATGAGTTTTGTGTGGGGAAAAGAAAATATTGAATACCTGAAGAAGCGTCATGAGTTGTTGACTAATACGAATCTGTTTAAAGGAATGCAGTACACGGAAGATCGCGACCTCGTGAAAGAATGGGCTCCGCTCATTATGAATAAACGCGATGCGAAAACTCCGGTAGCGGCTACCAGTATGGCAATGGGCACCGATGTGAATTTCGGTTCGCTCACGAGACAGATGATTGATAAGCTAGCGTCCATGCCGGGCGTGACTGTTCATTATAACATTGAAGTGGAGGACATCGATCCGTATAGCAAAGGTGGATGGATCGTGGAAACAAAAAATGTAATTACCGGAGAAGATGAAGATTGCCTTACGAAATTTGTTTTCATCGGAGCAGGCGGTGCAACATTGCCTTTGTTGAAAGATGCGGAGATCAAAGAGCGTAAAGGTTATGGCGGATTTCCGGTAAGCGGACTTTGGCTGAAGTGCAATAATGAAGAACTGATCAAACAACACAATGCAAAAGTGTATGGCAAAGCTTCGGTAGGTGCGCCTCCAATGTCAGTGCCACACGTGGATACACGTGTGATTGATGGCAAGAAAGAACTATTGTTCGGACCGTTTGCCGGATTCTCCACGAAGTTTTTGAAAACTGGTTCAAGACTGGATCTAGCAAAATCATTTCGTATTGATAATGTTTTGCCAATGATATCGGCCGGCTTGAGAAATGTTCCGTTGACAAAATATCTGATTGAACAAGTTCGCCTCTCGCATGAAGATCGCGTAGAAGCATTGAAAGAATATGTGCCCGCAGCCAAGAAAGGCGATTGGGAATTGAAACAAGCTGGTCAGCGTGTGCAGGTAATTAAGAAAGACGAAGGCGTAAGAGGCAAACTGGAATTTGGGACTGAAGCGGTAGTAGCAGCAGATGGAAGTGTAGCTGCATTGCTTGGTGCGTCACCTGGTGCATCGACAGCAGCAGCGATTATGTTTAGCATTTTACCAAAGTGTTTTAAGAAAGAAAGTAAGTCGGAAGCATGGCAGGCGAAGCTGAAAGAGATGTCACCTTCATTTGGTGTAGCATTGGCGAAAGATGAAGTGTTAGTTCAGACAACACGAAAGAGAACGAATAAGGTATTGGGGTTGAGTTAATTTATTTAATGTAGAAAGCACTTCAAGTGCATATTTATCAGCGGCCATATTAATCTATGAGCGAGAAACAATACATCTGGTCTGATATATTTTTAGAATTGAGTCTTCGTGCAATTCGGAAATTACATATCGACTATGGCATATGGGGACTCGGTCAAAGTGACACGATAGAACTTAGAGAGAGGCTTCAAAGTGTAAACCAAGGACCTGGTATTGAACTAGCGCTTGAGACTACGGTTGGTGCAGCCATAGCCCAAGAATTTATAAACTCTTCATTCACAAACAGGAGTTTTATTTGATGGAAAACCGAGACGTTATCAGATTGATAGAGAAATATCATTTGATTCATTGAAAGAAAGTTTTTCAAATGGTAAAAAAACAAAAGAGTCGACTTGGTTACAATTAGGTTTGATTATGACGATCAAGGTAAAGCTAAATACTCTGAAGGACTATCCTTGATCGAACTTAAAAGAGCAGACAAATTTACACCTGATATTGCGACAGGAAAACGTGGCTCAAGGAAAAAACGGACGGATGCAATAATAAAATACCTAAATGATATAGATAAGATTAAGAACCTTAACTCAAAAGGTGAGATAAAAGCAAAATTGAAATATTTCGACCAATCAAAAAAGGTGAGGCTATATTCACTCTTTTTGGGCGTATTTGATTCTGACAAAACTCATCCCAAGAAGGTTATCGAAGAGATAACCAGAAAACACATTGGGACTAATGAATTAAAGTGGTTTCCTTTAAAATGGAAGGATGGTGATAAAATCGAAGTAACTGATTGGCTTTGGGTGTGTTTGTTTCAAAAGCAGTAGAAAGCGCACACTGCAAACCTTTTTAATTCCCCCTATTCCCCGATCTGAAAATCATTCGCAATGCCTGATCTCTGGTTAAGTAAGAGATGGTCCAGCTGTAAAATGTTTTGATCTTGTTATTGTAATTCACCAAAGACACTAAGTGAATAAACAACCAGGCCATCAATCCTAAAAATCCTTTTAAGTGTAATTTATGTTTGAGCAGATCAGCCACTGCATGATTGCGTCCAATGATGGCCATATCACCACGGTCAAAATATTTGAAAGGCTTCATTGCTTTTCCTTTTGCCAGCAACGATAGGTTTTTGCCTAATGTTTTTCCCTGCTGAATGGCTGGTTGTGCCAATTGCGGATGTCCTTTCGGATAAACAGGATCTGTTTCTTGTACACTGATATCACCAATGGCATAAACGTTATTCAGACCTTTTACTTTATTGAATTCGTCAGTGATCATTCGTTTACCAACTCCTAAACTGGTTTCAGGAATGCCGCTGAATGTATGGGAGGTTACTCCGGCAGCCCATAATAATGTGTTGCTTTCAATGACTGTTCCATCGGATAATTTCACTTCTCCATTTTCATAACTCTCCACCCGGGTGTTCAGTTTTACTTTTACACCATAATTGGTCAGGATCTCAAAAGTTTCCTTGTGTGTTTTATCACTCATGGGTGCAAGTAAAACCGGCATTCCATCCACAACATGAATATCTCCATCGGAGCCCTTCAGTTCAGGATAATCTTTGCCCACAATGTACTTCTTCATTTCAGCCAGCATACCCGCTACCTCCACACCAGTTGGTCCGCCACCAGCAATAACAATGGTTAGTAACTTTTTACGCTTAACAGGATCCGTTTCCAATACAGCGCTTTCCATGGTTTTCATCAACTGATTACGCATGTACAAGGCATCATCAATTCCTTTCAATGACAAAGCATTTTTCCTGATGCTTTCGTTGCCAAAGAAATTTGTTTTTGTCCCGGCAGCAAAAACCAAATGATCATATGACAATTCTCCATCATTCAGTATCACTTTTTGATTTTGCGTGTCTACACCCACTACCTCCGACATCCGGAAGCGGATTTCTTTTTTCCTCAATAATTTTCTGAATGGATAACTGATACTTGATGGTTCCAGGAAACTGGTAGCTACCTGGTAAAGTAATGGCGTGAAGTAATTGTAATTGTTTTTGTCGATCAGCGTTACTTCGTAATGCTTGTTGTTGTAGAGTTGCTCAACAAAGTTCAATCCGGCAAAACCCCCGCCTACTACGAGGATTTTCTTTTTACTGTCTGAAGCGGTTTCCATGAGTTGGTTGTCAATGATCTGCTAATGTAGATCGTACTATCTGTATTATAAAAACGATGCCATGCGGAAGCCGAACATCCGTGTTACAATACATTGAATTGTTATTGATATGTACGATGTGTACCTGCTAATGTTGCTGTTTTCCCTATGATTTCAGGAGTATTTTACAGCAAACGATGGCAAACAAAAGATGTCAAAAAATACCTGAAATACTACTCACACTTCAACGTCTCAGCAGGATTAGCAGAGGCCGTTTTAAACGTCTGTGAAGCGATTGTGCTTAGCCCGAATGCCATGAGGATAATTACGCTGAGCAGGATGTCCCAGACATTGAGAGTAACGCTGTAATATTGTTGTGAAGACAATAGCTTGTCCATAAAGAGAACAGCTATCGGAAGGATGAGCACTGAAGCAATGATCATCAATCGCAAGTATTCTTTTGAAAGTAAATAGGTGATATTCCAGACACTCGCACCCATTACTTTACGGATACCCACTTCCTTCGTCCTGTTTTCGGAGGTGTAGACAACCATTCCCAGTAACCCAAGCAGAGAAATCGAAAGCGCGAGTAGTCCCAGGAACCCAATAATCTTAAGCAGTGTTTCATAAAATGCATAGGCCTGATCGATTTCGTCATCAAAGAAGCGCGCTTCCAGTTTCTGGTCTTGTCCTAACTCCTTCCAAACTTTTTCAATAGCTGTTATAGATGCATAGGTGTCGTCTGATACGATTTTCACATTAGCCAACTGAAACTCATCCGGATTAATGCGGAAGAAGAATGGCTCGATGGGTACAAGTAACGATGAAAAGTGAAAATTTTTAACAACTCCAATTACTTTCAATTCTTTGCCTTCTACTTTATAACTCTCACCAATCGCACTCTCCGCATTCGATATCTTAAATGCTTTCAGAAATTCCTCGTTAACAATAATCCCCTTTTCAATGGAGAAATTCTCGTTGCTAAAATTTCCTCCTGCTATCAGTTGTAGCCCAAAGTTTGGAATGAACTGGTCATCGATAAAAAGCTGTGCTACTTCTGTACTGTCATTGTGAGCAGTCTCGTGCACCATGGTAGTTGGAGCACCGAGCCCAGGGCTACCTGAAGAAAGTGAAACTGACTGAACCGAAGCAATCTTTGAAATTTCTGTTTTGATCGTTTGTGAATTAAC